>JAJYLS010000505.1 GCA_021787555.1 Acidobacteriota bacterium | reverse complement strand
TTTATATTGGTACAGCCCCCACCGACACCCTCCCTCGCCCCCGACACCGCGCTCTCCCGCTCTACGCACTAGCATCTCATCTTCTCGCAAGCCATCTAGCACCTCTCCATCAACGCCCGACCAACTCGATACGCGAGGTAAGCTGGCTCCGAGAGTCTATTATGGTCGCCAATGCCGAAGGTCAGCTGTCTGGTTCGAGAATGCATACTTTCGACCCTGACCAGAAGCTCGGTGGGCTTGGCGCGGCGACTGCTTCTCGGCCTTATGTAGCGCTCCATATAAGACCGATTATGCGGAATTCTCGATTATGTGGAGCAATTGAGGTGGCCATGCTTGCGGCCAATGCCCGGTAGGGCATGGCGGGGACTGGGGTAGCGGAAAGGTCGACATAATTTCTGTGGTCGTCTGAAGTGTTGCTTTCACTTCAGGAGGCCACCATGAACTACACCAGGTCGCGTCGGGCCGCGCTGTGCGCGCGGTCTTACATGAAATCCACAGATCCCGTCGCGGAGGAACTGCGCCGCTACGACGAACACTTGCGCGATGTGTGCGGCCTGGCGGACGAGACGCGCCGGAACCGGATCCGCGTTGCCCGCTGGTTTCTGCGAGAGCACTTCACAGGCTGTGCCGTTGAGATAGCCACGCTGCGGCCTGACGACGTGCGCCGATTTCTCGGCCATAGGCTTGATGTTTTGCGGTTGCTCAAACCGCATTCCCATTTAAGGCGCAGGACTTCACGGATCTGACGCATGGATAACCTCGGTCTCGCCATCGCTCGTTCCCTTCCCGTTGTTGGGGGTAAAGAGCGGCACGATACCGGCTGATTAAACCGCGTCGCCAGGTCCCGACCGGACATCCTACCGGGGTCGCAGGATTACGCCGGAACGGGTGGCAGCTTTGCTCCGGAATCAGTGGCAGGATTGGGCCGGAATACGCAGGCCGCCTATACGTTCGGCAAGCACACCATCAAGCATCGATTCTGCTCGAAGTGCGGAATCCACCCGTTCGGTGAAAGGGCCGACCCTTCGGGTAATCAAATGGCCGCCATCAATGTTCGCTGTCTTGATGGCGCTGATTTTTCGCCTCTCCCCATCAGCCATTTTTGATGGCCGTTCCCTCTGAGCTCTTCCCTGAACGCCGATTCAAATCGGGCCCGATGCCCGCAAAACTGAATCCAGCAATCCGGGGAAACGTGCGTCCAGGTCTTCCCGGCGCAATGTGTTGATATACTGCGTTCCTTCCTGCCGCACCTGGATAACGCCCGCTTCCCGCAATACCCGGAAGTGATGCGAGGCGGTGGACTTGGCCACCGGCAGGCAGAACGTTCCGCACGCTTTCCCGCCGTCCTCGGCCAGATGCTTGACGATAACCAGCCGCACCGGGTCGCTCAGGGCGTACAAGACCCCGGTTAAAGTCAGGCTTTCCCTCGGCGGGTGGTGTAACGCGCGCATGGTTGCAGTATCGCATGGACCTGTGCTAGCGTTCAATCGTTCTATGGTATACGAACAATAGGAGCATATCATGCATGCTGGGGCGACAATGGAACAGACGAAGGATCAGGCCGTAAAGCACCCGGATCTCGCGGGAAAAACCTATCTCGTCACCGGAGCGTCCTCCGGGATCGGTGCGGCCACGGCCCTGGCGCTCGGCAGGGCCGGAGCCAACGTCGTGCTCGGCGCGCGCAGGCTCGATGCCTGCGAGGCCCTGGCGACGCAGATCCGAACCCATGGGGGACAGGCGCTGGCGTTGCCCGTGGACGTGACGCTGGAACCGGCGGTGCGCGAGGCAGTGGACGCCGCGGTCAACCGCTTCGGCCGACTGGATGGCGCCTTCAACAACGCCGGCATGCTCGGTGCCGCCAAACCGTTCCATGAGCTGACGACGGAGGACATCGAATCCGTGTGGCGGACGAATGTCCTGGCCGTGTTCTGGTGCATGAAATACGAGATCGCAGTTCTGCTCGCAAGCGGCGGCGCCATCGTGAACAACGCCTCCATCGCCGCTTTGGTGGCGTTCTCCCACATCGCCCCCTACAACGCCAGCAAGCACGCGGTGCTGGGCCTGACCCGGACCGCCGCCCTCGAATACTTCCGGCAAGGCATCCGGATCAACGCGGTGTGTCCGCGGCCGATCGAAACGGCGATGGCCGAAAGCGCTTTCGGGGGTGCCAACGCCCTGCGGGCCGGGACGGCCAATATGCCGCCGGGTCGCGCGGGGCGACCTGAGGAAGTCGCCGCCAGCGTCCTGGTCCTGCTCTCGAATGCGACGAGCTTTATCAGCGGCCAGGGCATCGTGGTGGACGGCGGTTCCACGGTGCAGTGAGCCGTGATTCATCTCATGGACAAACAATAGGAGGAAAGCATCATGAACGTGTTCATCGTCTATGCCCACCCTGAGCCGCGTTCCCTCAACGGCGCGCTGAAAGATCTCGCCGTCGAGACTCTGACCGGCCTCGGCCACGCGGTCAAGGTGTCGGATCTCTACGCCATGGGCTGGAAGGCGCAGGCCGACGGCGCCGACTTCCTCGACCGGGCCGATACCGGGCACCTGAACTACGCCCGCGAGTCCGGCCACGCCTTCGCCACGGGCACGCAGACCCCCGACGTGATCGCGGAGCAGGAGAAGTTGCTGTGGGCGGATGCGG
>JAJYLS010000504.1 GCA_021787555.1 Acidobacteriota bacterium | reverse complement strand
GGCTATAAGCTCGGCACCGAATCAGCTCGGACCACCTTTCCACCCACATGTCGTACACGCTGGTCTATTCGCCGTCGATCAACCGGCGGGACATTGTCGCGAGCATGCGCAAACGCCACGCCTGCGGGGCGACGGACAACATCGTGCTGGATGTGCGCGCGCGCGACCGGCAGGGCAAGGAGTGGATGATGGGCGACATTCTGGAGGCCGCGGCTTCACCCGTGTTCCATGTGAAGGTGGAAGGCACGTCGCCCATCCAGACGATCGATATCATCAAAGACGGCAAGTTCGTCTACAAGATGCAGCCGGATACACCGGCCGTCGAGTTCGATTACACCGACAATGCCGCCGGCAGCGGCGCCGCGGAGAGCTGGTACTACGTGCGGGTGATCCAGATGGACCGCAACCTGGCGTGGTCCAGCCCCATCTGGGTGAAGTACACTCAGCGATAGCTTTCCGGCAGCCGCGGCACGATGTACCGCGATTGGAGGAACGCGACGATATCCGTCAACTGGCGCACGGTCATACGGCCGGCGTAGTCGTGGGGCATGCGCGACTGGCCGCCGTTCGCGATCTGCGCCTTGGGGTGCGGCGCCAGGTCATACGACGGATAGACGATCGAAGTCACCAGGTAGGCATCGCTCAAGCGCGTGTCGAGTACGCCGCCCAAGGTGACCGGAACGGGCGGCTGCACGGTAGGCCGTGGCAGGTCCGCGCCGGAAACTTCGTGGCACTCGTTGCAGCCCAGGGCCACGAAAGCTGTTTTTCCTCTTTCGACGTCGCCATCCGGCGGCAGGTGAAAGGCCGAAGCCGAATGACGTCCGGAGCTGCAAGCCGCGCTTGCCAGCGCCAGCGCCGCGACTACCAGGAACCCGGAACGCGATCCCATATTGCACCTCGATTTGCCTGGGCGCCGGTCCGGGAGCGCTGCGGCTCCGGCAGCGCCTATGGAAAAACTTCCGGCTTCATTCTAGCGCGATAAGAGACAAAGCGCACCCGATTAGCTGCTCATCACCAGAGCAGCTTCAAAGCCAACTGCATTTGCCGCGGGCTGTTCGCGGTGCCCGAAATGACGCCGAACTGCGCGGCGTTCGCGTTCTGGTTGGGTCTCCCGAACCGCGGTGTGTTCAACCAGTTGAAACTCTCCGCCCGCAGTTGCAGCGTCATCCGCTCCGTCAGTGCGAAATTCTTGAACAGCGAAAAGTCGAAGTTCTTCTCGCCTGGCACCCGCACGTCCGGAAGCGTGCGCCCGGTGTTGCCGAAGGTGAACGGCGCCGGCTGCGAAAAGACGGAAGTGTCGAAATACTTGTTCAGGCGGCCCTCCACCGGGCCACCCAGATTGGCGGTGTGCCCGTCATTGTTCGGCCGCAGCACCGCGCCGCCCGCGTGCGAGGTATTCTGCGTGGTCACCAGGACCGGCAGCCCCGTAGACAACGTGGTAATCCCGTTCACCTGCCAGCCTCCCAGGACCGCATCCACGCCGCGGTTCCAGCCTCTCCCGAAGCGCTTCCCCTTCCCAAACGGCAACTCATACACGTAGCTGATGGTCAGGAGCTGGGAAACGTCATTCGAGGAAACCGCCCGCTCTCCCGGCAGATCGTAAATATTCTGGAGCGAAGAAGCCGCGCCCACCACCGCGGTGGTCGAGCAATCGTCGATCAGTTTCTGCGCGGTGTAGGCGACCAGGAAAGTGAGCCCCGAACCGAATTGCTTCTGCGCCTTGATTTGCAGCGAATGGTAGATGGAAACCGCGCCCGTTGCCATTGGAGGGATGACGCTGAGATATTGCGGATACGGCGCCGCCAGGTAACTGTAGGGCACCGTGGGGGTGGCCAGCGGCCCGCAGATCGACGGGAAAGACTTTCATCTCGCCGACGAGATCTGTCATATCCAGCGCCGCGCCGCCGAACACAACGGGCGCTTTGTGACGGTTGGCTCATTGGCGCTATTCTCGACCTATACGGGGGACGCTTGGCTGCTGGACCCTGGCGAGCATCTCGCTGCTCGGTTGGCACGGGATGGCGATCCGGAAGACGTCTACTTTGAGGAAACTGACACGCAGTTCGCCAACTTTCTCAACCTCCTTACCTGCTGATCCGTGACCATCCCGCGGCGCCCGCAGGGCGCAATCACCGCTGGTCACATTAGTTGTCGTCGAGCGGGAATTTTAATTGTCGCCGAACAGCATCCTTTCCGCTCACGTCGTGGACGAGGCAGGGGCATCAGTTGCATACGCCTACGTCACCGCCTGCCCTTCGGACGTGAGTACGGAAGCCGCCCTGGTGGAAGAAATGATCGTCGGACAGGCGGATCAGAATGGATACGTCCTCACAAGGACCGTCCGGCCCGGGAGGTACACCTTCGTCGCCACAAGGGGCAAAGTTGATGTTGGGGGTAAGTAGCATCGCAAGGTTATGGAAGGCCAAGCCGCACGCGGTCGAGGTGCAGATCGGCGCAAGCGCCGCCCTGGACGTGAAACTGGCGCCGGAAAGAAATTGGTAACCTCAACCGAACTGGACCCCTAAACCGAAGTTCCCCTAAGAAATAAGCCGCAATTCGCGGGCAATCCATTGATTCTTTTAGTACATAGCTCTAATTTTCGAGCGGCATAATGTTCCCATGTAAATGCCCATGATGATGCTTG
>JAJYLS010000166.1 GCA_021787555.1 Acidobacteriota bacterium | reverse complement strand
ATTACGACCTGGAGGCGCTGGAGGTAGTGCCGAACCTGATCCTGAGCAACTCGCATGAGCTGCTACTGCGGCTGCACTGGATCGCGGTGATCTACGGCAGCGTGAAGGCGGACATGGCGCTGACCGGCGGGGTGCACAGCGCGACGGACGTGGTGAAGGCGATGATGGCGGGCGCGAAGGTGGCGATGATGACTTCGGCGCTGCTGAAGCGGGGGATCGGGTACCTGGACACGATCGCGACCGAACTGCTGATCTGGATGGGCGGACACGAGTACGATTCCATCAAGCAGATGCAGGGCAGCATGAGCCGCAACGCGGTGCCGCAGCCGCAAGCCTTCGAGCGCGCGAACTACATGAAGGTGCTGAGCTCCTACGCGATGCGGTAGGGTGGAAGGTAGGAGCCTTCCATGGGCTTGACCTACCTGACGGTCGAAGTCGCCAATGCCGCGCGTCCGGAGACGGCGGAAAGGGTGAAGTTTCTGATCGATTCCGTCGCCATCTATTAGGTAGTCCCGCGCGGCGTTCTGGACCGGCTGGGGATCACGCCTTTCGGCGAGCAGACTTTTCGGCTGGCTTCGGGGCAGACGGTTCGGCGGCAGGTGGGTGCAGCGCTGAACCGCTACCAGGATCGCGCGGGTGGAGCGTCCGTGGTTTTCGGCGAAGAGACGGACGCCACGCTGCTGGGGTCGCTGACGCTGGAGGCGTTGGGTCTGGGGCTGGACCCGCTACGGCGGGAACTGATTCAACTGCCGATGATGCTGGCGTAGCCTACGCCGCGACCACTTTGGCCAGATCCGCGGGCTCGCCGAATTTCACCCCGGTGAGCGTGGGGTCGATGTTGCGCAGCAAGCCGCTGAGGACGGAGCCGGCGCCGACTTCCACAAAGCGGGTGACGCCCTGCGCGGCGAGGCGGCGGATGGAATCCGTCCAGCGAACGGGATTCGGCACCTGCTGGTAGAGACCTTCGCGCGCTTCCGCTCCGCTGCGGACTTCGCGCGCCTGCCAGTTGTTGACCAGCGGAAAAGCGAGGTCGCGGAATTCGGCGGCTTCGAGATCGGCGCGCAGGCGCTGCTGCGCCGGAACCATCAGCGCGCAGTGGAAGGGCGCACTCACGGGGAGCAGCACGGCGCGGCGTGCGCCGGCGGCCTTGGCGAGATCGACCGCGCGGGCGACCGCGGCGGCATGGCCGGCGATCACCACCTGGTCGGGCGAGTTCAGGTTCGCGGCGCTGACGATTTCGCCCCGCGCGGCGTCGGCGAGGACGGATTCGAGCTTGCTGTCAGGCAGCTTCAGGAGCGCGGCCATGGCGCCGACGCCGGGCGGAACGGCCTCCTGCATGTAGCGGCCGCGCTTGCGCACCAGGCGGAGGCCATCGGCGAATTGCAGGCTGCCCGCGGCCACCAGCGCGGAATACTCGCCCAGGCTGTGGCCGGCGACGTAATCGGGCGCGAGGCCGTTCTCGCGCAGCACCGCGAGGGCGGCGGTGGAAACCGCGAGCAGCGCGGGTTGCGTGTTCTCGGTGAGCTTGAGTTGGTCCTCTGGGCCCTCGAAGCACAGGCGAGAGAGAGCGAAGCCAAGGGCGTCGTCGGCCTGCTCGAAAACCTGGCGCGCGGCGGCGTGCGCGGCGGCGAGCGCTTTGCCCATGCCGGCGAACTGCGAGCCCTGGCCGGGAAAGAGAAATGCGGTTTTGGTCGGCAAGAGAGAATTATAACTGGCTTGCGCTATTGCACCTGGTAGGGCACTGTAACGTCGATAGTTTTAGGCGGATAGCACGCCCTATTGCTGCACGCCTGGTAGCGCAGCTTGCCGACGGCGGCGCCGGGGCCGGCCGGGGCGTGGGGCGCGACCTTGAATTGCGCTACGAGGTCGAAGCTGCCGGTGTAGACCGAGAGAGGCTTGGGGGCGAATTCGTACTTTTCCATCGAGGGCTTCGGATAGCGGACCTCGCCGCCTTCCAGCGCGCCGGTGGAAGTCCAGGTGAGCTTGAGGGGGATGAGATATTCGTCGCTGGGCGTGTGGCTGTTCACATGGTAGCCGGACACGACGATGAGAGGAATTTTCGTCTCCACGGCCTCGCCGCGCTTGCCGGCGATTTTTTGCGGCTGCCCGACGCTGAGGTAACCGCTACTTTGCGCCCACAGCGGAAGCAGAAGCGCTGGAAGCAGGAGCGTCCGAAGCGGGCGCTTGAAGAAGCTGTTCGACACCATCTTCAAAATCCTTCTTGCTCGCCAGCCCGATATGGACGGCGGCGATTTTTCCTTGCCGATCGATGAGGAAGGTGGTGGGGAGCGCATCGATACCGCCGTACATCTGGGCGGTGGAGTCGTTGCCGATCACCACGCGGTAGTTCACGTTGAGTTCCTTGAGGAAGGGCTTGACCACTTCCCATCCCTCGTCGTCCATCGAGACTCCGAGAACTTCCAAGCCTTTGTCCTTGTCCTTGCGCTCGAGATCCTCGAACCATGGGATCTCGATCTTGCAGGGGCCGCACCAGGTGGCCCAGAAATCCAGGAGGACGACCTTGCCGCGGTAATCGGAGAGGCGCACCAGCTTGCCATCGGCATCCTTGAGGGCGAAATCGGGGGCCTGATGGCGGTCCTTGTCCTGTTTGACGGCATCGGCTGCTTTGACGGGATCGGGCGACGAGCAACCCTCGAACGAGGCGCCTACGAGGAGCGCAGTTAGAATTGCAAGCGAGACGCGCAGCGTGGACACAGATTCTCTCTTTCTCATTATATCGACAACGCGCGGGACTCCACGGATTCACGAAACCACGCACGGCGGCGTGCGGAATAGCGCGCGGGAAGGGTAAACTCCGGGTGGGGCGCGGCGCCGTAATAGAGCCAGGCGGCGGTATCGCAGAAGCTCTCGCAGCAATACTCGCGCCAGCGGCGTGTGCGGCCGTGCACATCCGCGGCGGCCAGCGCGCGTTTGCGCCATTCGGCGGACCAGCCGAGTTCGCCGTGCGCCGGCCCTTCGCCGGCGAGAAGCGCCTCGAACGAGCGGCGGCGCGGGTTGCCGAGGCACAGCCAGGCGAAGTGGAAGAGTTCGTGGACGAAGATGCGGGGGAATTCGGCGGCGGTGCAATCGAAGACGATGCGGCGCTGGCGAAGGAAGGCCCCGGCGTGGATGGCGCCGCGCCGGTCGCGCAGGCCCTCGATGGTTTCGATGCGGATGGGCGCGCCGGCCAGCGCCGGCAGCCGCGCCACGAGGCGCTGAATGGCGCGCGCGCGGCGGGGGTCGGCACACGGGAACATCATTTCACGGTACAACGGGATTGATGCAACTGGAAAAGATTCAGCAGGAACTCCGCAGCCAGAAACTGGACGGCTGGCTGTTCTTCGATCATCACGTGCGCGATCCGCTGGCGTACCGCGTGCTGGGCCTCGATGCCTCGCGCGTGCCGACGCGGCGGTGGTATTACCTGATCCCGGCGGAGGGCGAACCGCGCGGGCTGGAGCACCGCATCGAGCGCGGCATGACCGCGCCGCTCCCAGGCGAGAAGGTTCCGTATTCGAGCTGGGCGGAACAGGTCGAGGGGTTGCGCAAGATCACCGCGGGACTGCGGCGCGTGGCCATGCAGTATTCGCCCATGTGTGCTATTCCGTATGTCGCGCTGGTGGACGCGGGAACGGTGGAACTGGTGCGCAGCCTGGGGATCGAGGTGGTCAGCTCGGCGGAGCTGATCCAGGCGTTCGAAGCGAGGTGGACACCGGAGGTGCTGGAATCGCATCTCGAAGCGGGGCGGCGCGTGGACCGCGTGCGCGCGGAGGCGTTCGCCATGGTCCGCGAGCGCACGCGCAGCGGCGGAACGGTGCAGGAGGTCGAGGTCAAGCAATTCGTGCGCGACGGTTTCAAAAAGGCCGGGCTGCTGACCGACCACGGGCCGATTGCGGGCGTGAACGCCAACGCATCGAATCCGCATTACGAGCCGACCGGGCAGGTGACCTCGCCGATCCGCGCGGGCGATTTCGTGCTGCTGGATATGTGGGCGAAGCTCGACCGGCCGGGCTCGGTGTATTACGACATCACCTGGACGGCGTTCTGCGGCGACCGGCCGACGGACGAGATGCGGAATGTGTTCGCCATCGTGACCGGGGCGCGCGACGCGGCCATCCGGCGCGTGCAGGAGGCAGTCGCGGCAGGGCAGCCATTGCGTGGATTCGAGGTGGACGATACCGCGCGCGGGTACATCACCGCGCGCGGGTTCGGCGAATACTTCGTGCACCGGACGGGGCATTCGATCGGCCAGGAGGTGCACGGCAACGGCGCCAACATGGACAACCTCGAAACGCACGACGAGCGGCGGATCTCGCCGTGGACGTGTTTTTCGATCGAGCCGGGGATTTACTTGCCGAAGTTCGGCGTGCGGTCGGAGGTGAACGTGTTCGTGGGCGACCGCGAGGCGGGCGTCACGGGGGAGATCCAGAGGGAGTTGGTGCTGTTGTAGGAGGGCGGGAATGCCGGCTCCGCACAGCGCGATATCATGAGGGTTTATGATCACCCGCGAACAGGCATGGGACTTACTCTGCGAATTTACTAAGTCGGAAGGGCTGCGCAAGCACGCGCTGGCCGTGGAGACTTGCGTCACGGCGTACGCGTGCAAGTTCGGCGGCGACGAGCTGCTTTGGTCGGTCACGGCGCTGCTGCACGATTTCGATTGGGAGATTCATCCGACGCTGGAGGAACATCCACAGAAGGGCGAGGCCATTCTGGCAGAGCGCGGCGTAGACGACGAGATCCGGCGGGCGATTCTTTCGCACGCCAACCACACCGGCGTGCCGCGCGAATCGCAGCTCGAACGGACGCTGTACGCGTGCGATGAGCTGGCCGGGTTCATCACCGCGATTTCCTACGTGAAGACGCATCGCAGCGTGTTCGAGGTGGACGTGCCGTCGGTAAAGAAGAAGATGAAGGACAAGGCGTTCGCGCGGTCGGTGAACAGGCAGGATATTCTGGACGGCGCGCAGGAGCTGGAGGTGCCGCTGGAGGAGCACATTGATTTCTGCGTCAAGGCGATGCAGGGGCGCGCGGAGGAGTTGGGGCTGAAGGGGACGGCGTAGCCGTCAGCGCAGCAGCTTGAACTGGACGGTCAGGGAGCAGGTGGGGGGCGGCGAGACGGGAGTGTAATAGGGGGGCACTCCCACCAGGAAGCTGGTCAGGACACTCGAGCCTGTGCCTAAAACGAAGCTGAAGTCGCCCGACCTCTGGGCGGGGACAATCACCGATGGCGCGGCAATCGCGGGCTGGTCCGAGATGGCCACGATCGCGCCTGCGCTGCCGCCCGCGGTTTGCGCGAAAGTCTGCGCTTGCTTCTGCGCATCGCTCAGGAGCGCGGTGTAGGGACACGGATTCGCGGCTTTCAGGGCTGGTGAAATCTGCGTTCCCTGGAGGCTGTAGCTGACGGCGGTTGCCGCGCCGTTCGCCAGGCTCTGTTGGATGCTGGCCAGCGCGGCGAGCGTGCTGTTCACGTTTCCGAGGGGCACCGGGAGGGTGAAGCCCCACTCGACGGGCGGGACGTTCGTCTTGAGGACGCCGCCGGGCACCGCAATGGGACTGATCCCTACCGAGTCCACATACGTCAGGTTTGCCGCCGTGACGCCCGTGTCCTTGAGCGCGCCGAGAACGTCGTCCAAGGTCGCGTTCACCGGCATGTCCACACTGATGCCGATCACGACCTGATCCGGCTGCACGGCGTTGGGGCGGGAGGCGGTGACGGTGATGGTGTTGTCGTCAAGCTGGGCAAAGGCGAGGAGCGGGATAGCAAGTAACAAACACAGAGTGTGGCGCATGGTCAGATCCTCCTGAGCTTGAATTGGACGGTGAGGGAGCAGGTGGAGGAGGGCGCGACAGGTGCAAAGAACGCGGAGGTATTGAACCAATGCGCGCCGGTAAACGGATTGAATATGTTTGCTGCCAACGCGCCTCCCGGCGGTTGGTCGGAGATGGCCACGATTGGCCCGATGGTTGCGCCAGCCGCTTGCGCGAACGCTTGCGCCTGCTTCTGGGCATCGCTCAGGAGCGCCGGATAGGTGCACGGGTTGGCCGCCTGCAAGGATGGGGAGACCTGCGTGCTCTGGATATAGTAGCCGACATTCTGGTGAATGCTCGCCAGCGTTGCCAGGGTGCTGTTGAGGCTGGGGAGCGGTACAAATATCGTGAATTGCCACTCGACGGGGTTTGTGGGGGAAAGCTCCGAGGTGTCCACAGACGTCAGGTTCGCGGCGGTGATGCCAACATTTTTCAGGGTGGCCAGGACATCGTCCAATGTTGCATTGGTGCCCGTGCCAACCGTGATTCCGATCACCGCCTGGTCCGGCTGTACCGAGACCGGCCGGGAGGCGGTGACGGTGATGGTGTTGTCGTCAAGCTGGGCAAAAGCCAGCACGGGAATCAGAAACAGGATCAGCCGCATGTCAAAACCCCGTGAGCTGGAATTTGACCGTCAGGGTGCAGCCGAGAGCCGATAGCGGCGAAGATCCGAGCGTCCCGGAAGTGGTGGTGCTGGTCGAACCGGAAACGGCCAGCACATCGCCGACGCCTTTGCCGGCGGCGCTGGCGATCTTCTGCGCCTGCGTGCGGGCGTCGGACATCAGGTCGGACATGGAGCACGTTTGGGATTGCTGCGCCTGCGCCGAAACCTGCGTGCCTTGCACGCCGAAGGAGATCGTGAGGCCGTTCTTCTTCTGCGCGTTGTTCTTTTGCAGCGCGCTCAGCAGGCCGGCGGTGGTCTTCATGTCGGTGAAGGCGACCGGTAGCGTGAACGTCCATTCGAGCTGGGTCGTGGCCTGCTGAGTGGGCGGCCCGTATTGCTGGACGGTGGTCACGCTGGAGAAATTCGCCTGCGTGATGCCAGAGCCTTGCAAGGCCGAGAGGGCGTCGGATTGCGTGGTGGTCAGCGGGCCATCCACCCGGACATAGAAGACGACCTGATCGGGTTGCGCGGTGTTGCTCCGCGATGCGGTGACGGTTACGGAGTTCGGGGTAACTTGAGCGAAAGCCAGGGTGAAGGGGAATAGGAGAAACAAGAGGCGCTTGTGCATTCCTTGAGTTTAGCGCCGAATGCGCGCTGCGGAGGGTATGCCGGCATGGATGCCGGCATGGCAGGCTAAAAGCCTGCGCTACAGCCAGCCTCGGGGGTTTTCCTCCGCCTGACCGAAGGCGTCCTGGGTCCATTCGATGCGGCGGGGCTTGTCGAGCAGGACGGTCACGATATCGAAACGTGTCTGGTCCCAGGCGACGCCCGCGCGGCGGACGTAGTCGCGGGCGGCGATGCGCAGGCGGGCGCGCTTTTCGGAATCGATCGCCGTCTCGGGCTCGCCGTGAGCTGCGCCGCCGCGCGTTTTCACTTCCACGAAGACCAGCTTGCCGCGGTGCCAGGCCACCACATCGATTTCGCCGGAGCCGGAGCGCGTGCGGTAATTGCGCGCGACGATGGTGCACCCCTTGCGGCGAAGATAACGGTGGGCCAGGTCTTCCCCGAGCTGGCCGTGATCGCAACGGTGCCGGAGGGCGTCCGCGGCGCGATATAGTAACCCAAGCATCTTATTTGATAACTTCGAAATCAAATTCCATTACTTTGCCGCGCACGATGTAACAAAGATAATATTCCCAGAAACGGCGGTAGCGCGGGAAATGATTGACCATGTATTCAAACCCCAGCCACCTCCACAAAGCCAGTAACTTGAGCCGCACGGAAATCTCGCGGAATCTTACCGCCGAGTAATAGCCGAAGCCGCCGTGCTTTTCGCCGAAGTAACGGAAGCTGAAGCTGTTGAGGTGCTGCTTGTGCGTCGGATCGCAGAAGGAGCTGAAATCGGTGTAATGCGGCGTGACGATGTAGACTGTGCCGCCGGGGCGGACGAGGCGGTGGAACTCCTCCATGGTGCGGATCACGTCGGTGACGTGCTCGATGACGTGGACGGCGGTCAGGCGGTCGAACGAGCTATCCACGAACGGGTAGGGGAAGCGGTCGAGGTCGGCGATAACGTCGGCGCGGCTGGCGGGATTGCGGTCGATCCCGATAGCGCCGGGCTGCTTGCGGAGCCCGCAGCCGACGTCGAGGATTCTCACGCGTTGGCCGCTTTCAGGCAATCCTCCAGCGTCTCCATGGCGAAATCGCACTGGTCGCGCGTGATGACGAGCGGCGGCGAGAGCCGGATCGTGCTCGCACCGGCGCCGAGCACCAGCAAGCCGCGCTCGAAGGCCATCGAAACAACGCGGTCGCGCAGATCGGGCGCGGGCTCCTTGGTGCGCTGGTCGCGCACCAGTTCGATGCCGATCATCAACCCGAGGCCGCGCACATCGCCCACGATGGGGAAGCGCGCGGGCCAATCGCGCAGGCGGGCCATCATGTAGGCGCCCATGCGCGCGGCGTTTTCGACCAGGTCCTCTTCGAGCAGCGCGATCGTTGCGAGCGCGGCTTCACAGGAGACCGGATTGCCGCCGAAGGTCGAGGCATGCGCTCCCGGCGGCCAGTTCATGAGCCCGGCGCGCGCGACGGTCGCGCCGAGCGGCATGCCGCTGGCGATGCCCTTGGCTACCGCGAAAATATCGGGCACCGCATCGAAATGCTCGGAGGCCCACATTTTGCCGGTGCGTCCCATGCCGCACTGCACCTCGTCCGTAACCAGCAGAATATCATTCTGGCGGCAGAGGCGGACCAACTCATCGAAGAACTTTTTTGGAGGAACGATGTAGCCGCCCTCGCCCTGGACCGGCTCGATGAACACGGCGGCGGTCTCCCGCGGCGGCGCGATGGTGTGGAAGAGGCTGTTCTCGATATACTTCACGCACTCGACCGCGCAGCTTTGCGGCTCCTTGCCGAACGCGCAGCGGTAGCAGTTGGGATACGGCGCGTGGATGACGCCGGGCAGCATGGGGCCGAAGCCGGTCCGCTGGACTGCCTTGCTGGCGGTGAGGCTCAGGGCTCCCATGGTGCGTCCATGGAAGCAGCCGAGGAAGGCGATGATGTTGGGGCGGCCGGTCGAGTAGCGCGCCAGCTTGAGGCAGCCCTCGATGGCTTCCGCGCCGGAGTTGCCGAACGAGACGCGGCGGGGGATGCCGCCGGGCGCGATGGCGGCGAGCTTTTCGGCCAGCGCGACCAAGGACTCGTAGTAGAAATCCGTGCCGGACATGTGGATGAGGCGCGCGGCCTGGCGCTGGACGGCCTCGACCACGCGCGGATGGCAGTGGCCGGTCGCCACGACCGCGATGCCGGCGTTGAAATCGAGAAAGCGGTTGCCGTCGGCGTCTTCTATCATGGCGCCTTCGCCGCGCTCGGCCGCGAGCGGGTAGCAGCGCGCGTAGGAGGGCGAGATGACGCAGGCGTCGCGCTCGATGATGGCGCGCGCGCGCGGGCCGGGAACCGGGCCGGTGAGATGGGGAAGATCGGGGCGAACCTGCTCCATTGTGTTGCCCATGAGATAGCTCCTGTCTGGTTGAGAGGTTGACGACTCGCACGGGGTGCAGACCCCGCGCACCCCAAGACGGGGCTAATCGGAGCCAAACAGGCCGGGCCGGGAGAGTGAAGGCGTTTCCGCCATGCTTTTATTTTAGACCCGAAAGGCTAAGGGCGGAGGTAATTTGTACACAGTTCGCCGTCAGTGCGTATTGGCACGAAACGATTTGCCGAAATGGTCCGGCTCTTGCAGGAAAACCCGGCCAAGGAGGACGAACGCTCATGCGGAAGTGGATGTGGATCGTGCCGGTGCTGCTGCTCGCCGGCTGTTCGAAAACGAACTCGCAGAACGGCGCGGCACCCGTGGCAGCCACGCAACCCGCCGGCGCACCGGGAGCACCCGCCCAGACGGCAGAGGCGCCGGCTGAGCCCGTGGTGGCGGCACCTTCACCTTTCGGAGATTCCACGCCCGGAACGGCGGCACCAGCGGCACCGGCACCAGGAGCGGCACCGGCATTCGCACCCGCCACGGCACCGGCTCCACCACCCGTGATGATTATCCCCGCGGGAACGCGGCTGCACGTGCGCGTGGAGGAAACCATCGACACGCGGCGGAACCGGGCCGGCGACGGTTTCGGTTCGACCCTGGAGGAGCCGATCGTGGTACACGGCCAGGAGGTTGTGCCGAGGGGAACGGTGTTTCACGGCCACGTCACCACCGCGGCGGCTTCGGGACGCCTGCGCGGGCGCGCGGTGCTGGTGCTGACGCTGGACGGCTTCCGCCTGAACGGCCAGGTGTACAGAGTGCGGACTAGCGCGGTGGAGCGCGTGAGCGCCTCGCACAAGAAGCGGAATCTTGCGCTGATCGGCGGAGGCGGCGGATTGGGCGCGATTATCGGCGCAATTGCCGGCGGCGGAAAGGGCGCCGCGATCGGCGCGGGCGCCGGTGCGGCAGCGGGCCTGGGGGGCGCGGCGGCCACCGGAAAGAAGGAGGTCGGGGTGGCCGCGGAAGCGCCGCTCACGTTTGTGATGCGGGCGCCAGTGCGGATGTAGAGAACCGCTCCCTACGGTCGCGCCTCGGATCGGAGCCGCGACCGTAGGGAGCGGTCATCCAGACTCAGTGCGCCGCGGCGGGTTCGCCGACCGGCATGAACGGGCTGACCAGGTTGCCTTCACCGTCGAATTCGAAATCGATGGTGGATTCAATTTCGAGCAGCGGATTCCGTTCGACGGCGGCGCGCAGGTTCTCGCTCAGCGCGATGCGCGCCAACTCCATGGTGTTGCGGATCCCGCCATAGGTCACCTGATCGAGGTCCAACTTGCCTACCGTGGCCCAGATGCGCTCCAGGCACTCGCGATCGGTGGCGAAGTGGATAGGGGTGCGGACGGCCGCGGGCGTGTTGGCGGTGAGCGAATTGATGACCGTGGGGGTCCAATCGGTGCGGTTCACCAGCCGATCCGTGACCACGTCCGCCATGCCGAGGCCCACGGCACTGTTGTAGGTGAGGTCGCTGAGGCCGCGCACGAAGATGCGCTGGAATTTGGGGATCTCGGGCCAGGGATTGTATTCGCCGTTGACACCGCGATTGACCACCTTGGTATCCATGCCGGCGCCGCTGATGTTCTTGCCGATTTCGTCGAGGGTGAGGATATCGAGATCCATGGGGATCTTGGCCATCCAGGACTTGGCCAGCGCCAGGTTCTCCTCTTCGCGCTGCTCCATGATCTCGACTGGCACGGCGTCGAGTTTGGCGGTGTTGTGGTAGGCGTCCTCGAGGATGGCGAGGCCGCCCATAATCTTTCCGGATTTCAGGACTTGGCGGCCCACGCTGCGAATGACGTGCTCCAGGCCGAGGCCGCGGTAGGCATAGGCGTGGTAACGCTTGGCGCCGGCGAATTTGCCCAGACCGATGGCCATCATCTTGAACAGGCCGCTCTCGATCTTGCCGGCGAAGTCGGTGTGCCACTTGACCCGGCCGACCAGCATGACGCCATCGGAGTTGTAGGCTTCCTTGTCCATGAAGGCCTCGATGCCGTCGGCGGTTTTGCCCAGTGAGACGACCTCGAGCTGGCTGACCAACGGGCAGCCCATGTTGGCTTCGGTAATGCCGTAGTGCGCCAGGACATCGGCCTGACCGGCGGCGGTAGCGGCGCCGTGGCTGCCCATGGCGGGGAAGATAAACGGGCGCATGCCCTGGTCCTTCCAATACTGCACGACGCTGCGGACGATCACGGAGATGTTGGCGATTCCGCGGCTGCCCACTCCGATGGCCACGCGCGAACCGGGCTTGAGGCGGGCCGCGAAACCGGAGCCCTGAAGCTGCTTGCGGACTTCGGCGGCGGGGTCGGCGATACGCCGGTCGGGAAACTTCTGGCGGACGAGGAGCAGGCGAGGGAAAGTCATCGCCTCCTATTTTAACGTTATTCCGACTCCCATTCGGATTCCAGGATGCGGGAGTACTCCCCGGAGGCGTAGAGATCGAAGCGGAAATTCCTGCCCGGAGGCATGCCGTAGGCCTCGGCGCGCATAAAAGCGTGGTAAACCGCATCGGCATAGGCGTGGTAATTGGTGAGAAATTCTTCAGCCAAGGAATCGAAGGCCGGCGGTTCAGTCCAGATGAGGTTGAGGCCGATGGCCCGGGCGAACAGTGATGAATAATCCGACACCCCCCAGCGCACGAGCTTCTCTTTGACCGTTTCCGGGGTATTGCCCACGAGGAGTCCGGCAAAGGTTTGGCGGCAAACGGGATCGGAATTGGCGGCACGGACGGTGGAATCGAGGCACTGGTCGAGCCAGCGAAAAACGTCCTTGCCGAGGAAGAAGAGCATGCGGATCTCGCTGTAGCGGCCGGCCAGGAGACGGTGGTGGAGGTCCTGGTTCGAGGAGCCGTCACCGGGGATGAGACCGGAGAGCATGAGGGCCGCCTTGGAGTTCTCGAGAAGCACGGAAGGGGGCACGCGTTCGTTGAAGGGGTGCAGAATGAGCGGCGGCAGTTCCCACCCGCCCGCACTCGTAGTCGCTTGGCTTGGCATTTGGTTCCCTGCTCTCTTATCGGCAAGCCGGAGGGGAAACTTTAGTTTGGGCGGACTATATCGAAAGTAAATCTAGTCTCAGACGGCCCACCCATTCTACTCTAAAGCTTATATTAGCGGTGTCGAGACGAATTCTTCAATTCTTCGAGGCGGAAGACGGGCAAGACCTGGCTGAGTATTGCCTCATCACAGCGCTGATTGCGCTCCTCGGGCTGGTCATCTTTTATAAGGTCTCCGGCGGCATGGGAGATTTGTGGGGTGTGGCCAACACCCGGCTGGCGTCGCAGAATGCGGCTGCGGGCGGAGCCAGCCCGGCGGCCGGAGCGGCCCAGCGGTAACAGGACGCCTGTAATCGGATTCCTCGCGCGACGGCCCGCATGCCGGCTAGTCCTCCGGATTTGCCTTCGCCTGCGAACATAGTTTTCCCCTGCCGCGCATGCTCAGTGAACGTCAACCTCAATGCTTTGTGTTAGGACCTATCAGTATTTTTCTTTCAGTACAATTCAGTACTTCCAGAGACGAAAGTCTGAAATCACCTAAGCCTACCCTAGCCTCAATATTGTTCACTTAACGATCCTGATACGCTTGCTCCCGCACCCGGTCTAGGCACAATACTGTTCACTTAACGACATGTCTGTGCTATTCTGTTTTGGGGCGGGAGGCCCCCTGGAATGGCCCGCACTGTCGCGTCGTTGCCCGCCGGGAGCCGGATCACGG
>JAJYLS010000503.1 GCA_021787555.1 Acidobacteriota bacterium | reverse complement strand
GTACGCTTACGATCATGCTTCACTCAACGTCACAACACTTGCGAAACATGGGCGTCGAAGTGCATCATGGGCAGGATGCAGGAAATACTCTCAAAAGCGGTCCATCCGAATGCCCCGCTCGAAGGGCAGGAGTTTTATGAACTGCGGATTAACCCTTCCGCCGACCTGTGGCGCACTGGCTTTGTAGTATCCCAAGCCCATGCTGAATGGAGCGAGATCGATCAGCAGATCATGTGGGACGAGACCGAGACTGAGCGCTGCTCTACGTACGAAAATGCAAAGGAACGGTACGAGGCGCGGCGGCGTTCCCTTGTTGAGAAGGGATTCATTCACTCAGATATGGACTTTTAATCGAGATCCTCTCCTGATCGAGAATGGCTCAAGGGGGAACATCATTGGACATGCGAGGGCGGTTGTCACTAAGGAGCTCATCTCCGGATCGGCTGGCAATGAATGGCGATCACGACCGAACAGTGCAAGGAGATTGAATCAAGCCTGCCCTGCAACGGGGCAGGATGGCCTCAACCAATTGCCCAGTGGCCCAGGCGTAGGCGGGCGACCGGGCGCCGACACTGGCAAGGTTGGGTTCGAGTTTGGTCCGCGGGCGACGATTCAATTCCGCCTCCCCTAAGAGTAACTCGAGCAGAAGATCATTATGGACTTGGTCTTCCATCGCAATAGCGCGTGATTTCGCTACTCTGAGTTGGCCCCTTTCGATGGTCTGATCTGGCCCCACCTGAAGGCGGAGCCCGTTAACTTGTTCTGGGGATTTTCCCCTGAAGCGAGGGCGGCTTGGCCACAAGGAGGAGCAAGGTGGAGCTATACGAGCAGATCCGGCGAGAGTACGAGCATGGCGCCGGGACGGTCCGTGCAGTAGCACGGAAGTTGGGAGTACATCGGCGGGAGGTGCGCCGGGCCTTGGCCAGCGCCGTGCCTCCCGAGCGGAAGAAGCCGGAACGGGAGCGGCCGAAGCTGGCGCCTGCATTGCCGTTTATCGATGCGATACTGGAAGCCGATCGTCGGGCCCCGCGCAAGCAGCGGCATACGGCACGCCATATCTGGAGGCGGTTGCACCAGGAGTTGCAGGGGATCTGTGTTGCCGATTCGACGGTGCGCGAGTACGTGCGGCATCGCAAGTCTGCGATGGGCCTGCTGGAGCACGAGATTTTCGTACCTCAGTCGTACCAGTTCGGGGGCGAGGCCTAGGTGGATTGGTACGAGATCTGGGCTGAGTTTGATGGCGAGCCGCGCAAGGTTTACATCTTCTGCATGCGCTCGATGGCCTCGGGTGCGGCGTATCACCGGGCCTATCCGCACGCCACGCAACAGGCGTTTCTCGAAGCCCACGAGTTGGCGTTCGCGTGGTTTGGCGGGGTGTTTCGGCTGCTCAGGTTCGATAACCTGACCAGCGCGGTGAAGAAGATTCTGCGCGGCCATCAGCGGGAAGAGACAACCCGGTTCATTGCGTTTCGCTCGCACTGGGGCTTTCAGGCGGAGTTCTGCACGCCGGGCGAAGGCCACGAAAAGGGCGGGGTGGAAGGGGAAGGCGGCCAGTTCCGGCGCAACCATCTTGTTCCCGTTCCCAAGGTGCGCAGTCTGGAGGAGCTGAACCGTCTTCTGGAGTCCTGCTCGGTTGAGGAGCAGAGCCGCCTGATCAGCGGCCGCAGCCAGACGATCGGCACGGCGATGCTGGCCGAACGCGAGCATCTTCTGCCGCTGGCCGCCTTGCATTTTCCTCAAGTGAACCAGAGCGGCTGGGTCAAGGTGCTGACCAACTTCTACTCGACGCCGCTACCGGTAGGGACCAGAGTCGAGGCCAAGGTCTACTCGGATTACGTGGAGATCTGGCACTCCGGACGTTGCGTGGCCCTGCACGAGCGCGGCTATGGGCGCCATCAACAGGTTCTGGAACTGGATCATTACCTGGATGTACTGGTGAAGAAGCCCGGCGCCATGGCCAGTTCGACCGCTCTGGAACAGTGCCGCGCTCAAGGCCGCTGGCCTGCCAGCTATGACCGCTTCTGGTCGATGACCAGCGAAAGGGAGGACCGCCACGCCGGGACGCGGGCGATGATCGAAGTGCTGCTGCTGAGCCGCACCTATGGCGCGGCCCGCGTGCGCCAGGTGGTGGAAGAGGCGCTGGCGATGGGCGCTCCCAGCCTGAGCGCGATCCGTTATCTGCTCAACGTGGATTGGAGGCAGGCGGCTTCGGAACCGGCTGTGATCGAGCTCGACGCCTTGCGCCGCTATGACCGGCCGCAACCCACCATGGATGCCTATGAACAACTGCGGCCAACCTGGACGGAGACTCCGCAGCAAGACGCGGTTTCACGGGTGGCCAACTTGCCGGTAGCGACGGAGGTGGTCCAGTGAGCACATCGCAACCGATTCAACAAGCCACGATTCAGCAGTACGCCCGGCAACTCTATCTGACGACCCTGGCCGACCAGTTCGCCAGCCTGGCCGAAGAAGCGGTGCGCAAGAAGCAGTCGCACCTGAGTTATCTGGAGGCGTTGCTCGAAGCCGAGATCGAGGAGCGCGATCGCCGGGCCGTGACGCGGCGCATTAAAGAGGCCCACTTTCCGGCCGTCAAGACGCTCGAAGAGTTCGATTTTCCAGCGGCGCCGCACATCCCCGTCTCCCTGATCAAAAAGCTG
>JAJYLS010000165.1 GCA_021787555.1 Acidobacteriota bacterium | reverse complement strand
CTGGTAATCAGGCTGGCAGGCGTCTGCCTGCTCCTGGTGGCTATCGGCACCGCCGCTTGGCTGAAGAAGCCTGCACCGCTGCTCTCGCTTGCCGGTATTCCCTTGACCGCAGGATTTTTCGCGAAATTCTATGTAATTGCGGCCGGGGCATCGTCCGGCATGTGGGCGCTGGTCATCACGCTGGTGGTGACGAGTGCCATCGGTTTGTACTATTACTTGCGAATCGTTGTGGCGCTCTACGCGCCGGCCGAAGCGCTGGCGGGTGCACACCTGAGGCTTCTGCCGCGCTTTCTGCTCGGCACGCTGACGGTCCTTCTTTTCTGGTTCGGGATCTTTCCCGCGCCGCTCTTGCGCGTCATCCGCGACGCGGTAGGTGGGCTGATATAGAAGAGCCGTCCGGCGAACCGGACGGCTCTTTAAGGCCAGGAGGCATACCCTCCCTCCTTCAAGACCGGCGGCTTGTCCTGCTCTTTCCACCGCCAATCTCTACTTTCTTTTTCTCATAAATCCAGCTTTCATTCAACACCGCGGGCAAGGGATTTGTACGTAATCGTGCCACGGCGTTTGTCTTGCCGGATATCGATACGACAGGCCCATGAGGAGGATTGCATATGAGGGAAGTTCCACTTACAATCGGCGACCGGCGCAAGAGAGCGGTCGTCGATACGGTGCGCTCCATCCTGGAAGCGAAAGGTCATGAGGTGTGGTCCATCGCGCCCGATGCGACCGTGTACGACGCGATCGACGAGATGGCGCGCACGGGCGTGGGCGCCCTCCTGGTCCTTTGGGGCAGGGAAATAGCGGGGATCATCTCCGAGCGCGACTATGCGCGTAAGGTGATTCTTCAGGGCAAGTCGTCCAAAGAGACGCTGGTGAGGGAAATTATGACGCCTTCCCCGCTGGTCACCGTCACGCCGGAGCAGACCGTGGACGACTGCCTGAGGCTGGTGACCGTGCGCCGCGTCCGGCATCTGCCGGTTCTCGACGGGGGAGAGCTTCAGGGGATGGTTTCGATCGGCGATCTGGTGAAGACGATCATCTCTTCACAGGCGTACACTATCGACCAGCTCCAGACGTACATCGCCGGCTCCTAACGGCTCCCTCACGGTTTCGGCTCCGATCGGAGCCGCGAGCGTGAGCGAGCGATTCTTACGTCGGCAGCCCCGGCTCCGGAGGCGGTTCCGGATGTGGCGAGGGTGGCGTGTGGGGCGTACGTGGCGGCTGGCCCGGGTCGGGGAACGGCCCCGGGTGCGGGCTGGGCGGCTGCGGCCCGGGTATGGGTTGGCGTTTGGATCTTGTGAACATCCTGGCGGCAGATACCCCGCACACCGCTTGCCAGCCCAGCCCCCGCTGGCGCTGCAAGTGGACGCGCAATTGCACTCACCAAGGTATGCAAGACGTTCTTCATGCGCGCTTGAGCACCGCAATTCGCGAGCCCGAGCTCAGCAAAATGTGGGAATCCGAGCGAACCACGTTCACCACCAGCTCGGGCTACGGCATCGATACCTGGCTGACCGCGCCGGAAGTGGTCATCGAATCGCGCGGCCGGGACGTGTTTCTTCGTTTCCACGCCGGCGACGGCGACCCGGCGCATCGCAAAATGAAAGCCGCGTTCGCACGTGCCATCGAGCGCTATGCTCCCGGCGTGCACGTGGACTGGCTGGATGACCAGCCGGTTGCCGCTTGACCTCGCCCCCGCACTCGGTCACACTCGGAATTTGATCCGTAACCTGTGGCTCTTTTTATCGCTTGCCTGGCTGGCGGCTGCCGGGCCGAATGCCGATCCTCGGATCGTCAAGACCATCGATCGCGACTGGACTTTCCAGTATTCTCCGCAGCTCGAACCGGACCTCCGGGTTGCGCAGCCCGGCTACGACGACAGCCGCTGGCCGGCCATCGCGCTGCCGCACACCTGGAGCACCTACGAAACCACCGGCGAGATCCATCCGTTCATCCGCTCCGCTGCCGAGCGCGACGGCACCTACTGGTGGTACGGCTGGGGCTGTTATCGGAAGCGCTTCACCGTCGGTCGCGAGTACGCCAACCGGCTGGTCTCGGCGGAATTCGACGGCGTGCAGAAGTACGCCAGAATCTATCTGAATGGCGTGCTGCTGGGCGAGCACAAAGGCGGGTACACGAGCTTCGCGGTAGACCTCACGAAAAACTTGAGGTTTGGCGGGCCTAATGTTCTGGTGGTTCAGGTTTCGAACCGCCGTGACGACCCCAATCGCATCCCGCCCATGACCGCCGGGAATTTCGATGTCTACGGCGGCATCTACCGCGATGTGCGCTTGGTCATTCGCGACCGTCTGTCGATTCCATTTCAGGGCTCGGCGGAATACGAGGGCGGAACCTTCGTCACCACGCCGGAAGTGAGCGAAGATCGCGGCGTGGTCGAGGTGCGGACGTGGGTGCGGAACGATTATCCGGACGCCCGCGCTTGCACGCTGGTCACCGCGGTTCACGACGCCGATGGGCGAGTGGTGGCCCGGGCGGCCGTCACGGAAACCGTTCCGCCCGCCGCCACTCATGAATTCACGCAGCGTCTCGCCGCTATTGAGAAGCCGCATCTATGGTCGCCCGATTCGCCGTACCTGTACCGGGTCACGAGCGAAGTGCGCGACGGCGCGCGGGTCACCGATACGTATTCCTCGCCGCTCGGCTTCCGCTGGTTTCATTGGGACCATGCGCAGAAGCGCCTGTACGTGAACGGCCGGCCGCTGGTCCTCCACGGCATGAACCGCCATCAGGAATATCCGTGGCTCGGCGACGCCATGCCCAAATGGATTCACCGGCAGGATATGGAAGAAATGCGCTTCAACCTCGGCATGAATTTCGAGCGCACGGTCCACTATCCCAACGACCCCTACGTCTACGACCTCGCGGACAAGCTCGGCATCATTACCATCGAAGAACTGCCCAACATCAAGAACATCGCGTTCAATCGCGACGTGCAGCGCTCGATGCTCATGGAGGCCATCCGCCGCGACCGCAATCATCCCAGCATCTTCATCTGGTCGATCGGCAATGAAACCGATCATCCCGCGGATTCCGCCTGGGCGCACGCCGAAGACACGACGCGCATCATTTATCTCCGGCGCGGCGAAAACGGCGGCGATTACGTGCAGCTTACCGACGAGGATCTGCCGATTGAAAATCTCCTGCGCTGCACCATCCGCGGCTGGTACACCTCCGATGACCGCGATTTCGGACCGAAGACGCGCAGCCCCGCCAGCGGCCAGATCACCGGCACGGAATGGTGGCAGCACGAAACCGACCGGCGCGCCGAAAATCTCGCGGCGAATAATGTGGTGGTATGGATCTACGCCGACCATGGCGCCGACCGCGAGTACGTCAATTCGCCGCTCCTGCACGTCAATCCGAAGGGCTGGGTGGACGCCTACCGCTTTCCCAAGTTCGTCTACTACCTCTGGCAGGCGAACTTCACCGCGAAGCCCATGGCGTACATCCTGCCGAGCTACTGGCGCGAGCAATACATCGGGCAGCGCAAGCCCATCACGGTGGATTCCAACTGCGGCGAGGTCACGCTGAAGGTCAACGGCGAAACCATCGGCACAGCGAAGCCTACGGCGGAGAACAACCACAGCGTCACGTTCGAGAACGTCGAGGTCCGGCGCGGTACGATTTCGGTGGAGGGACGGAAGGGCGGGGAACGCGCCACCTATTCCCTGACCATGGGCGGCAAGCCGGCGCGCCTGTTGCTGCGTGCGTCGGCGAAGCGGATTCCCGCGGATCGCTCCGGCATCGCCATCCTCTCGGCCGATATTGTGGATGCGGCCGGCGTGCACATCTTCGGCGCGCATCCGCCGCTCGCGTGGTCGGTTTCCGGCCCGGCGAAGCTGGTCGGGCCGTCCACCTACACCAGCGACACGGACAAGAACGGCGCCATGGAAGGCACGATGTACATTGATGCGCCGGTGGCCAACGTGCTGCGCTCGACAGATACGCCCGGCGAGATCGCGGTGAAAATCTCCGCACCCGGTCTTGCCCCGGCGGAAGTGAAACTGGCCTCCGTTGCGCTGCCGGACGATCGCGTTCCGGGAATCTCCGAGCCGCCGCTTTCCGACCGCGGGCGAGTGCGGGTCACGCGGCTTTCGGGATTCCAACCGGTGGTTGTCACTCGCAAGCTTTCTTTCGGCACGGATGCGAATGCGGAGTGGCCGCGGCAGGAAGATCGCCGAAAGATCAAATCCACCCTGTTCGTGCCCGATCCCCTGCCGCCGCTCGAAACCGAAACCTACGGCGAATTCGAGCCGGCGCCGGGCGTGGTGGCCGAGCGCGTGAGCTACGCCACCGGTTACGGCCTGCGCGTTCCCGCCATCGTGTACCGGCCCAGGCAGCGGCCCGCCGGCGGGATGCCGGGCATGGTAGTGGTGAACGGCCACGGCGGCGACAAATACAGTTGGTACGCGTTCTACACCGGGATTCTGTATGCGCGCGCCGGCGCGGCGGTGCTCACTTACGACCCTATCGGCGAGGGCGAGCGCAACGCGCAGCGCAAAGATGGCACGCGCCAGCACGACCGCAAGGTCGATCCGCCCGAGATGGCGCGCCGCATGGGCGGCCTCATGATCACCGACGTCATGCAAGCGGTCTCGTATCTGGAGCACCGGCCGGATGTCGATCCCAAGCGCCTCGCGGCGGTGGGCTATTCCATGGGCTCGTTCGTGCTCGGCCTGGCCTGCGCCCTGGATACCCGGCTGAATTCCTGCGTGCTGGCGGGGGGCGGCGATCTCGATGGCCCCGGCGGCTATTGGGATTCGAGCAGCAAGCTGATGTGCCAGGCGATCCCCTATCGGTCCCTGCAATTTTTGGGCGATCGCCCGGCGGTGCTCTACGATCTCCATGCCGCGCGCGGCCACACGCTCATCATCAACGGCTCGGCCGACGACGTGGTGGGGATCACGAAGCTGCCGCCGGATTTCTGGGAAGATCTGCGCAAGCGCGCCATCGCCCTGCACGGCAGCTCGAAGAATATTTTCGATGTCGAATTCGTGCCGGGCGGCAGCCATCGCCCGTACTTCGTAACGCGCCCGGCCGCGCAGTGGCTGGAAAAGCACCTCAAGTTTCCCAACTGGACGGCGGTGCGGATCGAGCGCATGCCCGAAACTCACATCAGCCAATGGGCCGCGGCGAATCACGTGTTCATCGACCGGCTGTACGCCACCGAAGCCCGTGAAGGCGGCACCATGGCGCTGGGAAACGATGTCCCCGCCGTGCCGCACGATATGCTCAACGCCTTGCCGCTCGATCATTGGGAGCGCGACAAGGACAAGTACGTTTACGAAAGCTGGGTGAAAGCCGCGAAGGAGCGGCTGGAACAATGAGATGCACGCTGCCGATCCTGATGTGCGCGTCCGCCCTTGCCGCCGCCGATTTCGCGCCGGTCTACAACGTCCGTACCTATGGCGCCACAGGCACGGGGGCGGCGCTCGACACCGCGGCTATACAAAAGGCTATCGACGTCGCTGCCGCCGCGGGTGGTGGAACGGTCTACTTCCCCACCGGCAAATTTCTCTCGGGAACCATCACGCTCAAGAGCAATATCACGCTCTACCTCGCACCCGGTGCGGTCCTGCTCGGCAGCAAACGGATCGAGGATTATGCGGTGAAGCACCTCATCTATGCGCGCGGGATCGAGAACGCCGCGATTGAGGGCGGCGGCTCTATCGACGGGCAGGGCGACGCTTTCTTCAACGCCGATTGGAAGCCGCTGCCGCGCCCCAGCCCGCTGATTGAAATCTGGGATTCGCGCGGCATCCGCATCCAGGACATCGCCATTCGCAAAGCGCCCGCCTGGACGGTTCATGTCAAGAACTGCGACGGGGTGAAAATCCGCGGCATCTCGCTCCTCAACAATCTCCGCGCCATCAACAGCGACGGCATCGATGTGGATTCCTCGCGCAACGTCATCATCTCCGATTGCCACATCGAAGCCGGGGACGATTGCATCGTGCTCAAGACCACCAATCGCACCGCCGGTCCCGCCGCATCGGATGTTTCCATGGCCGGTGAATCCGTCGCCGCGGGACCCACCGAAAACGTAGTGGTCACCAATTGCGTGCTGGTGAGCGCGGCATCGGCGCTCAAGCTCGGCACCGAAAGCCACGGCGATTTCCGCCACTGCGCTTTCTCCAATTGCGTGGTTCGCGATTCGCGCACGGGCATCGCGCTGTTCGCCTACGATGGCGGCGCCATGGAGGACGTGCGGTTCTCCAATATCGAGATGACCACCAGGCCGAAATGGGGGAAGGGCGTGGAGTGGCCCATCGTCATCGACGTGGACCGCCGCACCGCTTCTTCCCGGCTGAGCCGTCTGCGCGACATCGCCTTCAGCGATATCACGATTTATACCAAGGGCCGCGTGCTGGTGGAAGGCACGCCGGAAAGCCTCATAGACAATCTGAGCTTTCGCGGCGTGTTGATGCGCATCATGGGCTACGAGAACATCGCCAAGGTGAAGAAGGCGCGCGGTGGGACGGTCCAGGGAGTTGCGGGCATGCCGGATTTCGGTCCGACGCCCGCGGCCATGATTTTCGCATACGTCCACGGACTGAAGTTGGACGATGTCACTGAGGTGTGGCCCGGCGAAGGCGCGGCGCCCGAACGCTCGGCGATCTTCGGCGACCGCCTGCAAGACGTCCGGATCACGGGCCTGGACGGCGACGGCCACAGCGTCCGCATTGAAAACTCCACCGGGGTGAAGCAATGACACGAGTTGTGAGTTATGAGTTGTGAGTTAAACTCGCGACTCATCACTCACCAACTCATAACTTTTTCCACTCCTGCGCCAGCATCCTCCACAACACCAGGTCCACCCAGCGGTCGTTGACCCACTCGGCTTCGCGCAGGACGCCTTCGCGGGTGAAGCCCAGACGCTGTGGAATGGCGCAGCTCCGCAGATTGCCCGTGCCGCATTGGATCGTGACGCGATGCAGACCGGCATCGCGGAAGAGGTAATCCAGCATCGCGGCGCAGCACCGCGTGACGATCCCTTTGCCCTGCTGCGCGGCGTCGATCCAGTAGCCCAGGCTGCAATGCCGGTTGGCCCAATCGATGGGATGGCAGCCCACCGATCCGCAAATCCCGCCCTCCAGCCAGATGGCCGCCTGCGGTCCCTGGCTCGCTGCATATTGCGGCAGCACCACCTCTTCAATGAACACGCGGATATCGCGCGCGGACCGCGTGCGGTCTATCCACGGCAGCCATTCGCGGAGATGGCGGCGGTTGCGCTCGACGATCGCAAAGACCGCCTCCGCGTCTTCCGCCTGGAATAAGCGCATCTCCAACCCGGGGGCCACCGTCCATTGAAACATCAGGCCGTTCCCGCGGGCCTCTGCGGATTGCGCGATTTCGAAATCGACGGCGTTTCCGGCGTCTCCGGTTGCAGTGCGTAGGTCATCAGCGCCTGCTTGAGAAGCTCGAACGCGTGCTGCGGATCGTCGGCGTATTGGAACAGGTTCAGGTCCTCGGGCGAGATGGTTCCGTACTTCACCAGCGCGTCGAAGTTGATGATCTCTTTCCAGTACTGCGAGCCGTACAGCACGATGGCCATTTTTTTCGCCAGTTTCTGGGTTTGCGTCAGCGTGAGCAACTCCATCAGCTCGTCCATCGTTCCGAAGCCGCCGGGAAAGACCACCAGCGCTTTCGACAAGTACGCAAACCAGAACTTGCGCATGAAGAAGTAGTGGAACTCGAAATTCAACTCCGAGGTGATGTACGGGTTGGGAAGCTGCTCGAACGGTAAGCCGATGTTCAGCCCGACCGTTTTCCCCTTGGCGTCGTAAGCGCCGCGGTTGGCGGCTTCCATGATCCCCGGACCGCCGCCCGAGCACACCACGAAGCGGTACGTGCTGTTCGTAAATTGGTCGGCCCACTCGGTGAGCAGGTACGCCAGCGTGCGTGCGTCCTTGTAATACTGGCCCAGCGGCCCGTCCTCCTGCACGCGCGCCGACCCGAAAAAGACGACGGTGTCGCGGACCTTTTCACGCCGGAAATGGGCCAGCGGCCACAGGTATTCGGCCAGGATGCGCAGCGCGCGGGCGTCCGGGCTGTTCAGAAATCTCTCGTTCAGGTAAGCGACCGGCTGGCGCTTATTCGGTTGCGTTTGATCGGACATGCTTCTCCAACTCTTCCACTTTCTTTTTGAGTTCGCGAACGGTCTTGAGTAGCTCGGGCAGCCGCGGAAAGGCGGTGATGGCGCGCAGCCATTCGTTGGCGGCAAACGCGGGCGAGCCGGAGATGCGCGCGCCGGCGGGGACGTCGCCGCCGATCCCGCTCTGCGCGTAGACGATGGCGCCCTCGTGCACCGTCAAATGGCCGGAAGCGCCCACCTGCCCGGCGAGCAGCACATCCCGCTCCAGCACCGTGCTCCCGGCGAGACCGGTCTGCGCGCAAATGATGTTGTCTTCCCCGACGACGCAGGCGTGACCAACTTGCACGAGGCTGTCGATCTTGGCGCCGCGCCTGACGCGCGTCTCGCCCACGGTGGCGCGGTCCACCGAAGTGAGGCTCTGCACTTCGACATCGTCTTCGATGATGGTGACGCCCGACTGCACGATTTTGGCATGGCTGCCGTCGGCGCGCTTGGCAAACCCAAATCCGTCGCCGCCCACCACCACGCTGTTTTGTAAAATGACGCGGTCGCCGACCTTGCAGAACTCGCGCACGGCGGCATGGGAATGCGCCAGGAAATCGTCGCCGATTTGCGCACCCTCGTAGATCACCACGTGCGGGTGCAGCACGGCGTTGCGGCCGATGCGCACGCGCTCGCCAACCACCGCGAATGGGCCGATCGAGCAGTTTTCGCCGATGGTGGCGCTGGGCGCGACACAAGCCAGCGGATGGATGCCGCGCGGCGGCTCGGGCGGCTGGTAGAACAGCGCCAGCGCTCGCGCGAAATCGAGATACGGGTTTTCCGAAACCAGGCACGCGATGCCGGGCACCGCCTCGGCGATCAGGATGGCGCTGGCCTTGGTGTGTTTCACCTTGTGGATGTACTTCGGATTGGCCAGGAAGGTGAGTTGGCCCGGGCCGGCGTGTTCCATGCCGGCGACGCCGGAGATCTCGATGTGCGGATCGCCGTCGAGCGCGCAGCCGAGCGCCGCGGCAATTTCTGCGAGCTTCATGAAACCTCCAGTGTGGCACAGGGCATTTTGCAAGAAAAGTCGCGGAATCTTACGGTGGGACAGCCAATTCGCCTGTCCGCGGCTGCGCGAAGCGCGCCGCACGCCGCTACGCGGCCGGCCCAGTGGGCACCCCAGCGCGGACAGGCGTATCGCCAGGCGTATCGCCCGTCCTACGTTTGCTGAACCCATGAAGCGAACAGTGTTGCCTCTAGAGTTGTTCCCGCGGCCGCTCGAACCTCCCGTAGCGCAGGGCCAATGTCGGAAGCACCAGCAGATTCAGCGTGGTCGAGGTGAACAGGCCGCCCAGGATCACGATGGCCATCGGCCCCTCGATTTCACGGCCGGGAGCGCCGCTGCCGAGCGCCAGAGGGAGCAGGCCCAGCCCGGTTACCATCGCGGTCATGAGGATCGGCGCCAACCGCTCGGAGGCGCCGCGCAGGGCTGCCTCGGGCCCCCAGGTCATCCCGTCCGCGGCGACAAGGTGCTCGAAATGGGAGATCATCATGATCGAGTTCCGCAGGGTAATTCCGAACAGGGTGACGAAGGCCACCAGCGCGCCCAGGGAGAGCACCCGGCCCGTGAGGAAGACGGCAAAGATTCCGCCGATCAGGGCCATCGGAAGATTCAGCAGGATCAGCAGCAGATTGCGGGCATTCATGGATACGATGGACAGCAGGATCACGATCCCGAGGCCCGCCAGACCGGCATGCAGGAAAAGTTCGTGCCGGGCGCGCGCGGCTTCCGTTGCCGTGCCGGTGAATTCGACGTATGTGCCGGCCGGGAATGTCATGTGCGAGACGATCTTCGCCTTGGCTTCGCGAATAAACGCATCCACGGATTCTCCTCGAACGTCGCAGGTGATCGTCTCGACCCGCCTTCCGCCCCGGTGCTGGATGATGAACCGGCCGGAAGTTTCATAGATATCCGCCAGTTGCCCGATGGGAACATAATCTCCAGCCGGATTGCGCAGCAGGAGTTTGCGGATCGGAACAACACCGTTCCTCTCGCTGGGCGACAGGATCACGGAGACATCGAACACCGCATTTCCTTGAAAGACCTGGCCGGCCGTTTCGCCTCCGAACGCGGTGCGGACCGCGTCGAGTACGTTCACGGGGTCGAACCCCCAGTGTTGCAGCGCATCCCGCCGGAGCTTGACTGCCACCTGTGGAGTGCCGGGCGGGGATTGCAGCCGCAGATCCGCGACGCCGCGCAATCCGGAAAGACCGCGTGCCAGTTCCCGCGCCTTCCGGTCCAGCACATTCAGGTCCGGGCCGAAAATGTTGATGACCAGCGCGGCGGAAAACCCGGAGACGGTCTCTTCGATCCGCTCCGTCATAAACGTGTTCACGGCGAAATCCACGCCGGGGATGCGCGCGATCGCCTCGCGGATTTGCTTTTCGGCAAGCCGGTTCTCCTTCGCCGTATTCTCTTTCAGGTCCACCTGGAATTCCGTCTTATCCGTTTGGAAGATGTCCTCGGAGCGCTCGGCGCGTCCGGTCCGCTGGGAGACGATGCGCACGTCGGGGATGCGCTCGAGCTGCCGAGTGACATGGCGGCCGATACGCATGGATTCCGTGATCGAGGTGCCCGGCACCGCAATCATGTGGACGATGTAGTGGCCCTCCTGAAAATTCGGCAGAAAGCTCGTGGTTAGCGAGGGCACCAACGCAAGCCCGCCCATCGTGAGTAGCGCCACTCCGGCAATCACCAGCCTCGGCGCTCTTTCCACCTGCACGAGCACCCCGCGATAGCGTCCCTTCAACCATCGCACCAGCGGCGGCTCCCGGAGGCTGAACTTTCCGCCTCCCAACAGGAGCAGGGAAAGCGCGGGCGTGAGGGTCAGGGCGACGGCCAGCGAGGCCAGGATCGAGAAGATGTATGCTACCCCGAGCGGCGCGAAGATCCGTCCGGACAGGCCGCTCATCATCAGGATCGGCAGGAAGACGAACGTGACCGCGAACGTGGCATACACCACCGCGCTGCGCACCTCGATCGAGGCATCGAAAACCACGCGGATGGCGGGGCGGGGATTTTGGGAATGCCGGTTTTCGCGCAGGCGGCGCAGGATGTTCTCGACGTCGATGACCGCGTCGTCCACCACCTCGCCAATAGCGATTGCCAGTCCGCCCAGAGTCATCACGTTCAGCGTGTAGCCCAGCCGGCTCAAGACGATCACCGCCACCAGCAGCGAAACCGGGATGGCGGTGAAGGAAATGGCCGCGGTCCTGAAGTTGAACAGAAAGAGCAGCAGGACGGCCACCACCAGAATCGCACCGATGAGGAGCGAGGAGCGGATATTGTGCAGCGCCGTGTCGATGAAGTCGGCGGGGCGGAAAAGGTCCGGGTAGAGTGTGACCCCCTCGCGCTGGAGCACGGGCCTGAGATCGTCGAGCGCCTTTGCCACGGCCGCGGTCACTTGAAGCGTGTTTGCGCCGTACTGTTCCGAAATCACCATGGATATGCCGTCCTTGCCCTTAATGGAGGCTGCACCGATGCGCGGCGCCGGCGCTTCCGCGACGCTGGCGACCTGCCCCAGCGTGACGGCGGCGCCGTTGCGGTACACCACGATGGCTTTCGCAAGTTGCGGCGCGGTGATGGATTGCCCTTGGGAGCTGAGGATCAGGCGCTGGTTCGGCGTATCCACGAATCCGGCGCCGCGCAGACCCGTCGCCAAGCGCGCGTGCGCGAGGAGATCGTTCACCGCCAAGTCATATTGCAGCAGCCGTTCGGGGCTATACTGCACCTGGAACTGTTTGACCTCGCCGCCCCAGATGCCGACGTTCGCCACTCCGTTGGCCGCCAGGAGCCGGGGCCGCACGGTCCAGTCGGCAACCGTCCGAAGCTCCAGCAGCGAGCGCGCCTTCGATGTCAGGCCGACCATGAGCACGACTTCCGTAGACGAGGTCAGCGGCGTCATTTGCGGCGGACCGGTGCCGGCGGGAAGCTGGGCCGCGGCGTAGGCCAGCCGCTCGGCCACCAGCTGGCGCGCGAGATAAATCTGGGTGCTCGGGTGGAAGGTCACCGAAACGGAGGAGACCCCCTGGACCGAATTGGATAGCATCAGGTCGATGCCGGGCACACCGTAGATCGCATATTCGATGGGCTGCGTCACCAGCAGCTCGACCTGCTCCGGCGAAAGGCCCGGCGCGTCGGTGATGATGTCGACGCGCGGAGGCGCGAAATCGGGAAAGACGTCGTAGCGGGATTGCTGCAAGGTGTACCAGCCGTAAACCAGCAGCGCGATTCCCAGCGCGATGACGATGCCGCGATGCCGCAGGGAGAAGCCGACAATCGCGCTCAGCAAAGATTTCGCTCCATCAATCGCCGCCTGCCCCCTGAATGCTGGAGCGGAATTCCTGGGAGAGAAGCTGCTCGGCGCCCCTCACGACGATCTTTTCGCCCGCATGCAGGTTCCGTTCGACCAGGAAGCCGCCGGGGAGCGGCATGTTTGTGGAGACGCCCTCGCGGACGAAGCGGTCCGCAGCGGTTCGCGCATAGGCCCAGGCTTTTCCTTCCCACCACACCACCGCATCCGCCGGGACGAAAACGCCGCGTTCGGACGGACCGGATGGGAGCAGAACGGCCAGGGTCATGCCCGGCAGGAGGTCGGTCCGGGAGCGGGTCAGGTAGAGATACGCGGGGCCTTGAATGCGCGGCTCCACATAGGGAAAGCGCGAGATCAGCGTCGCGGTAACGATGCGGCCGTCCTGCAACTGGAGATCGGTGGTGGCTGGCGCCGCGGGCCTCGCGCCCGTGGGCAGGGTCACCTGAACGAGCAACTGCTGCATCTGGGCCAATTGCTCGAATTCCGGCGAATCGTTGAGAATCCACGCGGCCAGCACCGGCCCCCAGTTCTGCCTGGCTCTGGCTTCTTCCAGTCCCAGCATGCGCTGCGCCGAATGGTAATCGGCCAGATCCGCCTGCCACGCCCCTTCGGCCGCCTGCACCTGCTTGAGCGACACGTTGTTGCCGGGTAGCAGGGATTGCAGCCGGTCGTACTCCTGGCGGGTCACCTGAAATGCCGCCTGCGCGGCATTTCAGG
>JAJYLS010000502.1 GCA_021787555.1 Acidobacteriota bacterium | reverse complement strand
CACGGCGTCTTCCACCTCGAAATCGCCCGGCGTCAGCAGCGTCGCCGGGCCGCCGTCCAGCGGCAGCGAGTAGAGGTGCAGCCAGCCGTCGCTTTCCCAGGGGAAGATGAGGCGGTCTCCGGCTGCCCAAAGAAGCTGTCGCGGCGCATCCATTTCGTGAAACACGGAACCCGGCCCCGCGTGCGCCCGCCAGATTTCGCGGCCCTCTCCCGTGGTGGCCGAAGCGATGCGGATGGACCACGGCTCGCCTTCGCGATGCGCTTCGCGAATCGGCCGCAGCCCGCTCGAAGGAATGCGCGCGAACGCCACGCGCGCGCCGTCCGGCGACCACACGGGGTAATCGTCCCAATCTGTGCCGGGATCGAGATACCGCAGCGTCCCCGCGGTGAAATCGTAGACTCCGATAAAAGAATGGTCGCCGCGATTGCTGGTGAAGGCGAGGCGCGTGCCGTCTGGAGACCAGACCGGCCGCTCGCACTGGCCGCGCGCCTCGAACGCCCGTGCGGCCGGCCACCTGCCGTCCAGAGGCGCCCACCAGATCTGGCCCCCATTTAGAAATGCCACGCGGCCGCCTTTGGGCGATACCGTTGCGCTGCTGCCTGCGCCGACTTTCCGCGGCTCGCCCCCATTCCAGGCCACGATCCACACGTCCTGCGATTCACCCTCCGGCTCCAGCGCCGGATTGGCGATCTGGCCGGAGCGGTTGGGACCGCTTCCCCGGGTGTAGATGATCTCGGAGCCATCGGGCGCCCAGACCAGCCCGGTAAGTTCCTGGCCGTCATCGGCGGTATAAGGCGTGATCCGGCGCGCGAGATAGGCCGGCGGCTTGGCCACGTAAATATTCCGCACGCCGCGCGTGTCGGAGAACCACGCGACTTTGCCGCCGGACGGCGCCGCGGTCAGGTCGGTCGGGAAGGCGTAGCCAAGGACCTGGTCGAGCGTAAACCGCGGCTGGGCCGCACAGGCGAGAGCAAGGAAGAAAAGCAGCCCGCGCATCCGCCTATCGGTTCCGCCGGGGCCGCGGCGTCAGCGCCTCTTTGAGCAGAGCGTCGAATTCCGCGCGCGTCATTTTCATCTTTTCCGGATGCGCCTCCACCCACTTGGCGAAGGCGGCATATTTCTGCGCGTTCCAGCCGCCCTCGAATTGCCCCGCGTTCTTGCCCTGGCTGTTCAGCTCCTCGTTGAAGGCATCCTGGAGCTTGGTGAATTCGGCCTTGCTGATGGCGCCCTCCGCGAGCACCGCCGGAATGAAGATCACGCCGTCGCGTTTCGCCAGCACCAGGTCGCCCGGCAGCACCACGGCCCGCCCGATCCGCACCGGGACGTTGATTCCGGTGAGTTGCATCTGCGCCCATCCCGACGGATCGTAGCCGCGGTAGAACCCGTTCAACCCCGCGATTTCGCGGTTTTCCTCGGCGTCGCGGATGCCTGCGTTGAAAATGAACCCGGAGTGCGTGTGGGCGGCGATGCCGCTGCCAAGGTTGGAGCCGATGAGGGTGCCCTCGATGATCTTGCCGTAGCCATCGACCACCATGGTGTCTCCCATCTGAAGCTCGTTAATGACCCAGCTATTGGTTCCGATCCTTTGGGTGCGCCCTTCCGCCCTGCCTTCGGCGGCCACCGCCGCGGCCACGTCCGGGCGCTGCGGCATAAACTGCGCCGTCAGCGCGCGCCCGGCAAACGGCTGATCCGGATGCAGCGCCTGCCAGCCGCCCTCGAACTGGTTCACGTAGCCGCGGCCGTGCAGGTATTCCCAAACGTCTTCGATCGAGACATTAAGCGCGCGTTTAAGCAAATCGTCCGGGATCTTCGGCCGCCCGTCCGGAAACCGCTCGCCCTTCCACCCCGACGTATAGAACAGGATCTGGTCCCGGGTTTGTTTGATCTGGGCGAAAGAGGCAAACGGTGCGCCCAACATGTAGGCCATGGCAGCCATGCAAACGGTCTTTCTCATCGGATTCTCCTCCACCTACTGATAGCACGGCGGACCCGCCAACCGCTTCCCCTTGCTTCATCCCCTTCCAGCGACTACCATCTTCTCTATGTCGCCCGTAGCGCGGGCTTCGAGCCCCCAGTACCGGCATTTTGCCGGCATTCTCCTCCTCTTAGCCGCGGCTTGTCTGCCCGCGGTTCTGCCGGCACAGGTCAAGCTGCTGCGCTATCCCACCTACTCTCAGGGCAAGGTCGCATTCACCTATCTCGGCGATATCTGGATCGCCAACGAAAACGGCACCGCCGTCCACCGGCTCACCGATAACGTCGCGCGCGATATCTATCCGCGGTTCTCGCCGGACGGCCAGTGGATTGCGTTTTCTTCGAACCGCGACGGCAATTACGACGTCTTCGTGATTCCCGCGGCGGGCGGCAAGCCGCGCCAGCTCACCTTCTACACGGCTGACGACAATGTCGTCGGCTGGAGCGCCGATGGCCGGAACGTACTGTTCTCATCGACGCGCGGTGTGGGCGCGTTTCCCACCGTGGCCACGCTGTTCGAGGTGCCGGTGGCAGGCGGAATCGAGCGGCCGCTGCCCGTCGATTGGGGGGCTTCCGGCAGCTATTCGCCGGACGGCAAGAATCTGGCGTTCATGCGCCACCCGTCCGTGTGGTCGCGCAAGCACTACCGCGGCGCGTACGCGGCCGACCTGTGGATCTTCGACATT
>JAJYLS010000501.1 GCA_021787555.1 Acidobacteriota bacterium | reverse complement strand
ATCGGTGCCTCGAAGCCAGCGACGGCGCGGAGGCGCTACGCGTCCTGAGTGAGACATGCGAAGTCAGCCTGATCCTTACCGATATGATCATGCCGGTGCTCGACGGGCCCGAACTCGCGCGGCGTGTGGTTCGCATGCGGCCGGAGGTGCGGATTATCTTTATGTCGGGATATATGGACGACGCGATGGTTCGCTCCATAGAGCAATCCCCCACCATGTTCCTGGCGAAGCCCTTTACCGCGACGGCGCTGATGGACAAGGTGCGGCAGTCGCTCGCGCGGCCGTGGAATGGCGTGCCGCACTTGCGGCCGGGCTCGGCTTTATGAAGGCGAATTTCTGGCGGTCGCTGGCCGCCATCATTGCCGGAAACGCCATCTACTTCGGCGTTTTGCCGTACCTTCCTCCGCGCGCCCGGCATCAACCTTTTCAAATCGATTGGGGTCTGGCGGTGGACTTTTGGGTCTGTTTAGCATGCTATGGACTGGTGCGGCTGATCCGGTAGATGGCTCTTTCTGGCTATTGGCCTTGGCCGCAGGTAACGCGGGTCTGGCGCCATGCGCCTGCCACTGTAACTTGGACCCAGCGCCATGCGCCTAACCAAAAAGGTGAAGTCTCGATTCCACCTGGGTCTGATGTCTGCCGCCGCTGCTCTGGTGCTGTGCCCGGCTGTGCGCGCGCAAGGACCCTCGCTGGCCGAGGATTCGCCGGAAGCCGCTGCGCCGGCGCCCGCTCCGGCTGCCGATCCGTTCAACGAGCAGCGCATCCTCGGGGTGATGCCCGATTACCAGACGGTTCGCGATCCCTCGGCCAAGCCTCCGCCTCTGACCAAGCGGCAGAAATGGCAGTTGGCCTGGAAGGAGGCCATCGATCCGTTCAATGTGGCGAGCGCGGTGATGACTGCCGGCTTTTCGCAGTTGGACAACGACACGCCCAAGTACGGCAAAGACAGCGTGGCTTACGGCGAGCGCTTCGGCGCGGCTTTCGCCGATTTCACCACCCAGAATTTTCTCAGCGCCGGCCTGCTGGCCTCGGTTCTGCACCAGGACCCACGCTACTACCGGAGAGGGCCGGGCTCGGGGTTTTGGGCGCGGCTGGTCTATTCCGCCAGCCGCATCGTGATCACGCGGAACGACGCGGGCCAGGGCGTCTTCAACACTTCGAACCTGGGCGGGATGGTGTTAGGGATTGCGGCTTCGAATGCCTACTACCCCCCGCGGAGCGTCCGCTGGAACGTGATGGCGGGGCGGCTGGAAACGAGCCTGCTCGGCAGCCTCACCGGGAACCTCATGAGCGAGTTCTGGCCGGACGTGCAGAAGAAGGTGTTTCACCACAGGAAGCCGTAAGGTGGGGGCGCGCCAGCCCGATCCGTTGCCGGCACGGAATCTGCCCGAATCCCTTGTTGCCCTCGCCCGCCTGGGCGATGAGTCGCTGGTCATAGCCCTTTTCCAGAACGACACGGTGTCTCCCCCCTCGAAAGCTTTGCCAGGCGATGGCAGGGGGCTGCTGCCTCATGAGGATCTTACGCCGGTGGTCTGCAATTCGAGCGAGGTAAGCCAAGTGGTGCTCGACCTGATTATGAACGCCGCCGAATGCCATCGTCGACGCGCGGCAGGGCTCCGAGGTCCGGCGGGCGTGATCGCGGTGAGCACGCGGCGTTGCGGGTAGTCGGTGGAAATTCGCGTGCGGGACTCCGGCATGGGAATTCCCGAAGCCATCCGACGCGATGAACTCTGCCGCAGCGGCCGAGCCGGTAGCCGGCGTGTAGACCCCGCTTGTCCCATTTGACTTTGGCGCACCTCGCGGATTTCGAGCCCAAACCGATTGACCAGCGGTGATCGTTACGTTAGGATAAAAATGCGGGGTGGAGCAGTCTGGTAGCTCGTTGGGCTCATAACCCAAAGGTCGGTGGTTCAAATCCACCCCCCGCAACCATCCTAACGCGCTGCTCCCTCCCACCCACCAAGTCCCAAGCGCCTTCCGCAACGTAGTGCCGCTCCGAACCAATGCCTTCAGGTTGCAGGGTTACGGCCTCGACGTGCTTCACAAGCTCGTTCTTCGCGCGAAGAGGATCTTCGTACAGCAGGGCGTGAATGTCCTTCAGCCTTTCGGCGACGAAGTGCCGCAGTTCGTTCAGCTTAGATTCCACCGAATCGGGGCGGGCGGATAGTATCCGCTGGTCGATTTCGCGAAGCTCGTTCTCCCTTTCGGTGATGGCCCTCAGCAACGAATCGCTATGTCCTGTGACCGCAATGGCGTCCGTGATCCGGCGCACCTCGGCTTCCAAGGTTTCCTTCCGGCTCCGAAGTCGTGCCATGTCGTCGGTCACATCTGCAAGCGCCCGCTGAAGTTGCCGTCCGAACTCCTGAACGGCGTACTCGACCACGTTGGGGCGTAGGATGGCGTCTTGAAGTCCGGCGAACAGGCGCTCTTCGAGGAGGTCATGCCTCTCTTTTAAGCTGTTAGCGCAGGTTCCCCGGTAAAAGTTGTGGGGGCAGCCGTACTTGGGGTGGCCTGAGGGTCCGCGGCCTGTGACGATGATGTAACGGACCACATTATTTCGCCCCGATGTTGTCTCAATAATTCCCTGGCATTTTCTCAGATTCGAGCGGCGGCCGGTTGGCAGGGTGGCTCCGGCAGCGGGATAGGATACTCGTCGGTGTA
>JAJYLS010000164.1 GCA_021787555.1 Acidobacteriota bacterium | reverse complement strand
CGCCACCGCCGCCACCCTGGACCTTGGGCCGGGCTTCATTGACGTTCAGCGCGCGGCCTTCGAAGTCCGCGCCGTTCAGGCCGGCGATAGCCCGGTCGGCTTCCTCGGTGTTGCTCATTTCGACAAACGCAAAGCCGCGGGAGCGGCCGGTATCGCGATCCGTAACCAGATTGACGCGATCAACTGTTCCATACCGCTCGAACATGGCACGAACAGACGAATCGGTAGCGGCAAAATCCAGATTGCCTACAAAAATATTCTTCACTTTTAACTCCTTTCTGTCTTTCAATTGTGCGGGCAAGACGAGGCAGATCAGGACAGCCAAGCTCTGGCAGGACTTTCAAAAGGCACCTCGAGTGTACCACGAATTCAGTTGCCGTGCGTGTGCAACGCAGGCACCGTGAATGCCGCGGCGTTGAACCAGTCGTTGATCGTCGGATTCGCCAGGATTCCGCTCCCGATCCGGTCCTGCCGCTCCCGCGTTCCGTATTGGCTGGATCCGTCGATAGCGTCGGGTTGAACGGCAGGCCAGTGCTGAGAGTGATTGGTAGCGCCAACGAGAATCGAACTCGTATTTGAGCCTTGAGAGGGCTCCGTCCTAACCGTTAGACGATGGCGCCATCGGTTGAAACTTCATTGTACCCCAGCGTGCGTGCCCGGCGAGATCCTCGCATCATTCGGGTAGCTCTCGCCAGTGACCGCGCCGACCGCCCAACCCCGAGGCCTCCCGCGGCGCAGCCTCCCGCGGCGCAACACGGCGCGCCTGTGCGCGATTTTACCAGAGCGGCGGGCGCGTTCGCGGGATAATAGTAAAAACGCATGTTGCGGCGGATGCTCATCGTTGCCCTCTTGCCGTGCCTTCCCTGGCTCGCGCGTGCCGAGGACCACTGGACGAAGTTCACCGCGGGCTCATTCGTTGTGCTTACCGACGCTGGCCCGAACGCCGGGCGGCAAGCGCTGGTCGATTTCGAGGAGTTCCGTCACGCCGTTGGAGAGATCGTCGGCGAACAGGACCTTCAAACCCCGCAGCCGGTGCACATCCTGGTTTTCAAGAAAGCGCTCGCAGGCACGGCGCCTCCCGGGCTGATCGAGGGCCGCGATTCCTACGGCATCGTCCTCGACCAGAAAAACTCCGTTCCTCCTGTGACCTATGCGGACCTGGCGCGCCTGCTGTTGCGGGCGAATACCGCGCAGATGCCGCCCGCGTTCGAGCACGGATTGGTCGAGTTCTTCTCCACGTTCCACGTCAAAGGGATTCAGATCACCGTCGGCGCCCCGCCCGCGGGCCGGGCTCAGGACCTCGACTGGGCCCGCATCCATCTGCTGGTGGTCGACCCGCGGTTCTACGGTACGATCCGCGTGCTCCTCTACAATTTGCGCAAGGGTGTGGATGAAGATGCAGCCTACCGGAATGCCTTCGGCAAATCGCCCGCCGAAATCGAAGCGCTGGCGAAAGAACACCTGACCGCGGGAAACTTCCAGACTACTTCCCTTTCCAGCCGCCCGATGGCCGATCGGAATCTTTCGGAGCAGTCGGTCTCCGCGGCCGATGCGCGCCTGGCGCGTGCCGACTTGCTGCTGGGGCCCCAATCGGCGGCCGATTATCGCGCGCTGATTCACGACCGCGTCAAGATCCCGGAAGCCCGGGAGGGGCTCGGGCTGCTGGCCCTTCGCGAGCACCGCACGTCCGAGGCGCTCCAGGATTTTGCCGCTGCCATCCAGGCGGGCAGCATCAGCGCGCGCTGCTACATCGAGTACGCGAAACTGGAGCCGGAACGGGCCAAGGCCACACCGGCGCTGCTCAAGGCGGCCAGTCTGAATCCCAAGCTCGACGAGCCCTACGTGCTCCTGGCGGAGCACGATACCGATCCGCAGCAGCGCCTGGCCCATTGGAAGGCGGCTACGGACCGCAATCCGCGCGATCCGGCGCACTGGAAGGCCCTGGCCGAATGCTATCTCGCCGAACATGATTACAGCGGCGCCGCGAACGCATGGAAGCAGGGCGAGCAGGCGGCCACCGATCCGGCCGAGCGCGCGCGCATGCGGCAGGCGCGTCTCGCCATCGAGCAGCAGCGCCTGGATTACGAAGCCGCGGAAAAGCGCCGCCAGGCCGAGGAGGACGCGCGCGAGCTCGACCAACTCAAGGCCCAGGCGCGCGAGCACCTGCACGCCCTCGAGACGAAGTACAACCAGGGCGAGTCGAAGCCCAGCGGCGAAGTGGTGCCCTGGTGGACCGGGCCGGTGCCGCCGGCTAAGATCACCGGCACGCTGAAGCAGGTCGATTGCCTGGGTAAGCAGGCACGCCTGCTGGTCGTGCGGCCGAATGGCAAGGCAGTCAAACTGTTGGTGCCCGATCCCACGCAGGTCGCCATCTCCGGCGGCGGGGCGCTCGCGCTGGGCTGCGGCGCGCAAAAGGCGCGCCCGGTGACCATCGAATATTTCCCCAAGACGAACGCCCGCCTCGCCACGGTGGGTGAAGTGGCGACGATTCAGTTTCAATAGCCCCTCCAGCCGCGATAAAATACCCAACATCGAAAAGGAGTCCCGGTGAAACTCAACCGATTGTTGGCATCGCTGGCAGTATTGGCAGCGCTTTTGGCGGTAGCGACCTGGAAGCAGAACGGCAAGGATGCGGTGGTTTACGCTGATCCGCAGCCGCCATCCATGGCCGGCCTCAAGGCGGTCACCCTGGTTTTCGGCGAGAAGGACGCGCAGCCGGCGGAGTGGGACGGCTCGGCCACCATCTCCACCGGCAGCATCGAGCGCATCGAAGGTTACCACTTCACGAAAGAGTGCCAGGTCAGCGGCAACTCGTGGACCTGCTCCACGCATCCCTGGACTCCGTTCCAGCAGGGCATGAATCCGGCGGAACGGCCGCAGCCGCACGCCACGCCGCTCGTAAGCGTCGGTGTCACTCTCTATTACCGCGCGCCGGCGGACGCGGTCATTTCGGTGAAGCTGAAAAACGGGCGCGACTTCTCCTGCAAGCCCGCCGAGTTGCCGGAGATCGAGAGCATTTACGTAGTCAACGCCACCATCGAGATCCGGCGCACCCCCATCGTCGAGCAGATCACCGACGGGCAGTACGAGAGCGATTTCGCTTCCATCGCAACCGCCGCCGGCACGGTGTGGGTGGCGTGGCAAGGCTACCACGACAAGGGCGACACGATCTTTCTCCGCCCCTACCGTAACGGCACATGGGGCGAGCGCGTGGCGGTGACCGACAAACCAGGCGATCTGTTCATGACCTCCGTGGCGGCTGTCGGCAACAAAGCCACGGTCGTATGGTCGGAGCACGACGGGCCCAATTTCGAGCTGCGCGCGCGCACCTACGACGGTGCCCGCCTCGGCGCCGTCGAAAACGTCACCTCCGGCGCCGGCAACAACCTGTTTCACCAGGCGGTGGCGGATGCCGCCGGCAACCTGTACGTCGTCTGGCAGGGCTGGCGCGGCGGCCGGAGCAACATCTATTTCCGCTCGAAGGTCGCCGGCCGCTGGACGCGCGAAATCGAAATCAGCGACCGCCTGCGCGACGCGCGCGCCAACGATTGGGACGCCTCGGTGGCGGTGGATAAGAGCGGCACCGCATGGGTGGCGTGGGACGGCTACGCCACCGGCAGCTACAACGTCTACCTGCGGTCGGTCCGCAACGGCGTCGCCGGCCCGGTTCTCAAAGCCACGAGTTCCTCGCGCTACCACGCGCATCCCAGCGTCGCCATCGACAATCAGGACCGCGTCTGGATCGCCTACGAGGAGGCCCCCTCGAATTGGGGCAAGGATGTGGGCTTCCTTTTCCACGGCGGCAGCGGCCTCTACGATGCCCGCACGGTGAAGATCGCGATCTATGCCGGGAATAAATGGCTCACCACGCCCGAGCAGCCCGGCGAAGTCGCGCCGCCGGTGGTCCGCGACTTCGTGCAGGAGCCGAAGCTGGTCTGGGCCGACGGCCGCATGTGGCTTGTCCTGCGCCCCATGAGCTCCTCCCGCCTGCCCACCACGCATTGGAAAGCGGGCGGCAAGTGGGAAGTCTGCGCTACCTATTTTTCGGGCGACCGTTGGTCGCCGCTGCTGTGGGTTCCCGATTCCGTCGACCGCAACGGCGGAGAGATGGGCGCGGCCGCGGATGCCCGGGGCAACGTCTTCATCGCCCTGGTGACCGATCATATTCTCTGGGGCGGCCCGAATTTCGGCGAAACGCCCGGAACCAATGACGTCAGCTTCACCGCGCTCCGCACGGATGCCTCCGCGCCCGCGCAACTGGTTGCGCTCGCGCCCGAGCAGCCCGCCGAGCTGCCGGTCGAGCCGCTCGAAAGACAGCAGGTCGCGCGCCTCCGCACTTACACCATCCAGGCGAACGGCAAGACCTATCACATCTACCGCGGTGACGTGCACCGCCACACCGAGATCTCGCTCGATGGCGCGGGCGACGGCACGCTCTGGGATTGCTACCGTTACGCCCTGGACGCCGCCGGTCTCGATTTTCTCGGCGTCACCGACCATCAATCCGGCCAGAACGAATACACGTGGTGGCGCGAAGAAAAGGCCGCCGACATGTTCGATGTCCCCGGCTTCTTCACCGCGCTCTACGCCACCGAGCGCAGCGTCTCGTACCCCAACGGCCACCGCAACCTGCTGTTCGCGCAGCGCGGCGTGCCCATCCTGCCGATCAGCCGCGAGGAAGCGCGCGGCCGGGTCAATTCGGGCTCCATCCTCTATCCCTTCCTGAAGAAGTGGGGCGGGATTTCGACCCCGCACAGCCCGACCACTGGAATGGGCACCGATTGGCGCGACAACGATCCTTCCGTCGATCCCATCGTGGAGATTTGGGAGGGCTCCCGCACTTCCGCCGAGCACGCGGGCGCACCCCTGGCCCCGGACGCCGAGCACACTAACCTGTGGGCCGGCGGCTATAAGCCGCTGGGCTTCGTCTGGAACGCCTGGGCCAAGGGCTACAAGCTGGGCGTGCAGGCCAGCTCCGATCACGCCTCCACGCACCTCTCCTACACCGCCGTGATCGCCGAAAACGGCACGCGCCAGGGCCTCATCGACGCTATGCGCAAGCGCCACACGTACGCCGCCAGCCGCAATATCCTGCTGGATTACCGCGTTAATGCCGACGGCAAAACGTACATCCAGGGCGACGCATTCGAAACCAGTTCGCTGCCCGAAATCGTGGCCACGATCCACGGCACGGGGCCGCTGAAGCAGGTGGTTGTGATCCGCGACAACAAGTACGTCTACTCGCAGGAGCCCGAGGGCAGCACCTACGAACTGCGCTTCCGCGACCAGGCGCTGGACCCCGGCGAGCATTACTACTATGTCCGCGTGGAGCAGCGCGACCGCAACATGGCGTGGTCCTCGCCGGTGTGGGTGAACTACCGGTAAGGCGGCGCGTATGTTGAAATCGCTCTTTGGCATTTTCCTTCTGGCCGGCGCGCTGTTCGCCCAGGGTTCGGCGTGTGAAAAGCTGGCCGGCCTCAAGCTTCCAGACACCACTATCACCATGGCGCAATCCGTTGCCGCCGGCGCGCTCACGTCGCCGCCCATGCCCAACGGCCGCGCCACGAATCCCGCGATGTTCCGCAGCCTGCCCGCATTCTGCCGCGTCGCCGCCACGCTGGCGCCGGCGAAGGATTCCGATATCAAGATCGAAGTCTGGATGCCCGCGTCCGGCTGGAACGGCAAGTTCCAGGCGGTGGGCAATGGCGGCTGGTCCGGCGCGATCAATCCGGGCGCGCTCGCCGCCGCCCTGCACCGCGGCTATGCCGCTGCCGGGACCGATACCGGCCACTCGGGTGGCCGGGCGGAGTTCGCCCTCGGCCATCCCGAGAAGTTGATCGATTTCAGCTACCGCTCCGAGCACGAGATGGTCGTCAAAGCCAAGGCCATCATCGCGGCTTACTACGGCAACGGCCCGAAGTATTCCTATTGGAACGGCTGCTCGTCCGGCGGGCGCCAGGGGCTCACCGAAGCCCAGCGCTATCCCAACGATTTCGACGGGATCATTGCCGGCGCCCCGGCGATTTACTGGACGCACCTGATGTTCGGCGACCAGTGGCCCGCGCATGCCGATATGATCGATCCCGCTACGCACATCCCCGAATCGAAATATCCGCTGATCCACCGCGCCGCGCTGGATGCCTGCGACGCCCTGGACGGCGTGAAGGACGGCGTGATCGAAGATCCCACGCGCTGCCACTTCGACCCCAAGGTGCTGGAGTGCAAGGGCGCCGACGCCCCCACCTGCCTCACCGCGCCGCAGGTGGAGGCCGCGCGCAAGATTTACGGCGGCGCGCGCAATCCGCGCACCGGCCAGCAGATCTTCCCCGGCATGGAGCCCGGCAGCGAGATGGTGTGGCGCGCGCTGGCCGGCGGCCCGCAGGTTTTCCAGATCCCGGTGGACCATTTCAAATACGTGGTCTTCAAGAACCCCGACTGGGATTGGAAAACCCTGAACTTCGACCAAGACGTGGCGCTCGCCGACAAGACCGACCACGGCCTGCTGAACTCGATCAACCCCGACCTGAAGGCCTTCTTCGCCCACGGCGGCAAGTTGATTCAATACCACGGATGGAACGACCAGCTCATCGCCCCGCTCAACAGCGTGAATTACTATAAGAGCGTCGAGGAAAATTTGGGCAACGTCTCCGCCAATTACCGATTATTTATGGTTCCCGGCATGGGCCACTGCGGCGGCGGTGACGGCGCCAGTAACTTCGACATGGTTTCGGTGATCGAGCAATGGGTGGAGCAGAACAAAGCGCCCGAGCGGATCGTTGCCGAGCGCCGGGCGGACGGCGCGATCGAGCGCACGCATCCGCTCTGCCCATATCCCGAAACCGCGCATTACAAAGGCAGCGGCAGCACGGACGACGCCGCGAACTTTGTGTGTAAATGAGCTGTTGGCTATTGGCTGTTGGCTGTTAGCTGTTACGCCTTCGGGTGCGCCTTATCGTAAACCGCCATTAGATCGGTCAGCGAAACCTGCGTATATTTCTGGGTGGTGGACAGCCGCGCGTGTCCCAGCAATTCCTGGATCGCGCGTAAGTCGGCGCCGGCTGCCAGTAAGTGCGTCGCATAAGCATGCCGGAAGCTGTGCGGATGAATGCCGGGATCGCCACTTAGATAAGTCGCATATAACTTGACGATCCCCCGAATCCCGCGGTCGGTCAGGCGCCGGTTGCGGTGATTCAAAATGACCGCGGGCTCGTCACGGACGACCGGCCGCTCGGCCAGATAGCGTTCCAGCGCTTCGCCGGCTTTTCCCGTCAGCGGCACCTGCCGCTCCTTGCGCCCCTTGCCGCGCACCCGCAGCCACTGCGCGCTCCGGTCGAGGTCTTCCAGATTCAGCCCCGCCAGCTCGCTGACCCGCAGCCCACAGCCGTAGAGCAGCTCGAAGATGGCGCGGTCGCGCACCGGATAGGGCCGCTCGATCTGCCGCGCCGCGACACCATCGAGCAGCACGTTGGCCTGCTCGGCCGTCATCACCTCAGGCAATTTCCTCGGCGCCTTGGGCGTATGCACCAGCCGCGCCACGTTCCGCGCGACCACGCCTTCGCGCAGCATCCAGCGGAACAGCCCGCGCACCGCGGCCAGCTTGCGCCGGATGGTCATCACGTTCAGCCCGTCGCGATACAGCCCCGCGAGCCACTCGCGCAGGATCAACAGATCGATGGCCGCGGGCTTCGGCGGCGCGAGATCCGGCGGCGAAAGATATTCCACGAACTGCCGCAGGTCCGCGCCGTAGGCATCGATCGTGTGCGGCGAAGCCCCGCGCCGCGCCAGTTCCTGAAGATAGGCCTCGATCTGCGCCGCGAGCTCAGACAAAGCTGTTCTCCACCGCTCCCTTACGGTCGCGGCTCTGACCGGAAGCTTCGGCCTCCAGCGCGGCCAGAGCCCGCCGGCAGATCTCCGCATGGCGCGCTTTCTTATCGTGCCGCAGGCGCAGCCGCGTGGGTTCATCCAGCGCCGGCAGCAAATCGAAAGTGATGTTCGCCGGCTGGTAATCGCGCGGATCGGCGCCGGAAATGTAGTGGCACAGCGAACCCAGCGCGGTCTCGCGCGGGAGCGCCCGCGGCGCGCCGCCGGCTGCCGCCGCGGCGGCGTGCATTCCGGCCATGAGGCCGGTGGCGATGGCCTCGACGTATCCTTCCACGCCCGAAATCTGGCCGGCGAAAAACACCCGCGGCTCCGCGCGAAGCTGTAGCGCCGGCGTGAGCAGCGACGGCGCATCGATATACGTGTTCCGGTGAATCTGTCCGAACCGCAAAAATTCGGCGCGTTCCAGTCCCGGAATCATGCGCAGCACGCGCGCCTGCTCCGCAAATTTCATGTGGTTCTGAAAGCCCACCAGGTTGTAGCTCGAGGCCCGCAGGTTCTCCTGCCGAAGCTGCACGGCCGCATACGGCCGCTTGCCCGTGCGCGGGTCCACCAGGCCCATCGGCTTCATCGGCCCGAACCGCAGGGTGTCGCGCCCTCGCCGCGCCAGTTCCTCGATGGGCAGGCACGCCTCGAAATACGGCGGCGCATCTTCGGGAATATGCGCCGAGACGGCTTCGCCGGCCAGCAGCGCGTCCACAAAGCGCTCATACTGCTCGCGGTCCAGCGGGCAATTCAGGTAATCGTCGGTGCCCGTGATGGATTTCCCATATCGCGAGGCGCGAAACGCCACCCTCGTATCCACCGATTCCGCTTCCACGATGGGGCTGATCGAATCGTAAAAGTAGAGCCCCCGCGACCCGGTGATCCGCGCGATCTCAGCGGCCAGCGCGTCGCTCGTCAGCGGTCCGGTGGCGATGAGGACAATGCCGCTTTCCGGAATGGCCGCGACCTCCTCGCGCCGCAGTTCGATCCGCGGCTCCCCGGAAATGGCCCGCGTCACCTCGGCCGCAAAAACCTCGCGATCCACCGTGAGCGCGTGTCCGCCGGGTACGCGCGCCGCGTCCGCCACTCTCAAGAGCAGCGAACCGAGCCGCCGCAGTTCCTCCTTGAGCAGCCAGGGCGCGGTGCCCTCTTGTTCGGATTTGAGCGAATTGCTGCAAACCAGTTCGGCCAGCCGGTCGGACTGGTGCGCCGCGGTACGCCGCACCGGCCGCATCTCGTGGAGGACCACTCGAGATCCCCGCCGCGCCGCCTGCCACGCTGCTTCGGTTCCCGCCAAGCCTCCGCCGATCACGTGAATCGAGCTCTCAGCCATCAGCTTTCAGTGTACCGGTGGACACGCGAGCCGCGAAAAACGAAGCCAAACCGCTTGTGCACAAGCGGTGTTTTGAAGGAAACAAGCAACTTAGGAGCGAGAAACCGCTTGTGCGATGACGGTTCGCCGCTTTCTTGTGGGTATGCCGGCAAAACTGCCGGCATGGCGGGCTGGAAGCCCGCGCCACGGCTTACGTCTTTATTGTACGGGGCCGCTCTAAGTTGATGATGCGGAAGGGCGAAGATTTTTCCCGGATTTGCGGACCGCTCCTTCTGTTACAATTCTTCTTACTTCCTGTTGTGCTGCGCAGGGTCTTCAAGGCTTTTCACTATCGCGATTTCCGCCTGATGTGGATCGGCGCGTGCACGTCCGCCATCGGCACCTGGATGCAGGCCTTCGCTCAGGGCTGGCTGATCTGGGAACTGAGCCATTCCGCCCGCCTGCTGGCGCTCGATCCCATCCTCCTCTCCACGCCGATCTTCCTGTTCTCGCTGGTCGGGGGGGTCCTGGCGGACCGGTTCGAGCGCCGCCACATGCTCATCTTCTCCCAGGTCGTGCAGATGTCTTGCGCCCTTTTCCTTACCTTTCTGGCCGGTTTCCACATGGTCAAGGTCTGGCACTTTCTGACCTGCTCCTTCATCTGCGGGTTCGGCCAGGCGTTCGGCGGCCCCGCGTACTCCGCGCTCATCCCCACGCTGGTGCCCAAGGAGGACATGCCGAACGCCATTGCGCTGAATTCCATCCAGTTCAACGCGGCTGTCATGGTCGGTCCGGCGCTGGGCGGATGGGCGCTGCACAGCCTGGGCGCCACCTGGTGCTTCGCCCTGAACGCGCTCTCGTTTTTCTGTCCCATCGTCGCCCTCCTCATGCTCAAGGTCCGCTTCCTCCCCGAGAAAACCGGGGAATCCATCCTCGATAGCATGAAGCAGGGCTTCCACTTCATCCGTCGCCAGGGGGCCATGCAGGCGCTCATCGTCCTGGGCTTCTGCATGACCGCGCTGGGCGTGCCGATGCGTACCTTCCTGCCGCTCTTCGCCGACCGCATTTTCCACGGCGGTTCGGGAACCTACGCCGTGTTTCTCTCGATGTCCGGCGTGGGCTCGGTGCTCGGCGCTCTGGCCGTCGCCGATTTCGGCCACGTCCGCCAGAAGGGGCGCGTGGCGCTGGGGCTGCTTATGTGCCTCGGCGCCGGCATCGCCGGGTTCGCCTTTTCCCGGTCCATCCCCATGGCTTGCGCCATGCTTTTCCTCGCCGGGGCGTCCATGGTGGGTGTGTTCGCAATGGTCCTTTCGCTCGTCCATCTGATGGTGAGCAACGAGATGCGCGGCCGCGTGGTGAGCGTTTACAATCTCGCATTCCGCGGCGGGATGCCGGTTGGAAACCTGGTGGCGGGCCTGTTCGTCCCCCTCTTTTCGGCCCCCGCCATCTTCGCTGTGAATGGCGTGGTGCTGGTCGCCCTGGGACTCTACTTTTTCGGATTCCAGAGGAAGGTAGTGGAGCTTTAATGGAATGAGGACTAACAACTCCATGCTGGCTGTGATCATCCCGGCATTGCTGGCAACCGCCGCGGCGGCCGCCGGCCCGCTCGAACAGGCACGGGACCGCCAGGACCGCGCTGCGCTCACCAAAATGGCGGATGAAGCGCTCGCCTCCGCCGCCGGCGCGCCCGACGATGCCACCGCGCAGCACCGGGCGGCGCTTGCCTCGTCGTATCTCGCCGAAGTGGATAGCGAGCTTCACGATCGACGCGCGGCGCGCGAAGCCGCCACGCGCGGCCTCAAGCCCGCGGAGCGCGCGGTCGCGCTCAAGCCGGGCGCCCAATCCTACCGGGTCCTCGGCACGCTTTACGGACAGGCGATCGGCGACATGTTCAGCGGGCTGAAATACGGCCCCAAGGCCAAAGCCGCCCTCGATAAGGCGCTCGAACAGGCGCCCAAGTCGTCCCAGGTCTACGTGGCCCTCGGGGTCGGCAACCTGTACACCCCCGGGGCATTCGGCGGCGGCGCCAAGAACGCCATTCCCAATTTCCGAAAGGCCATTGAACTCAACCCCAAGAACGCCGAAGCATGGCTCTACCTGGGCATCGCCCTGCGGGGCGAGCACAACGACGCCGAGGCGCGCCAGGCATTCACCAAGGCGCTCGCGCTCAATCCGCAGCGCGTCTGGGCCCGCCAGCAACTGGAGAAAACCCCGGCGCAATGACACGCCGCCTCGCGGTCCCCGCTGCCTGCGCCGGTCTCGCGCTACTGACATTTTTCCAGTTCCCCGGCCACACCTGGCTGCAGCAGGACACGCAAATCTGGGTGCCGATTCTCGAACATCTGCGAGACCCGTCCGTCCTGCGCAACGATATCCTCACCCGCCAGACTCACGTCGCCTTCACCCTGTACGACGAGATCGCCCTTTTCCTGCGCGCGCTCACCGGGCTCAGCTTCGAACACATCCTCGAATTCGAGCAATTGCTGACGCGCGCCCTGGGCATCTGGGGTCTGCTGCTCTGCGGGCAGGCGATGAAACTCCCCGCGCGTTCGGCGTGGCTGGCGGCGGGGATCTGCTCGCTCGGCGCGATGATTCTGGGCCCGCAGGTGCTCACGTTCGAATACGAGGCCACGCCGCGCGCCTTCGCCGTGCCGCTGCTCTTGTGCGCTATCGGGCTGGCCGCGCGCGGCCGCTACACCGGGGCCTCGGTGGCCGGCGCCGCGGCGTTGCTCTACCATCCGCCCACGGCGCTGCCGTTTTGGGCGATCTATCTTCCCTGGATCGTGTTCCGGCGGCGCTTCCGCGCGCTGATTCCTTTGCTCGCCGGGATGGCGATTCTCCTCCTGGCCGCCTGGCGTCAGGCCGGCAGCGGCTGGCCGATCCTTTCGCGCCTCACCCCGTTTCAGGAGCAGCTCGAGCGCCTGCGCGGCGCCTACGTCTGGATTTCCACGTGGGGAGGGCCGACCATGCTGCACTGGTTCCTTGTCTGCGCCATCGCGCTGGCGGCCTACCTGCGCATTCGCCGCGCCATCCCGCCCGAGCTCCGCGTGTTCCTACTGGGTCTGCCGGCGCTGGCCCTCTTGCTCATGCCGGTTTCGTGGCTGCTTCTGGAGCACTGGAAATGGGCGCTGGTTCCGCAGGTGCAGCCGCTGCGGACGCTGCTGTTTGCCGCCCTGGCCATGCAGTTCCTCACCGCCGCGGCCGGCGCCCGCGCCCAACGCTGGGCCGAAGCCACGCTCTGGTTCTTCCTGGCGTATCTCCTGCCGCTCCAGGCACGGCTCACCGGCCCCTGGTCCGCGCGCGCGGCCCTTGTCGCTCTTGGCCTCGCCCTCCTCACCGCCTTGGCGATGCGACCGGCAGCTATTGGTAGAAGTAAGCGCCCTGGAAAACCGGCTACAGGCACCGAAATTCCGCGGGGGGGTGTTCTCTGTTCCCAGAGGGTTAGCGGTGCGGAATTTCGGAGCCAGTCCCCGCTTTTCCGGCTCGACGAGTTTTGCCACGGGCTGCTAGCGCCCGCCGCCGTGCTGGCCGCGTTCTTCGCCATCCCCCTGCTCGGCGGCGTTGTCAATTATCCCCATCTCCACACGCCCGAGTTGGCGCAACTTTCCGCCTGGGCGCGCACCGCCACGCCGCAGGACGCCGTTTTCCTCTTTCCCGATGCCGGCCGCGGCCTCGATGCCGGCATTTTCCGTTCCCAGGCGCTGCGCGCGGTGTATGTCGATTGGAAGGGCGGCGGGCAGGTAAATTATCTGAAGGACTTCGGCGAGCAATGGTGGCCGCGCTGGCAGCAGACCATGGTTCCCGGCTTCAAGCCCGCGGATATCCCAAGCTACCGCGCGCGAGGCATCGGCTATATTGTCCTCAAGCCGCGGGATGCGCTTCCGGAGACGGCGGTGTTCTCGAACGGGCGGTACGTGGTGTACGCGCTGCGGTAGCGTATCCTGGGGTATGGGGAAATCGTGCCGGCTTTCCGATGTCGAGCAGGAGAAGCTCCAGCAGTGGACCGCGGCACACGGCACTCCACAGCAAGTGG
>JAJYLS010000500.1 GCA_021787555.1 Acidobacteriota bacterium | reverse complement strand
CCTTTGAGGCGGCCCAACTCATCAAGCCACCCGCTATGCGGGGGGTGTCTGACTCCTGACTCCTGGCTCCTGACTCCTGGCTCCTGGCTCCTGACTCCTGCTCCTGAACTTCCAATTTCGCTACAATGGTCTCTCCCATGAGAGTCGGCATGATCGGCACGGGCGCGATCTCGCACAAGCACGCCCAGGCCTACAAAAACATCGGCTATCGCCTGACCGTGTGCACGGATATCTACGAGCCCGCCGGCCGCAAGTTCGCCCAGCAGTACGGCGCCGAATTCGTGCGCAGCTACGAGGAGGTTTGCCGCCATCCGGAAGTGGATTACGTGGATGTGTGCACGTTCCCGGATTTCCGGCTCCAGCCCATCCGCATCTGCGCTGAAACCAGGAAGCACGTCCAGGTGCAGAAGCCCATCTCGACCACCATCGAGACGGCCCGCGAGATGGTCGAGACGGCGCGGCGCGGCGGCATTCTGCTCAACGTGGTGAGCCAGCACCGCTTCGACGACGCCTGCATTTTCCTGGCGAAGGCCATTGCCGCCGGACGCTTGGGCAAGCTGCTCCAGTGCGACGGCTACGTGAAGTGGTACCGCTCGCCGGAATACTATTCGCGGCCCATCAAGGGAAGCTGGCAGACCGAAGGCGGCGGCGCGCTCATCAACCAGGCCATCCACCAGGTGGACCTGCTGCGCTGGCTCGCCGGACCGGTGGCGGAAGTGTTCGCCGTCTGGCAGCTCGGCGCGCTGCACAAGATCGAATCGGAAGACGTGGTCAATGCCGTGATGCGCTTCGCCAGCGGCGCCACCGGCGTGGTGCAGGCGGCCACGGCATTCTGGCCCGGCTATCCCGAGCGCACCGAGTTCCACGGCACCAAGGGCACGGCGGTGATCACCGGCGACAAGCTCACCACCTGGGACGTGGAAAACGATTCCGGCGAGCCGGCGCCGCTCGCCAGGGAAGTGGCCTCCGGCGCTTCCGATCCTATGGCCATTTCGCTCGAGCCGTTCGAGCGCCAGTTCCGCGACTTCGGCAACGCCATCGCGCAAGGCCGCCAGCCGCAGGTCTCCGGCGTCGAGGGCCTGTACGCCCTGGAACTCGTCGACGCCATCTACCGCTCCTGCCGCACGGGCGAAAAGGTCGTGCTGGGGACGGGCACCGCCGCATAGCGGCACCGGCTCTCTCCCGGTTGCGGACGTCCGGCAGGGTGGTTACAATGTAATCACGAGAGGATTTCTGTCCATGAAGGTTCGGCTCGTTGCTGTTGGCAACTCGCGGGGTATTCGGATCCCCAAGGCGGTCATCGATCAGTGTGGCTTTGGGGAAACGGTCGAGCTGAAGGTGGAACAGGACCGCGTCATCATTGCTCCGCCCCACGCTCCCCGCCAGGGCTGGGATGAGGCGTTCCGGAATGCCGGACCGGCTTCCGGGGACGAGTTGCTTCTCGATGTCGGGCAGAACCGTTTCGATCGGGAAGAATGGCGGTGGTAAGCCGGCCAAATCTGGACGAGGTCTGGCTGGTGGCTCTCGATCCCACCTTGGGTTCCGAGATTCAGAAGACCCGTCCGTGCCTGGTGATCTCACCGGATGAAATGAATCGCCACCTGCGAACCGTGATCGTTGCACCCATGACCACGGCCGAACGCGCCTATCCCACGCGGGTCCGCGTGACTTTTCAAGGCCGTCAAGGGCAGATCGCCCTGGATCAACTCCGTGCCGTCGACCGGCAGCGGATCGTTCGCAAACTGGGCAAGGTATCCGCGAAGACCGCGTGCGCGGTTTCGAGTCTCCTGGTCGAAATGTTTGAGCGCCGGTAGCCCCTATTCCGGCAGCGTAAACAAATAATCCACCAGGCTCCGCATATCCCCCGGCGCGAGCTTGTAGGCCGGCATGATGCTGCCTGCTGAAAGCTGCTGCGGGTTGGTGAAGTGCTGCACCCAGCCGCGCGTTTGCCGCTTGGCTAGGCCGTTGAGCGTGCTGCAATGGTTGCTCTGGTGCACCACCACTACCTCCGTCCACTCTTGCTCGTGTTTGAGCCTTGGCGGCAGAAAGAGGTAGGCGATGGCGGGAAGTGCGAAAGCGGCCGAGATGAGTGTCCATAGGCCGTAAATGGCGGCAACATAGAAGTTGCGGTGCGGAAAAGGGGGTTGTGGCGCTGGTTCCATTGATTAGAAGCTTTAGCACCACCGTGACCGGCATGGGCAAACTTTCTGTAATCATCTATATGAAAAATCGGAGAGCTGCACAACGCCTATGAAAATAAAGGAGTTACTTGATTCTGGAGAAAATTCAAAAAAAATACAGATTTCTGTTGCTTCTGAAGTCGAAATCTATTAATATTGGAATCAAGCCGGGGAGGCAACTCCCACCAAAGCGAGACTAACCTCTAAAAAAAAGACCCCTGAAGCAATCCTCCCCGGCGCCCGAAAGGGCAGAGGTTCAGGGGCGAGAGGCTCTTCCAAATCCCAAAGTCAGAATCAGAGCGAGGTGTTATCAGCTTTTCTGCGTGTAGCCAATCCGCCCCGATCCAGCTCCTGCTTAGACCGAAGTTCCGAAGGAATCTGGGCAGTACTCCACTGATTCGGCGAGGGATAGCTCAAAACTCACTTTCCGGCTACTGGCAACGTGTCGAGTAGCGCATAGGCCTTGGCCTGGAGTGGAGTTG
>JAJYLS010000163.1 GCA_021787555.1 Acidobacteriota bacterium | reverse complement strand
ATTGCGAAATGTCCTGGATCTTGGAAGACAACGTTCTGATGAATCGCTCCCTTCAGGTGATGGGGGCCAGGCGGTATAAGACCTACCGAATCTACGAATGGAACTGAGGACCATGCGCTCATCTACTAGTGACATCACCGGCAAAAAAGCAGGCAGCATTTCGAACGATATTTTCGAGAAATGCCGCAATTTCACTCGCCCGAGTGATCTGCAAGCCGCGGGGCTGTACATGTATTTCGAGGTGTTCAGCGGCCGCGAAGGCTGCGCTCCGGGCGAAATCCGCATGGGCAAGCGCAAAGTGCTGATGTTCGGGTCCAACGATTACCTCGGCCTGATCACACACCCGAAGGTGAAGGAGGCGGCGGCGCAAGCCCTCAAGAAGTACGGCAGCGGATGCAGCGGCTCGCGCCTACTCAACGGCACGCTGGACCTGCACGTGAAGCTGGAGGCCGAACTCTCGGCGCTGGTGCACAAAGAGGCGGCCATCATCTTCGGCACGGGTTTTCAGGCCAACTACGCCACACTCTCGGCGCTCACCGAAAAAGGCGACGTGATGATCTGCGACCACAACCTGCACGCCAGCCTGGTGGAGGGCGCGCTGCGGTCGCCCGCGCGCACCATGCGCTTCCGCCACAACGACATGGAGCACTTCGAGCGCTGCCTGGAGAACTGCCCGCCGGAAGACAAGATCCTGATCGTCTCCGAGGGCGTGTTCAGCATGGAAGGCGATATCGCCGACCTGCCCGGCATTCTGCGCCTCGCCAAGCCCTACGGCGCGCGCGTGTACGTGGATGAGGCGCACGGCATCGGCGTGCTGGGTCCCACCGGCGCGGGTGCGGCGGAGTACCTGGGTGTGCTCGACGAAGTCGATATCGTGATGGGGACGTTCAGCAAGTCCCTGGCCTCGGTGGGCGGATTCATCGCCGGTGATCGCGCGGTCATCGATTACCTGAAGCACACGGCGCGGCCGTTCGTTTTCTCCGCCAGTCTGCCCGCGGCATCGGTAGCGGCCGTCGGCGCCGCGCTCCAGGTGATGCGCGACGAACCGGAGCGCCGCCTGCACCTGCTGCGCACGGCCCAACTGCTGCGCGGCGAGCTCGTCGCGCACGGCTTCAACGTGCTGCCCGGAGAGACCGCCATCGTTCCCGTGGTCTTCGAGGATGAGCTGGAGCTCTGCCGTCTCTGCAAGACGCTGCTGGAGGAAGGCATCTACATCAACCCGGTGTTGCGCCCCGCCGCCGCGCAGAATCTCCTGCGCATCTCCTGCACCGCCGCCCACACCGAGAAGCAGGTCGAGCGCTTGGTGAACACGCTCGAGCGCGTAGCCAGGAGCCTGGGGATCGAACGGTAGCCGGCGCTGCAAAGAGCGCTCAGTTATATTAAAATATAATCATGCACCGGACCAATCTGCGCAAGGTCGGCGGCTCCGTCATGCTGGCCGTGCCTCCCGCCCTCCTCGAAATCCTCCACCTCCAACCCGGCGCTCAGGTGGGGATAACGGTCGAGCGCGGCCGGCTCGTCGTCGAGCCGCCCAGACGGCGTCGCTATACGCTCGAAGAGCTACTCGCTGAATGCGATCCCAGATCTCCGCGCAGCCGACGAGACCGGGCCTGGCTCGAAGACAAGCCGGTGGGTGGCGAGCTCATCTGATGGAGCGAGGCGAAATCTGGCTGGTGACGCTCGATCTCGCAGCGGGCCACGAGCAAAAAGGCCGCCGCCCCGTCCTCGTCGTTTCTCCAGGACCCTTCAATCGGCTGACCAAAGTGCCCGTGGTTCTCCCCATCACTACCGGCGGGAGCTTCGCCCGTACCGCTGGATTTGCCGTGCCGCTGGCCGGCGCGGGAACAAGGACGACCGGCATCATCCGATGCGATCAGCCCCGCGTGCTCGATCTCGCCGCACGCAGCGGCACCAAACTGGAGATGGTTCCAGAAGAAATCCTGGACGAGGTCCTCGCAAAGCTCGCCCCGCTCTTCGAGTGATATTCATCACGTCCTTCCTCCGCCCTCCGCTCTCTGGTATCTCGCGTGCATTTCAAACCGCGAGCGCCCTTCGGCGCATTTCGTTCGAAAGGACAGGTACATGAAAAACGCACTGATGTTTTGCGCAATGCTGGTTTTCGCGGGCGGCCTCAGCCAGGCGGCCACCTGGAGCGGAACATTGCTGGACGCGAACTGTTATCACAGGCACGGAACCGCCAGGGCCTGCAACGCGAGGCCGGGCACGACCTCGTTCATGATCGAGAGCCACGGCACGCGCTACCGCCTCGATGGCGCCAGCAACGAACGGGCGCGCGAAGACATGCGCGCTCGCGCCGACCGCGCGTTCAGTCCCAAGGCCACCAAAGCCGTGCCCGTGAAGGCCAGTATTACCGGCACGCTGAAGCGCGACCACAAGATCCACGCGGAAACGATTTCCCTGGCCGGGTAAGGACTTGATTCAGGCGTTTAACCGCTTTCCTCGCGGCAGGTATCGCGGGGCGCCGTAGCGGTCGGGACGGTTGCCGGGTAGGTGCCATTCCGGTGGCATGCCGAACGGATCCTCTACCGCGTCCATCATTTCGTAGAGCCGTGCGCGCATGTCGTCGGTGTATCTGGCGTACTCGGGATTTTCCACGGCGTTGTGCATTTCTTCCGGATCGCGCTCCAGGTCGTACATCTCGTCGATGTCGAACCCGTTGAACACGTACTTGAACCGGTCCGTGATGGCGATGCGCTGCGTGTACAGGAATTCGCCGCCGTAGTACGCGCACATCCTCTGGTCCGGCCAGGAGTGCGCCGCCGGGTCCGCGAACAGCGGCTGCAACGCGTGGCCGTCCTGATACGGCAGCGGCTTGGCGGAACCGGCTTCCACGTAAGTGTGCGCCAAGTCGTGTGTCTGCACCAGCCGGTGAGTCTTCGATCCCGGTTGAATCCGCCCCGGCCAGCGCATAATTAGCGGTATGCGGTAACATTCTTCATACGGAATCCACCCCTTGATCCACATGCGGTGGTTGCCCACCATGTCGCCGTGATCGGTGGTGCAGGTCACCAGCGTGTTGTTCGCCTGCCCGCTCTCTTCGAGCGCGTCCAGCAGCCGCCCGATCTGATGGTCCAGTTGTTCGGTGTAGGCGTAATAGCACGCGCGGCTCTGGCGGTAATCGTCTTCCGTGACCTTGCCCCAGGTCGAAGATTCGCGCTTGTGCAGCCCCGGCTTGCCCTCGAACGTGTCGTAAAAACTCTTCGGCACCTGGATCGAGCGCGGGTCGTAATGGTCCAGGTACTGCTTGAGCGGAAAGTAAGGATCGTGCGGCTGGATGAATTGCGCCTCCAGCAACCACGGCCTGGAATTTGCCGCCGAATCTTTCGTGAAGCGCTTCAGCATGCGGATTGCGGATTCCGCGATGAGCCACTCCGGCGTAGCCTCCACCGGCCCTTCGTGATAACCCCATTCCGCCGCCGGTTTGGCGCCCGGCCATTGGATGAAGCGCAGCGGCGTCGACCGCAACCTCTCCTTCGGCCTCTCGATGTGGTCGGGATTCAGGTCGTATTTGCGCAGGATGGCCGGGTCGCAACTGTTCACCGCGGACATCTCGTAGCCGAAATCCGCCGGGCAGCGCACCCAGCTTGCGTGCCACTTGCCGACGTAGCCCATGCGGTAGCCGGCGTCCTTCAGCCGGTTGGCATAGAGCACCACGTCCGGGTTCATGTCGCGGTGCACGGACGGCGCCGAATGAATCTGGTTGTACACGCCGTTGTGCCAATGGTACGCGCCCGAAACGATCATGGCGCGCGCCGGGCAGCACACCGCGCTGGGCGTGTAGCTGCGCTCGAACAGCATGCCCGATTCCGCCAGCCGGTTCAGATTGGGCGTGCGGCACGGCGACCGCCCCGCAATCGTCCACCATTGCTGCTGGTCCGAACAGATGTGCAGAATATTCGGCCGGGACTCCGCCGGCTGCGCCTGCGCCATCATCGCCCCCGCGCCCACGGATCCCGCCAGAAACTGCCGCCGATCGATCATGACTTTTTCCCTCGAACTCCCACGATAACGCACGTTGCCAGGCAGAGGGCCGCCGCCAGGCTGATCGCCATTCCCAGATAGAAATAGTCCGGCTCGAAGCGAAAATCGACCACGCCAGTGCCCGCCGGCACCACCACGCCCATGAGCGCGTAATCCACGCGCATGATGGGCAACTCGGCGCCGCCCGAGCGCGCATGCCAGCCGGGGAACCAGGGCACGCTGAGCTTCAGCAGGCTCGCCGACGCCGCATGGTAGCTCACCCGATACGCCTGCTCTCCGGCGCCCACCATTGTTGCCGTGGCCGCCGCATCCTGGCGCAGCGATGCGTGGGGTCCCAGCACCACCGCCTCCGCCGCGGGATCGAGCGTCTCCAGCGCCTGCCGCGCCTCGTCCGCGCTGCGCACATCCACCACCGCCTTCGGGAAATACGCGCGCGGCAGCACCGCCGGATTCGGCTCCAGCCTGCCGGTCGTCCCGTTCAGCACGCGGCTGACGTTAAGCCCGTTGCGCAGCCGCGGATTGCGCGCCATGGCCTCGGTGTATTCGTCATAGGCTTTCGGTTCGAGCGAAAAGTAGCCATAGGTCGCTTCGAGCCGCACGTCCAGCGGATGATCCAGGGGCCCCAGCGCCGCCTGATAGCGCGGGCCGTCGAATCGCGTCAGCGGCGGCTGCGTCACCGCCACCCGCCGTGCAAACTGCTGCTCGCGCGCGCCGTACAGATCTTCGAAACTGTTGTGCGCGTACGCCAGCGGGTTGGCGCGCGAATTCCAATACCACACGTCCACGAATACCAGCGCTACCAGCGCCACCCGGAGCGCCGCCGCCGGCCATCGGCCGAAAATCCAATCCGCGCCCGCCGCTGCCAGCATGGCCAGCCCCAGCGCCACCACGAACCATCCCTGTATGGGCGCGCGCACCATCTTGAGCCCGGGAACCAGCATGGCCAGCCGGTAGAATCCGCCGGCCGGTCCCGCCATAAACCACAGCGCCGGCACGATCAGCGCCAGCGCCGCCACCCGCGGCTTGCCGCGCAGGCCGAGAGCCGCCAGCGGCAGCAGCAGGAATCCGGCGTAGAAATAATACTGCGTGATATCGGCCGGCCCGTGGTAGTTTCCCGAAAGCGGGCCCAGCCAGTCGGGCAGAATCAGGGTGACCAGCGGCGCGGCGTGCAGCACGCTCTCGGTGGATTTCAAATAATCGGCCCCCGCGCGAATCGAAAGCGCCGTCGCCTCCAGGCCCGGCAGAATCTGGATGGCCGCCAGCGCCAGCGCGCCTGCCAGCATCCCGCCGAGAATCGCCGCCGCCCGCGGCCAACGCGCACGCTCGCGCCACGCCAGCGCCGCCGCGTAGAGCCCCAGCGCCAGAAAGCCGTACATCGCGATCTGCACGTATCCCGCCAGGATCATCAGCCCGCCCGCCGCGCCGCCCAGCGCCGTGTAGCGCAGCGCCTGCCGCTCCCACGCCATGCGAAACGCCAGTAGCAGCCACGGAAAGCACGCCGCCGCGCAGAACAGCCCCACGTGCGGGCTATGCCCGGCGAAGAATCCCGAGAGCCCATAAAACAATCCGCCGAGCATCGCCGCGGGCCGGCTCACCTCATGCCGGCGAATCAGCAGAAACGCTCCCAGGCACGCCAGGAACGCATTCAGCGCCAGTTCCCATTCGATCGACCGCGGCGTGATGCCCGCCAGGAAGAAAGGCCAGTGCGGCAGATACCACGCCCCCACTTCTGGGTTCGACAGGAACGGATAGCCTGAAAACAGGTACGGCGTCCAGAACGGCAAATGCCCGCTCCACAGCCGGTCCGCGAAATACTTCTGAAACGGATAATGCATGTCCGCCGCGTCCCACTGAATGCTGGCCGAAGCCGAAGTGAGCGGCGTCCAATAAAAAATCAGCACCAGCGCCGCGAGCAGCGCGGTTGCCAACGCTCCCTTACGGTCGCGGCTCTGTTCGGAGCCGCGACCGTAAGGGAGCGGTTTCTCCTTGCGTTTTCCCCGTTTCACTCTCGCAGCGCCACCGGTTTCCCGCCCTGTTCCTTGCTGCGCTGCGCGGCATCCATGAAGGCGAAAATTTCAAGCGTCTCGGCGTTCGGCACCGGCGGCTTGCCCGTCTCGAAAAATTTCACGATCTGCGTCACCAGCGCGCGGTAATCCGCGGCTTCGCTCGCCTTGGGATGGCTCACCACCGTCGTCCGCCCGCGATGCACGATGGCCCCGTAATCGCTGTACGGCCGGATGGCCCGTACCGTGCCGATTCGCCCGTCTTTCCATTGCCCCACGATCACGTCGGCGTCCGCGCTCGAAATCCGCGTCACCGAAACGCACCCCGGCCCCATGATCGTATACAGCAGCTCGATGGGATGGATCGCGTACCACGCCAGGTCGAGCTGGTGGTGCGGTTCGAGCGGTCCCGGTCCCCAGGTGGTCACTCCCGTGATATCCGGAAATTTCATCGTCGCGCCAATCACCCCATACCGCAGGCTCGACGAGCTGAACCACGGCACGCCCGCCGCTGCCGCCAGCCGCGCGATCTCGCGCGCATCTGCCAGCGTGGACGCCAGCGGCTTGTCAATGAACAGCGGCTTGTGCGCCGCGATCACCGGCCGCGCCTGCGCCAGGTGCGGCCGGCCGTCCACGCTCTCGAGCAGCACCGCGTCCACCTTGGTCAGCAGCGTGGGAATATCGGGTACGATCTCGACGCCGTATTTCGATTCGAGTTCGCTCGCGTATTTGTCCACGCGGCTGGCGCTTTCTTCCAAATCCGGGCTGCCGCCCTTGAATGCCGCCACCACGCGCGCCCCCGCGATGTGGTCGGGCGACCCGGCGTCCCCGTTCAGCAGCTTGGTAAACGCAATGACGTGCGAAGTATCGGTGCCGATGATCCCCAGCCGGAGATCCGCGGCCAAAGCGGGCAATGCCGCGCCGGCCGCGCCCGCAAGCAGAAACAGAATGAGCCTCACCAGCGCATTGTACACTGGAGTGGCCCGATGGATCTCGCCACGCCGCTCACCTACGTCAAAGGCATCGGACCGGCCCGCGCGGCCATGCTGGAGGCCAAGGGCCTGGCCACCGCCGAAGACCTGCTCTCCTACGTGCCCTTCCGCTACGAGGACCGCAGCAACGTCAAGACCATCGCGCAACTCGCGCCCGGCGAGATGGCCACCGTGATCGCGGAAGTGCGCTCCGCCAAGCTTTCCGGTTTTCGCCGCCGCAACCTCGGCCTCTTCGAGGCCCGCTTCAGCGACTCCTCCCGCGCCATTCTCGTCTGCAAATGGTTTCACGGCGGCTACCTCGCCAGCGTCTTCGCCGAGGGCATGAAAGTGGCGATCTTCGGCAAGATCGAATTCGACAGCTATTCCGGCGAGCTCACCATTCTCCATCCCGAATTCGAAATCCTTTCCGGAGACGATGAAGACGGCGAAGCCAGCCTCCACACCGGTCGCGTCGTGCCCATTTACGAAGCGGCGGGCAAGCTCACCACCCGCATCCTCCGCGTCTTCACCCACCGCATCCTCGAATCCGTCTCGCCGGTGGAAGATTATCTCCCCGAATCCCTGCGCGCCCGCCTCAAGCTTCCCGGCCGCTGGACCGCCATCCACGACATCCACTTCCCTCCGCCCGATTCCGACCTCCGCCTGCTGAACGCCTTCCGCTCGCAGGCGCAGTTTCGCCTCATCTTTGAAGAATTCTTCTGGCTCGAATGCGGCGTCGCACTGAAGCGCTCGAAGGCCCGCACGCTGCCCGGCATCGCCTTCGAAGTCACCGAGCGCGTGCGCGAAAAAGTGAAGCTCATGCTGCCGTTCAAGCCCACCGACGCGCAGAAGCGGGTCATCAAGGAAATCGCGGATGATATGAAAGCGCCGCGCCCCATGAACCGCCTGCTCCAGGGCGATGTCGGCAGCGGCAAGACCATCGTCGCCGCTGAAGCCGCCGTGATCGCCATCGAAAACGGCTACCAGGCCGCGGTTCTCGCGCCCACCGAAATCCTCGCTGCTCAGCACGCGTTCTACTTCCGCCAGATCCTCGGCAAGCTCGGCTACGTCACGGTTCTGCTGACCGGCTCGTTCAGCGGCCGCGAAAAAGCGCAGCTCAAGCGCCTCGTCGCCGAAGGCCTCGCGCACGTCGCCGTCGGCACCCACGCCCTGCTCGAAAAGGACGTCGAATTCCACCGCCTCGGCCTCGCCATCATCGACGAGCAGCACCGCTTCGGCGTGCTCCAACGCCTCGGCCTGGTGCAAAAAGGCGTCCACCCCGACGTGCTGGTCATGACCGCCACCCCCATTCCCCGCACCCTCGCTATGACCCTCTACGGCGATCTCGATGTTTCCGTGATCGATCAGCTTCCGCCCGGCCGCAAACCTATCGTTACGAAGCACGCCACCTCCGACCGCATCGAGCAGGTCTACAGCTTCATGAAGCGCCAGATCGCCGAAGGCCGCCAGGCGTACGTCGTCTACCCCGTGATCGAGGAATCCGAAACCCAGGCCATGAAGGCGGCCGAGAAGGAATACCAGCACCTCTCGCGCGAAGTTTTTCCCGATCTCGCAGTCGGCCTGATGCACGGCCGCCTCGGCGCCGACGAAAAGGAAGCCGCGATGCAGCGCTTCAAAGAGGGCGCCCTCCAGATCCTGGTTTCCACCACCGTGATCGAAGTCGGCGTGGACGTCCCCAACGCCAGCATGATGGTCATCGAGCAGGCCGAGCGCTTTGGCCTCGCCCAACTGCACCAGCTTCGCGGACGCGTCGGCCGCGGCGCCGCGCAAAGCTACTGCATCCTGGTGACCGAGAAAATGAACGACGCCGCCCGCGAGCGCATCCGCACGCTGGTCGAATCCACCGACGGCTTCTACATTTCCGAAATGGACCTCAAGCTCCGCGGCCCCGGCGAGTTCTTCGGCACCAAGCAATCCGGCCTCCCGGCGCTGCGCATCGGCAACATCCTCCGCGACCCCGACATTCTCGAACTGGCCCGCCGCGAAGCGGTGGACTTCATCGCCAAGCCGCCATCCGAAGACGACCTCCGCCGCGCGGTCGCCTACATCCGTGACCACTGGCAGCGCCGCTACGGATTGGTGACGGTGGGCTGATGCGCGTGATCGGCGGCGAATTCCGTTCCCGGCGCCTGCGCAGCATTCCCGGCGCGGCCACGCGTCCCACGCCCGACCGCCTCCGTGAAACGCTATTCGATATCCTCACGCGGCGCATCCAGGGCGGGACGTTCCTCGACGCCTACGCCGGCACGGGCGCGGTCGGCATCGAAGCCCTCAGCCGCGGCGCCAGCCATGCGTATTTTCTCGAGCGCAACCGCTTCGCTCTCGATGCGATCCGCGACAATCTCGCCTCGCTCGCTCTCGACTCCCGCGCGAAGGTCGTCCCCGGCCCGGTGCTCCTCACCATCGCCCGCCACCCCGCCGATATCGTGTTCCTCGATCCCCCCTACGACCTCGACCGCGAATACGCCTCCGTCCTCGCCCTCCTCTCCGAATCGCCGCCGCCGCTGGTCGTGATCCAGCACTCGACCCGCCGCACCCTCCCCGACGCCGAAGGCCGCCTGCGCCGCACCCGCCTCCTCAAGCAAGGCGACAACGCCCTGAGCTTCTACGAGCCGCTCGAATTGTAATAACCTGAGTGCCAAGGAACTCCTCATGACACCCGAACCCGCATTCTATTCCCCCGCCGCCGTCATGCGCCAGATCAACGATGCCTGGCTCGCCGGCCGCGTCGACGACCTCGCCCCCTTCCTGCATCCCGAAATCGCCATGGTCTTCCCGGGCTGGGCCGGCCGCGGCCAGGGCCGCGACGCCTTCCTCGCCGGCTTCCACGATTTCTGCCAGAACGCCAAAATCCACGAATTCCGCGAAGAAGAGCACCAAGTCGATATCGCCGGCAACACCGCCGTCGTCACCTTCCGCTACGAAATGCTCTACGAGCGCTCCGGCATCCGCTACCGTTGCTCCGGCCGCGATCTCTGGGTCTTCGAGAAGCACGCCGGCCAATGGCTGGCCGTCTGGCGGACCATGCTCGACACAGTCGAAAACCCCGCCTGACCCTATCTCCCGGCGCTAAAATATTACCATCCGCTATGCTCCGCCGAATTCTGCCGCTCCTCTTCGCCGTGGTATTCGCGGCTTCCGCGCAAACTGAAAAATACGACGGCCCCGTGCCGCCCAAGCCGGACCTCCCCTACATCAAGCAAGCCGATAACCTCATCCCCACCGAAGCCCTCGAAGCCAAGGAAGAAAAGGGCAAGAAAAACGCAACCACCTACATCATCGCCGGCGCGAACTCTCCCGCTCGCACGCCCCTCGCCGAGCCCACCTTCATCATCCGCGTCGACAAGCTCAACCCCGACCAGCTCAGCCTCTACAAGCTCGAAAGCCGCAACGGCCAGCGCGAGATCGTCTTCGAGCCCAAGCATCCGCCCCAAGCCCACCGCGTGGACGTTACCAGGCTCTCGGGCGGTCTGTACAAAATCGAGGTAGACGATACCCTGGACCCCGGCGAATACTCCCTGAGCCCCGAGGGCTCCAACCAGGTGTTCTGTTTTCAAGTGTTTTGAGCCGTGCCCCCGCTCAAAGACCAAACCCCTTGTGCTATCCTGTATACTGTACCAATACGAGATTAAGAGAAGACAAGGAGTATTACCTCACGAATGGCACTGGCGATTGACGTAAAGCGGCGGATTCTCTCCACGAATCAGCTCCATAAGTCCGATACCGGGTCGCCAGAAGCACAGATTGCCCTGCTGAGCCAGCGCATTTCGCTGCTCACGGAGCATTTCAAGACGCATCAGAAGGACCATGGCTCACGCAAAGGTTTGCTCACCATGGTTGCCAAGCGTCGCCGGCTTCTGACCTACCTGCGAGATACCGATCCAGAGCGCTACAAGGCGGTTCTGCAACGCCTCGGTATTCGCCGTTAGCCAGACCATTCGCCGGAAGCCGGTGCTTCCGGAAAATCTTACCCGGGCGGTTCCGCACCGGGCGCACTTTCCTGTCAACTCCAGTCTCAACCGGCGGCCTCAGGGTCTGCCGATTTACCTACGGGCCGGAACGGATTCCGGCCGAGGTTGGAGGTTTAAAGAAGAATGTCTCACTCAGTTGAAGTTGACTTGGGCGGCCGAACGATCACCCTCGAAACCGGCGCCATGGCCAAACAGGCGAACGGCGCGGTCGTCGTTCGCTCCGGCGATTCGGTGGTGCTGGTCACCGCTTGCATGTCGGATGAACCCAAGCCCGGCGCCGGCTTTTTCCCGCTCACGGTCGATTACCGTGAGTACACCTACGCCGCCGGCAAAATTCCCGGCGGTTTCATCAAGCGCGAGGGCCGTCCCTCGGAAAAGGAAATTCTCACCAGCCGCCTGATCGATCGTCCCATCCGGCCGCTGTTCCCCGAAGGCTTTCTCAACGAAACCCAGGTCATTGCCATGGTTCTCTCGGCCGATCCCGAGCAGGACCCCAACTCGCTGGCCATCGCCGGCGCGGCCGCTGCCCTGGCCCTCTCCGATATCCCATTCCCCTACGTCCTCGGTGGCGTGCGCGTCAGCATGAAGGACGGCCAGTACATCGCTAATGCCACTTACACCGAAGGCCGCGAGTCCAGCCTCAATATCGTAGTCGCCGGAACCGAGGACGGCATCGTGATGGTCGAGGCCGGCGCGCAGCAGGTCTCCGAAGACGAGGTCCTCGGCGCCATCGAGTTCGGCCACAACTGCTGCAAGAAAATCGCCGCCGGCATCCGCGAGCTGATGAGGCTTGCCGGCAAGCCCAAGCGCGAATTCGCCCCGCCCGCGCTCGACAAGGACATCTACGCGCAAGTCGAAAAGGAAGCCCGCGAAGAGCTCGCCGACGCCCTCAACACGCAGAAGTATCCCAAGCTCGAAAGCTATTCCCGCGTCGCCGACCTGAAGAAGCGCGTGGTCGCGGCCCAGTCCGAAGAGAAACAGGACGAAGCCGGCAGGTGCTATGACGCCCTCAAGGAACGCATCTTCCGCGACGAAATGCTCCAGAAGCACCGCCGCCCGGATGGCCGCGCTTTCGACGAGATCCGCCCCATCAGCATCGAAACCGGCGTCCTGCCGCGTACCCACGGCTCGGCGCTGTTCACCCGCGGCGAAACCCAGGCGCTCGTCACCGTCACCCTCGGCACCAAGGAAGACGAACAGCGCATCGAACTGCTGGAGCCCGGCGAGGCCTCCAAGCGCTTCATGCTGCATTACAATTTTCCGCCCTTCAGCGTGGGCGAGGTCGGCTTTATGCGCGGTCCCGGCCGCCGCGAAATCGGCCACGGCGCGCTCGCCGAGCGCTCCCTCACCGCCCTCATCCCCGATGAGGCCACCTTCCCCTACACGATGCGCGTGGTCAGCGACATCCTCGAATCCAATGGTTCCAGCTCCCAGGCCACCGTCTGCGGCGCTTCGCTCGCTCTCATGGATGCCGGCGCGCCCATGGCCGCCCACGTCGGCGGCGTCGCCATGGGACTCGTGAAGGAAGGCGATGCCTATGCCATCCTCACCGATATCGCCGGCGCGGAAGACCACTACGGCGACATGGATTTCAAGGTCGCCGGAACACGCGATGGCATCACCGGCCTCCAGATGGACATCAAGGTTCCCAACGTGACCACCGCCATCATGAAGGAGGCGCTCGAGCAGGCGCGCCGCGGCCGGCTCTTCATCCTCGACAAGATGTACGACGCGCTCCCGCAGCCCAAGACCAGCATCTCCAAGTACGCGCCGCGCATCTACACCCTCAACATCCCGACGGATAAAATCCGCGACGTCATCGGACCCGGCGGCAAAGTCATCCGCGGCATCATCGAGCAGACCGGCGTCAAGATCGATGTCGAGGACGATGGCACCGTGCACGTCGCTTCGGCCGACGAAGCCTCGGCGCAGAAGGCCATCCAGATCATCTCCGATATCACCGCCACCGCCGAAGTGGGCAAGACCTACCTGGGCAAGGTGGTGCGGCTGGTGGACTTCGGCGCTTTCGTCGAGATCTTCCCCGGCACCGACGGCCTGCTGCACATCAGCGAGATCGCCGAAAACCGCATCCGCGACGTCCGCGACGAGCTCAAGGAAGGCGACCAGATCCTGGTCAAGGTGCTCGCCATGGAAGGCAACAAGATCAAGCTCAGCCGCAAAGCCGTCCTCCGCGAGCAGCGCGAAAAGCTCAAGGCCGGCAAGCACTGACCAGTCCCGTTCCCGGTGGGACGGGCATTTAGCCCGAAGTTC
>JAJYLS010000499.1 GCA_021787555.1 Acidobacteriota bacterium | reverse complement strand
CTTTAATAACAAGGCCCGTAAAAAGAAACCCTGCGATTCTCCACTTCTGTGTCGCGCGCCCGACTGGCAGGAATGCCCGGCGGGGATTACCGCTTCGGAGAAGAAGGTCGTGCCGAAGACCCGTGTAGTCGAGGTGCCCGGCAAGGAAGCGGGGGTGCGCGTGTTCGGGGTTCATAGCCACGAGCGGGAACTCTACGAGCGTGGCATGCGGGAGCTGTCGATGGAGCGGAGCCGCAAAGAACTGGAAGCCTTGCAGAAACAAGTGGAGAACGGCGAGCTGAAAGAACCGCACAAGAGCGGGGCGGCGGCCGCGACCAAACTGCGCCGCAATCATGGTCACCGGTATTTCGACTGGGAACTGCGCCCAGGGAAATTCCACTTCTTCGATCACCCGGTGAACCTGGCGCGGGAGAAGGCGCTGGAGGGCAAATACGTCATCCAGACCGAGGAGCGGAATCTGGCGGCGGTGGAAGCGGTGGCGGCCTACAAGGAACTGAATGAAGTGGAGCGCGGCTTTTCTCATCTGCAAGGTCTGCTGGAGTTGCCCGGTTTATCATCGCAAGGACGCACGCGTGCCGGCTCATGTGTTCGTGGCGGCCCTGGCACTGTTGTTGGATCGCGCCATGGAGAAGAGCCTGCGCGCGGCGGGGAGCAGCCTCTCTTCGCCGTTTGCCTGGCAGGCGTTGGAGAGGGTTCGTGGCGTGGAAGTTGAACTCGGGCAGCGCCGCAAGATATGCGTTACCAAGTGAAACCGATCGGCTCATCCATGGTGAGGCTGGTGAACTGAGGATAATGGAGCAACAGTTGCGAACGAGCGACATTGGCGCCGGCAAGGCCGGTGGCGGGCAAAAGTGGGTGGAAGGGATTGCTGACCTGCGCGGTAACAAAATTGATGGTGTTCTGGTCACGCAGGGGCGAAGTACTGAGGTATTCGGCCGGCAAGGCGTCGAGTTGCTGCGAAACGGTCGTGCGGGTGGCCCGGTTGCCGACATAGCTGGTTTCGAGCAGGACGGCTTTGGGCAGAGTGCGCTGGACGGAGAAGCTCCAGCGCTGCATATAGGCGTGCGGCAGAGTGGTATCAAAGACGTTCAGGGAACTGCCGAGGTTGGTGCCCAAGCCGCCGGCACTGCCCAGCGGCTGGAGGTATCCGCGGGGGACGGGTTGGCCAAGGAAGCGATGAACGACAGGCCGTTATTGACGCTTGCGTTGAGGGCCGTGGATTGGGAAAAGCCGGCCTGCCGCACCGAGTTCACGTCGGCGCCCTGGGGCAGATAGTAGAGGCCATAGCCGGCTCGCACGACGGTTTTCGGGTTCAGCGTGTAAGCGATGCCAACGCGCGGCGCTACATTGACTGCGTCGGTGGACCATAGGCCGCGCGGCCTCCCCCCGACCCCCACGAACGTGGCGCCGCCCTCCACTCGAAATTGCGAGGGTGGAATCTGCGGAATCGGGTTTTGCGCGTAGGCGGCGATGGCTTTCGCGGAAATGGGGCTGGCATCGGAAAAATCAAAGCTGGCGATGGAGCGGTTGTAGCGTTCCGTGATTGGGCTTTCGTGCTCGAAGCGCACCCCGAGATTCACGCTGAGGCGGGAAGTGACGCGCCAGTCGTCCTGGACGTAGCCGCCGATGTACCAAGACTGGATCGCGGAGGAGGGGTTGATCGTTGCCGTCCCGCTCGTGGGCAATCCGAGCAGAAAGGAGGCGAGCCCTTGCCCGACCGGCGCGACCGGGCTATTGTCGAGCGGACCGCGGGTCCAGGTGTTGCCGAAGGTGAGGGCCGGCGTGGGCCCCGAGTACGTGTAGCTATCACCGCGGAATAGGCGGAAATCAATGCCGGCGTGCACGGTGTGAGCGCCGTGAATCCAGGAACGCTCGCTCCCCATGACGTGGTAGTTGGTGGCTGAATAATCAAATGCGCCCCCGCCGAGCGCCGTCATAACGTCCACGGACATCTTCGGGAAGGTACGGTAGGCTGGCGGCACGAGTTGGTCCAGCGCGGGCGAAAAGCCGAGGCTGGCCAAGTCAATACCCTGCGTAAGGAGATTATCGATCACGGTTTGGAGGTTGAAGTTGTAACCGTCCGCGGCATTGTAAGTGGCAGTGGCGACCTTGAACTCGTCTACCATGTCTTCCGGCGGCAGGAAAACAGGCCAGCGGCCGGTCATCGCCGAAGTACCATCCACGTTGTCTTCGGTTGTGTTGGCCGGCGAGCCATCGACGACGAAAGAGTTGATAGCGCCGACTGCCGCGAGCAGCGAGGGATGATTAGGCGCGCCCGTGTACACCGTGCCGCCGGCTACGCGCACAAAGGTTCATGGCGTTGCCGCCGCTGAGTGGAAGGTCGATGATGTTGCGATGCTCGGTGACCTGGCCGAGGGCCGCCGAGTTGGTTTCGATCAGCGGAACATCGCCGGTGACGGTTATCAATCAGATCATAAATATCCAGACACGGCCGCCGGGAGTCAGAGGGCTGCATATTGGGTGTCCGGCGTGAGAAAGAACATGGGCAAACTCGAAACGAAACTGCAACGGCTTCTTACTGGTGATCGTTCGATACAGCCAGCGCATCTGGGCCGGCTTGATCTTCATGGGCCGCCCCTTCAATGCTCGCGCTCTCAGGGTTCCCCAACCCCCGATGCGATACCTCGCCAGCCATGCGTAAATACAGC
>JAJYLS010000498.1 GCA_021787555.1 Acidobacteriota bacterium | reverse complement strand
GATTGGCTTTGATCAGACGCGTTTCTTCCGCGATGGAGGTGCCGGTATTGAGATTGCGGTCGAACCGCGGGAAGTTGCTGCTCGAGATCTCGACCCGGATGTGGTGGCCCTTCAGAAATTCGTTGCTGGTCACGCCGGCGTCGATGCTGATCCTGTAGACCTGGCCAGGCGCGGCCAATTCCGGCTGCGAGAGCGAATTCCGGTAGCGCAGGCGGAGAATGCCGTCGGTGAGATTGCGGGCGTAGCCGTCCGGGAAGACATCCACCAGCTTGGCGGTGAAGTCCGTGTCTTTGGCGCTGGTGGAAGCGTACAACACAACCTGGACGGGGCCGACCGCTTCCAAGCCGTGCGGCAGCGGTCCGGTGGTGTAAACCAGCACATCCTTGCGCTGCTCCACCGGCCGCTGGTCCATTGGCCCCCAGGGAAATATGCGCGGATTGCAGCACACCGCGCCGCCGCGCGTGGGGACGGGATTGCGGGGGTCGAACTCGTAGCGGTCGGCGGGGGCGGCGCGCGAGGGGCGCTCGTCGAGGGCGCCGTTGCCATCCAGACCGTTCGCGCGCCCCCGGCTGGCCAGATAAAAGCTGCGCTCCCGCGCGCCTTCCGGAGGCCAGGCGCGCGCCTCGCGCCACCGATTGGCGCCCATGACGAAAATCTTCACCGGCGGATGCGAGACCAGTGGCGTGTCCTTGCCCCGCAGCCATTGGTCGAACCATTCGATTTGCAGGGAGCGCATGGGCACCTGCGAATCCGGCCCGAAATCCACCCCGGGAAATTTGATGGACATATTATGCGGCCACGGCCCGATCAGAATACGGTTCAGTCCCGAACGCTTGTGCAGCGCGGTGTAAGCGTCCAGGTCGCTTTCGGCGAAATTGTCGTACCAGCCGCCGGTCGAAAACACCGGGACGCGAACTTTCGAGATCTGCTCCCGGGTGCTGATTCCGCGCCAAAAACTGTCGAACGCCGGATGGCGCACAACGTCCCGGAACATCTTCGTTTCCCAACCGGTGGCCGCGATATCCGCGGTGGCCAAGGGCAGGTGCAGAACGAATTTGCCGAAGTCGGGATGGTAACCGGGCGCCTTCATGTTCTCCGACATCCATCCCAGGCGGTTGCCCAGCTTCATGGCGCCGCCGGTCGAGTAGAAGCGGTCGCGGTAATCGTCGTCGCCGGAGACCACCGGAAAAATCGCCTTCAGGTGCGGGTTGTTTTCAATCGCCGCCTTCCACTGCACGATGCCCAGATAGGAGCCGCCGAGCATTCCCACCTTGCCGTCCGACCACGGCTGGCGCACGATCCAGTCGATGGTGTCGTCGCCATCCGCCGGTTCCTGCCGGAGCGGATCGAAAATGCCGCCCGATTCGTAGCGGCCGCGCACGTCCTGCATCACGATCGCGTACCCGTGATCGACGAAGAACTGATAGGTCTTCGAGATGTCGCTGTACTTGCCGTAAGGCGTGCGGATCAGGATTGCGGGGAAACGGCCGTGTTCAGCGGGCAGGAAAATGTTGGCGGCCAGGCGGACGCCGTCGCGCATGCGCACGGGAACGTGCAGGTCTTTGACGACCGAACTCTGGGCCGCGGTCAACGCCGCGCTCACGACCAGGATCAGGTACGGTGTTCGCACAGTAGCTCGAAATATCTCTTGCCGATTTCCTGGACCCGATGGTGCGCCGCGATGTGCCCGGCTCCCCGTTGGCCGATGGCTGCGGCCACCTCGTTCATCGATGTTAACAGAATCATGTGCTGGCGGAGCGAGTCGCGCTCCGCGAGTCCCGGCGGAATGCGGACGCAGGCGTCCTCGGGGAGCCGCGAGCATTCGAGCGAATCGGTGACGAAAACCGGTTTGCCGATGCCCATCAGGCGCATGGCGATACCGGAGGTTTCGCCGGCTGCCGGATGGCGCAGGTTGATGCACGCATCCACGGCGGAAGCGGCCAGCCAGAACTCACGCTCCGGCAGATGCGGCAGGCGAATGACGCCCGGCGCGGCCACGAGCGGCGCGACGGCGCGGGCGAGGTCGCTCGAAACGAAATCGCCGGCCACCAACAGCGCGGTGAGCGGAATCTCTTGGTGTAGCCCGGCGAACACCTCCAGCACCGTAGCCAGCCGCTTCGACTCCCGCAGATAGCCGAAGATGCCGAAGAGAAAAGCGCCCGGCGAAATGCCAAGCCGCTCGCGGTAGCGCATTGCTTCGGCCGGCGCGGGCGCGGGCCGCGGCGCCTGGAAGAGGTGAGGGATCTCGACGATGCGCGCCTGCGGAGCGTGTGCCCGCACTAGCGCCGCGGCGCCCGGATTGTGCACCACGACCGCCCGCGCCCGCTCGGCCACGCGCCGCAGCATGGGATAGGCGAAGTAGCGGGGGTCGGCGCCGGAGGCCGCGCGGCCGCGCCACAGCTCCCCGGCCAGTGCGCGATTCCATTCGCCGTAGTTGTAGATGAACTCTTCGATGTAGGCGCGCTCGTCGAGCTGGCCGAGGAGGAAATGGTGCAGGACGGCGTCGTGCAGCACCACGACTCCCGGCGTTTCCAGCGCGCGGCGGTAGATCTCCGCGTGCAGCGCGTTGTTGCCCAGGTGGTAGAGCGCGATGTCGCAGCGGCGCGGCGCTACTACCACGGCGGCGTGCTTGCGCAGTTCGGAGAGAAGTGCCGCCGCGTAGTCCGCTACGCCGCTCGGC
>JAJYLS010000162.1 GCA_021787555.1 Acidobacteriota bacterium | reverse complement strand
AGGACATAATCACCTATCGTGACATGCTGGACTTGAGATTGCCAATAGGCTCATTTTTCGCCGTGATCGGGATCCTCCTGCTGGGGATGGGGCTCCTCGCTCCGGATGAGCGGGCGGCGCTGACCTCCGCCAACGTGAATTTGTATTGCGGCCTGACGATGCTGGCTTTCGGGGCATTCATGCTGCTGATGGCCTGGCGGGCAGCGCGGAGACGCCCATGACCGAAAACTTCCGGAAACTCTACGCTGCGGCCGAGGGGCTGCGCGTGTATCGCGCGCCCGGCCGCGTGAACCTGATCGGCGAACACACCGATTACAACCTGGGCTTCGTCTGCCCGGTGGCGCTGCAACTGGCGACGTACGTGGCCGCCGCGCCGTCTGCCGGCGGCAAGCTGCGGATCCACTCCGAGCACCACGGCGAAACGCGCGAATTCGACGCCGGCGCCATCGCCGGGCTCCAGCCGCAGCAGCACTGGACCGATTACCCCATCGGCGTGGCGCAGCAACTGGTGCGCGCCGGGTTCGCCATCGCGCCGGCCAACCTGCTGATCCGCAGCACGGTGCCGGAAGGCTCGGGGTTGAGCTCCTCGGCCGCGCTGGAGGTCTCCTCGGCGCTGGCCTTCCTGAACGGCCGCGTGCTGGCGCCGCTCGAACTGGCGCGCCTGTGCCAGCGCGCCGAGCGGGAATTCGTGGGGATGCCCTGCGGCATCATGGACCAGTACATCTCCGTCTTCGGGCAGGAAAACACGGCGGTCGAGATCGATTGCCGCAGCCTGGAGCATCGCGACGTGCGGCTGCCCGGCGGAATCGCCTTCATGGCGGTGAACACCATGGTGAAGCACGCCCTGGCGGGCTCGGCGTACAAGGAACGGGTGGCGGAATGCGCGGAGGCCGCCGCGCGGATGCAGGTGGCCAGCCTGCGCGACGCCACGCCCGAACAGGTCGAATCCGCCGGTCTGCCCGATCCGGTCCTCCGGCGCGCGCGCCACGTGGTGACCGAGGATGGCCGCGTGGAGCGCTTCATTCAGGCCGCGGCCCGTGGCGATCTTGCGGCCATGGGAAAGCTGCTTGTGGAATCGCACCGCAGTCTTCAACACGATTACGAAGTGAGCTGCCCGGAACTGGATTTCCTGGTGGATGCGGCGCTGGGCATTCCCGGGGTGATCGGATCGCGCATGACCGGTGGCGGCTTCGGCGGCTGCACCGTAACCATGCTGCGGCCGGATGCGGCGGTGCGTTTTCAAACCGAGATCGGCCGCGCGTACCAGAAGCAGTTCGGCGTCGCGCCGCAGATTTACGAGTGCCAACCCTCGACCGGCGCCGGCGAGTGGAAGGACGTCGCCGCGATACCGGCGGCGCGGTAGCCGGCCGGTTCAGATTTTCTCCTACAGCGTGCCGAAATGGTATTCGAGATGCTCGCTCTGTCTCCAATTGTATTCAGCGTCCCGCTTCAACTTGCGTGAGGACCTAAATATGAACCGGTATGGGGAAACCATCTTAGTTGTGGACGACGAGGGAGATGAGCTCAGGGCAATGGCCGATACCCTCGCCGGACAAGGTTATTCCGCGTTAAAAGCCACGGGTTACGACAGCGCAATGCGGATTTTCGAACAGTACGGCGGGTCGATCGTGCTACTCGTTTCGGATATTTCTCTTCCGGGAAAGAATGGCTGCGAGTTGGCCAAGGCCATTCTCAAGTTGAACTCCGCTGTCAAGGTGCTCTTCGTCTCCGGCCATGTGGGCGCGGAGGTCTGCAAATTCTACGGTATACCGGTGTCGGATCTCCATTTTTTGCAAAAGCCCTTTCAACCGGCGGAGCTTGCCGCAAGGGTGGAAGCGGTGCTGCGCTCGCCGGAAACCATCGAGACGCTGGTGGTCAACGGCCGCCCGGCAGTGGGCAAAACCGGCGACGACTCCCACGCGGGAAAGTAAGCGTATTCTATAGTGCTTTCGCGGGCACCCGGGACTTGAGGGCCTGTACGTTTTATGCGAAAAAGGAATCAGGACTGGTAGTGATTCCTGAGTGTGCTGCCGGCTCCGAAAGGAGGGCTATGCCTCCGGACTCAGTTGGGCCGCCTGCGAACCAGGCGGCCTTTTGATTTCGCGGAGTCAGAAGTCAGGAGACAGAAGTCAGAATGGCGGCTCCTGACTCCTGCCTTCAATACTCCACCTTCACCAGGAATAACCCTTTCGCCGGCGCCGTGGGGCCGCATTCGGGCGGCAGCACGGCCACATCCGCGAGGTTGCCCTTGTCGGCTTCGATCAGCGTCCCGACAATGTTCCGCACCATGTGCTTGAGGAATCCGCTGCCGCGGACGCGGTAGATCAGCATTCCGCCGGCCCGCTCCAGGATGGAGGAGAAGATCGTGCGGCGTTTCGAGCGGCCCAGGGCATCGCGATCGTCGGCGGCGGCGAAGGCGGTGAAGTCGTGCTCGCCTTCGAAAGCCCGGGCGAACTCGATCATGCGGTCCTCGTCCAGGGGATAGGGGAAGTGGTGGACATACGGCCAGTCGAACGGGCTACAGACCTCCGGGCGCCAGATGCGGTATTCGTAAAGCTTGGCGCGGGCCTGGAAGCGCGGATGGAAATCGGCGCCCACCTCTTCGGCCGAAAGCACGCGGATTGCGTGCGGCAGCAGACGGTTCACCGCGCGGCGCAGGTTGGGCAGCGGAATAGGGTTTTCGAGATCCAAGGCCGCGACTTGAGCGAGGGCGTGAACGCCCGCATCCGTGCGGCCCGAGCCGGCAACGGCGACGGGCCGCTCGTCGATGGCGGAGAAGACTTCTTCGAGGGCGCCTTGGATGGTGGGCAGGCCGGGCTGGACCTGCCATCCGTGAAAGCCGCCTCCGTCATAGGCCAGCGTAATCTTGATGCGGCGCGGCATCAGGCGGGGCGCGAGCCGGGCTTCACCACGGGAATGCCGCTCGCGCACAGGGGGCATTCGCCGGGAGAGTGCGCGGCCACCTGGAGTGTGGCCAGCGCGGCGCGCGGGACGCCCACTTCGGCGCGTCCGCCGCTGCGGTCGATGATGGACCCTGCGGCCAGCACGTTGGCGCCCGCGGCATTCAGGACGTCCACCACGTCTTGCGTGCTGCCGCCTGTGGTGATGACGTCCTCGACCACCACCGCGGTTTCGCCGGGTGACACGGTGAAGCCGCGGCGCAGTGACATTTTCTTGGTCACGGCGTCGCGCTCGGTGAAAATGAAGCGGGCGCCCAGCGCGCGGGCCACCTCGTGGCCGATGATCAGGCCGCCCAGCGCCGGCGAGGCCACCAGCGCCACGGGCTCCGCTGCCTGTTTCCGCAGTTCCTGCGCCAAAAGCCGGCCCAGGCTTTCGGCGGCCCGCGGATGCTGCAACACCAGCGCGCATTGCAGGTATGCCCCGCTGTGGAGACCGCTGGTCAGGAGGAAATGGCCTTCGAGGTAGGCGCCGGCGGCACGGAACAGGTCGAGCACGGATTCAGTTTGCGGCTTCACAAACGCCAATATAACAGGAGGAGTTAGGAGTTGAGGAGTGAGGAGCCTGTGGCGGCCCCAGCAGAATTTTCCGTAGGGCGCGGGGGTCGAGTTCGTAACTGTACGTTTTCGGTGCACAAAGTTGACACTAGCGTGCCAATTTTGCCTATAAGATTCCGGGTGGATCGGGCTAGTCATTTGATTTAAAAGGGGATGGAAGTTTGGCGAGGGGATTGCTTAAGTAAAGGCGTGACTAAGATTGTACAGGCCCACGGAGAGACGATTGATCCTCTGCAAGATACCCGCCTAACGAGTCACCTCGCATAGAAACCCTTCCATCTGACCATAAAATCCTTCACAATCGTCTCCCCTGGGCCCGTGATACAGCTCTCCGGACTGTGTTGCGGGCCTTCGGTGTTTTAACATGGATTTATGGCGCAAGCTATGTTCGAGGTCGCGTGCCCGTGTTGCGAGGCGATTCTCAAGATTGATCCGGAAACGCGCGCGGTAATCGCGCACACCATTCCCCAAAAGCCGCTGCCGATTGAGGACCTGGCGGCGGAAGTCGCCAAGCTGAAGGGCGAAGGCGCGCGGCGCGAACAGGTCTTCCAGAAGCAGTTCGAGGCCGAGAAAGAGCACGGCAAAGTGCTGGCCAAGAAATTCGACGAGCTCTTCAAGCGCGCTAAGGAAAGCCCGGACACCGGACCGCCCCGGCGGGACATCGATTTCGATTAGAATCCCGTCGGCGTAATCCAGAAGCTTTCCTTCCACTGGCCGCCGGGCGGGATGCTCTCGAGGTCCTTGTAAATACCGGCGTGCGCCAGGTTGAAGGCATCGGTGATAGCCGCCATCGGCTCGAAGCAGATGAATTCGCGGGCGGGTGGCGCGTACACCACGGCCACCTGGAATTTCGGGCCGTAGGTCACGGTGATGCGCTGCTTTTTGCCCTCAACCCAGAAGCGTGCGCGGCCGTCGGGGCCGCGGACCAGGTTGGTGAAACCATCGTCGAACTGCGTGTTGTCCAGCCGGGCTGCCTCGGGATAGTCCGCCGGCTTCACCTCGCCGGTGGGAATCAGGAAGCTGTTGAGCACCAGGTGGTCGCGCGCGGCGATGTGCACTTTCCAATCGTCGCGCGGGGCGTCGTGGAGCTGGAAATAGGGATGGAAGCCGATGGCCACGGGCAGGGGCTCGGCGGAAAGGTTGTCCAGCGTGGTCTCGACTTGCAGTTCCCCATCGGCCAGGCGGTAGGTCATGGTGATGGTGTGGGCGAAGGGGAACTGTGCCATCAGCTCGGGATGCTTCCAGAATTCCAGGCGGCTGGTGGCATAAGCCGAGTGGGCGTCGGCGGCCGCGGTCTCCAACTTCCAGAGATTCGAGAAGCTGAGCAGGCCGTGGATCGGCTTCTGGTGATTGTCGCGGCGGAAATTGCCGAGATCGGGGTTCAGGAGATACTTCTTGCCGTTGGCCCAAAAATAATCGCCGCTCAGGCGATTGGCCCAGGGCTCCAAAAACGGAATGGCGCAGAAGGTGTGCGAATCCCGGAGATCGGCCAGGCTGTGCAGCGGGAACCAGAGAATGTTCTGGTCCGCGACCTTGAACTCGTAGGCCATGTTGCCGACGGCGGGCGCGATGGAGACTTCCATATGGCGCGCGGCATCCACGAGTTGCACCACCTCGATGCCATCCACGACGATCTTGCGGACGGAATAGTTCGCAGCTTGGGACATAAGGGGCAGAAAGAGAGCGAGGAGCGCCGGCGCTATGGCTGGCCATCGGCGGGCGGCTTGTCGGGATCGATAAGGTCCAGCGTGGTTTCCCGCTGGCAGCAGACGCAGGCGCCGGGCGTGTATGCGCGAATCGAGCAAGTGTCGCACCAATAGGCGATCAACTTTAGCTTACCGTCTTTTCGCACCAGCAGGGAATGGTTATAGCTGGGATCGATGAGAAAATGCCCGGGCGAGGTGAAATGGCCCTTGGCCTGAACCTCGAAGCCATCCAGGCGCTTGTCGGTGAGGACCTTGCTGGTAGTGTCGTCGCCGGCGAGAGTGACCAGCGTCTGGTCCGCCGTTTCGATGCGGGGTGGCTGGCCCTCCTTGATGAGGAGCTTGCCGTTGAGAGTAGTGGAAGCCTTCGGATTGGCGGCGAAACCCGCGGCCGCCAGCGCGAGCAGACACAGACAGAAACGCATTAACTCTAGTTTAACAGCAGGAGCCAGGAGTCAGCTTCACTCGAAGCGGCGGCGGAAGTCTTCGAATTCACGGCGGAGCTCGGCGATCTCGGCTTCCAGTTCCGCGATGCGATCGCGGTCCGAGGCGGCGTGCACGGCGGCAGGCTCCTCGGGCGCAGCGGCGGCGGCTGGCGGCTCGCCCGAGAGGATGTGGGCGTAGCGCGCCTCCTTGAATCCCGCCTGGCGGGGCAGCTTGACGACGAATTCCATTTCGATCAGCCGGTCGAGCGTGCTTTCTACCGAGCCCAGATCGTCGAAGGCGTAGAGCCGCTCGGTGCGCCCGCGCAATTCGCCCGGGGTCTGCGGGCCGCGCAGCATCAGGACGCAAAGCACGGCGGCTTCGCGCCGGCCCAGGTTCAGCTTTTCCGTGAAACGCTGGGCGTGTTTGGGGACGCGGCTGTCGCCGCCGCTGATGCGCAGGGCCAGGCCTTTCGTGCGCAGGCTTTCGAGCGCATTCTCCACCGTGGCTTCGTCATAACTCACCACGGGATCGCGGTTCGATTTCTGATTGCAGGCGTTGACCAGCGCATTGAGCGAGAGCGGGTAGTAATCCGGGGTGGTGATTTCTTTTTCGAGGAGAGCGCCTAACACGCGGGTTTCGGCGGCGTCCAGTTGCCAGTCCATTTCAACATGGTACGCCGCCGAAGAGGCGTGTTTCGCGGGCTACCGCCGCTGCCCCCGGGCATTCGCCGCGCGCGGCGTCTCGGCCACGGCGCCGGCCGAGAAAGTGCCCAGCGGCGGAGCGATGGACGTGTCCACCATCTGCACCATGGCATAGGCGGGCATGTCTTCCGCCTCCTTAAAGAACGTCAACCGCTCGACGGAGCCGTCGAAGTCCACGCGTATGAGGTCGCCGCCGCGCACCTGGTCGGTGGCGATCAGGTTCGAAAGCGGGTGAACCAGGTTGCGGTCGATGGCCCGTTTCAGGTGCCGCGCACCGTACTTCATGTCCGTTCCCATGCGCAACAGGTAGTCCTTGGCCGGCTCCGTCAAAGAGAAGACGAACGGCGCGCCGCTGGCCGAGCTGAAAATGCGCTGCTGCACGATGTTGAGCTCGAGACCGAGGATTTTGCGCAGCTCCGGTTCGCCGAGCGGCTTGAACACCACCGTCTTATCGATGCGGTTCATGAACTCCGGCGCGAACTTGCGGCGCGCGGCTTCCTGGCCGGCGCGGGCAATTTTGTCGGAGAGTTCCTCGTCCACGACCCCCGCCGCGTGCTGGCGCTCCGTCTCGCCAGCGGCGAAGCCCACGCTCGGCCGCAGGATGGATGACATCTCCGCGGCGCCCAGGTTGCTGGTCATGAAAATCATGGCGCGGGAGAAATCCACGCGGCGGTTGTCGCCCAGCGTCAGGGTGGCCTTATCCAGAATCCCCAGTAGCAGGTTCCAGAGCGCGTCGCTGGCTTTTTCGATTTCGTCGAAAAGCACGAAGCTCAGCTTCATCTTTTCGGTATGGTACTGGTTGAGCACTTCCTGGCTGAGCAGCGGATGCGTCTCGCGGTGGCCCAGATATCCGGGAGGCGAGCCGATCAGCTTGGCGATTTCGTGGCTGTGCTGGAACTCCGCGCAGTCGATTTTAATCACGGCGCGCGCATCGCCGACGAGACTTTCGGAAGTCGCCTCGACTAGGCGCGTCTTCCCCGAACCGGTGGGGCCGAGGAAAAGAAAATTACCTATTGGACGGCCGGCGCTGGCCATTCCCGCCAAATAGGTCTGATAAATGTTAATGATCTGTTCGATCGCTTCGTCCTGGCCGACAATGCGCTTGTGCAAGTCCACCTCGAGCTTTTCCGCCTCGAAGCCAGTTTGTGTCGGATCAAGTTGCCTGTTAAGCCGCCCCATATTGCCCCTCTTCTCGATCCCCAATCCTAGTGTCATTCTGCCATTAGCAGTGCAAGCGGCATGCCACACGCCGGCGCCTTCGTTTCGCCGGAACAGAACGGGACCGGCCTCGCAAAACGCGTGAGGAAGCTTACTTCCGCGGGCGCGAAGGGCGCATTTCTATACGACTAATCATGGTGCGAGTGGGTATGCGCAGCACCAGGGCGACCGTTTCAGCCACGTCCTCGGGCGCGATCATCCAACCGGTGTCGCCGCTGCGGCCGGAGGGACCTCCAGCGAATTCTGTAGCGACACTGCCCGGCATAATGTAAGTCACGCGCACGTTGTCGTAGCGGTGATCGAGCATCATGGCCTCGCTGAACGCGTTCAGGCCGGATTTGGCGGCATTATAACCGGCGCCGCCGCTGAAGGCGTTCTTCCCCGCAAGGCTGGAGATGTTCACGATGGAGCCCGCGCCCCGGTGCGAAAATGCGGCCAGCGCCTCGTGCGAGCAATAGAATGCGCCGTTGAGATTCACCTCGATATTGCGCAGCCATTCTTCTGGGGTCATTTCCGCAACCTTCCGGAAAACACCTAATCCCGCGTTGTTAACAAGAATGTCGAGACCGCCGAGTTCCGTTTCCACTGTATGGAAAAAGTTGCGCACTTCATTGAATTTAGTTACATCGCACGGGTGGCCGGTGATTCTCCCGAGAGGCTGCATTTCCGCAATGGCGCGGGTGACGGATTCGGCGGACCGCCCGCAAATGGCTACGGCCGCACCTTCGCGGAGCAGCCGCGCGGCGATGGCCCGGCCGATGCCGCGCGTGCCCCCGGTCACGATGGCGGATTTGCCGGAGAGAGTTTCCATGCAGAGATTCTACCGCCGAATGGCGTCGGCCCAGTCACCAGCACTTCACCACAGAGTCACGGAGAGCACGGAGGCACACAGAGAAACCAAAGGAGGAAGTTCTCCGTGAAATCTCTGCGTTCTCGGCGGCTCCGTGGTGAATTCTTATGGCTGTTCTTGGAAAGAGCGGCGGTGACCTCTGGCCAGTTCCATGTAAACGCCCAGGTCGCGGTCGAGGTCGGATTGCGTACCGTCGAAGTAGAAATTGCGGATGGGAATGCCGCCGAGATCGCGGCTGACGCGCGGGTAAATGGCTTCACACACGATGCCGTTCATGCAGGTGAACGGGCTGATGTCGATGATCCCCGCCGCGCCCTTGCGCGCCAGGTACACGGCTTTGCCGACGTTCAGCACCATTTCGCCGAAGGCGCCCTCGCGCGGCAGGTAGGGGCGGGCGCATTCCAGCACTTCATACACGTCCGGTTCTTCCCGGTCGCGGAAATCTTCGGCGAACGGCTCGATCAGAACGTGTTCGTCATGTTTCTGGACGCGCTTGCGCACCCAGGCGCCAAGCGCCTCGGTGGTCCAGATGCGGCCCTCCAGCTTGAGCTTGCGGAAATGCTCGGAATTTGTGTACCAGATCCATTCGACAATATCCGAGAGCCACGCCTCGGCCCCGTACTGCTCCAGGGTTTCGACCAGGTTCTCGTTCGAGAAGGTGTTCAGGCGGCAGAAGATTTCGCCCACGATGCCGATGAGCGGGAGAGATCCGTCGCGGCGGCCGGCGAGGCGCCGGAAGCGGTCGCGGCTGCGCACCAGCGAGTCGCGCAGCGCGTGGAGTTGCGGTGCGGGATCGGGCGGGGTTTCCTCCAGCGTGCGGCAGAGGTCCGACAGCGATTCTTCGTAGACCGCATTGGTATCGCCGCGGGCGGCTTCGTAAGGCCGGTGCATGAGCAGGAGTTTCTGGAGAAGGTCGGCGCAGAGGAGCGCGCGCCACCCGGTGCGCACGAAGGGGCGTGCCAGGTCGCCCAGGCCATCGTAGGCGTTCTGGCTGCTGGGAGAGAGAATTTCGAGATCGGCGTGGCCGTTGGTGTCCAGCACGTGGCGCAGGTAGGAGGCGTACTGGCCGAAGCGGCAGGGGCCTTCGGCGGTGGGCATGAACAGGGCGATGCGCGCCGGGTCGGTCTCCGGCTTCTCCAGCAGCTTCATGAAATCGCCCACGGTCACTTTGGCCGGATAGCATTCGTCGCCGGAGGTGTAGCGGGCGCCCAGTTCGCGCGTCCGGTTATCCGAAGGCGGCGTGGGTTCGGCATCCAGGCCAATGGCGCGGAAGGCGGCGGCAAATGCGCGCGCGCTGCCGTAGGCCATGGGCGGAATGTAAACGCGCTTGGCGCTCAGTGGGTGGCTGCCGCTGCCGTTGCCTGGTAGCATCGCAGGATTCCTTTGCTGTCGAGATACGCTTCGCAGCGCGTCATGTAGCCGGCATCGTTGCCGTGGCCGTCGAACTGGAGGACCAGGAGCGGCGCGCCGGCGGCCTGCCGCGCGAAATGCTTGATGTAGGAGTCCGGCCCGCACTTGAAATTGGTGAGGTAGACGAGGTGCAGGTTGGGATGCGCAGCCACCACGCGCGCGGCTTCCAGAATCTTGCGGCCGGAAATCCAGAACATGTTGGCGTGAATTTCTTCGATGGGTTCGCAGCCGGTCACCAGGAAATCTAATGGGATGACATTGGCGCCGTAGCGGTGGCGTAATTTGCGCGGGATGTCGCAATTTACGGCACGATCGTAAATGTTGTAGCCGCGGCCGGCCAGCACCAGCGCGGGCTCGCCGGTTTGGTCGAGGGTCTCGAGCGCGAGGCGGCCGGCCTCCAGCAGGCGCTCCTGGAAAAGGCGCTGCTCGGCATAGGCGGCGTTGACCGCGCGGTCGCTGGCGCTTCGCGAAATGCCCAGGCGGCGCATGGTTTCCGCGAGGGAACTCTTGATCCGCGGCATGCCGAGTTGAAAATGCAGGGTGGGGGTGAGGAGCTTGTGGCGATGCGGCTCTAAAGCCGGCGCCGCGCGCAGCACCCACGGCAGCGTCTGGTTCCAGGGGCAGTAATGCGAAGCGGCGTTGTCTTCGCCGCCTTCGGCGTCGGCCATGTTGGGTACCAGGACGTAATCCACCCGGGAATCGAAAAGTACTTTCACGTGGCCGTGCGCCACCTGCACCGGATAGCAGGGCTGCGCGACGGAGATCTCGAGACCGGCCGCCGCGATGCGCGGATCGGTGGCGGGCGAGAGCACGGTCTCGATGCCCAGTTCGGCGAAGTAGCGGCGCCAGAAGGGAAGCCGGTCGATCAGCGACATGGCGCGCGGAATGCCGACGCGAAAACCGGAGCCGGAAGGCGCTGGAAGCGCCAGGCCGTTCAGTAACTCGTCGCGATAAGCGAATAAGTCCTGGATTACCGGCTGGCGGCCGGTGGGCGACGGCTTGCGGAACTTATCCGAGCACTTATCGCCCCAGTAACTCTTCTGCCCCTCGATGATGAACTCCTTCATGTCGCAATAATTCGAGCAGGCCTTGCAGACGAAATCGCGGGTCTTGAGGTGGAGCTTCGTGAGATCGTAGCCGCGGAAGCGCGTGGCGGCGTGGGTGGTCTGGTGCCACTCGCGCGCGATGAGCGCCATCCCGATGGCGCCCATGACGCCGTTGTACGGCGGGACGGCGATGCGCTTCTCAAGAAGGCTGGCGAACGCCGCGGCCACGGCGTCGTTGTACGCGGTGCCGCCCTGGAAATAAACGACCTCGCCGATCTTGCGGCCGCGCACCACACGGTTCAGATAATTGAGCGCGATGGAATAGGCCAGCCCGGCCAGGAGGTTGGGAATGGTTTCGCCCTTGTGCAGCCAGCCGGTGACATCGCGCTCCATGAACACCGTGCAGCGCTCGCCGAGGCGCGTGGGATTGGCGGCGGAAAGCGCCAGTTTGGCGAACTCGCCCTTGATGCTGATGCCCAGCTTTTCGGCCTGCTCCTCGAGAAACGAGCCGGTGCCCGCGGCGCAGGCTTCGTTCATTGCGAAATCCACCACCACGCCGTTTTCGATGGAGATGAATTTGGAATCCTGGCCGCCGATTTCGAAGATGGTGTCCACGGGCGCGTCGCCGAGCGTGCTGGAGACGCGCAGGGCGCCGGTCTTGTGGGCGGTGATCTCGTCGTTGACCACGTCGGCGCCAACGAATTCGGCGATCAGCTCGCGGCCCGAGCCGGTGGTGCCCACGCCCAGAATTTCGAGGCGCTTGCCCCAGAGGCGGTCCAACTCGGAAAGGCCCTCCTGCACGGCTTCGATGGGCCGGCCGGCGGTGCGCAGGTAAATGTCGTGGATGACGGCGCCGAATTCGTCGATGGCCACCACGTTGGTGGAAACCGAGCCGATATCCAGGCCGAGGTAAGCGGGAATTTTCGAGTGATCGGGCGGCGCCACGTAGGTGCCGACGCGGCCGCGCAGCAGCACCACGTTCTCCATGGAGAGCGGATGGGTGTCCTGCACCGGCGTTTCCGAGGCGTGCTGGCGCAGGCGATGGATTTCCAGGATGGAGCGCTTGCGCGGCTCCTCGGCTTCCAGCATGGCGCTGCCGATGGCGCCGCACCACGCATATTCCGGCGGAACCAGCAGGCCGTCTTCGGAGAGCCCGAAGGCCTCGCGCAGCGCGCGGACCACGCCGGCGTTCTGCGACACGGCGCCGATGAGCGCGACCGGCGCTTCGACCGGGCGGCCCTTGACGATGGCGCTCTTGAAATTGCGCGCCACGGCGTCGCACAACCCGCGCAGGATTTCGGCCGGGGAATAGCCCTTCTGCTGCGCGTGGATCATGTCGCTCTTGGCGAAGACCGAGCAGCGGCCGGCGATGCGCGCGGAGCAACCCGCGTCGCAAACCAGGCCGCCGATCTCCTCGACCGAATACTTCATGCGCAGCGCCTGCTGATCGAGGAAGGAGCCGGTGCCCGCGGCGCATTCGCCGGAGCGGTCGTAATCCCGGATGCTGCCGCCGTCGAGCCGGATGTATTTCGAGCTTTCGCCGCCGAGCTCGAAAATGGTGCGCACCTGCGGATGGCACGCGCCCATCATGCGGGCAATGGCCTTGAATTCGTTCTCGAAGTACAAACCCAGGACCTTGGCGATGGTGCGGCTGCCCGAGCCGGTGACGCGAATGCCTTCGACGCAATGCTCGGGAACGGCTTCCTGGAAGTCGTGGAGCAGGTCGTAGGCGGATTGGATGGGGCTGCCGGCGATGCGCCGGTAGTCGGAAAGCACGATGGGTCTGCCCGCCAGTTCCGCCATGCGAAACTGCGGGTTAGCCGCGCACAGGGTTTCCAGCCGCCCGCAGTCCAGCGGATTGCCAAGGGCGGCCAGCTTGAGGCTGATCGCGCCGATGTCGAGCCCGACGTTGATGCCCATGGGATGTCTCAGTTTCGCGCGATGTGCAAGGGAATACAAGGGAAGCGGGTCTGAAAGGCTGAAAATCAGCGGCGAATGGCGGCCCGCGGGGGGTCGCAGGGGTTGGGGGCACGCAGGGACCAGGGGCCGGGGGCCAGGGGTCAGGGGACGGAACGAAGCCAATTTGGTTGTAAGCTGCTGGTGGGGAAGGGGTTGGGTTGGTGAGGGCCGCTGTGCCTGAGGGCGGCGGGGGCTGGGGCGGGAAGTGATTCTGGAAAGTTGCGGAACGAAGCCAATTTCGTCGGGGTGGGCTGGCGGCGGGGCGGAGGGTGGAAGCGGTTTTGGAGTTTTGCGGAACGAACCCAATTTTCTCCGAAGTTGCTGTGTAGACGGGAGTTGCCGCGGAGCCGTTGCGACTGGCGAAGCGGTCTTGCCGGATGAGGATTGGCGGAAGGATGGTTCGAACATAGTTCTCCCGTGGGCGGCCCAGCCGGTATGCCGGCGGATGTGGTCCGCCCAATTTCAGGAGAGCATACGAG
>JAJYLS010000497.1 GCA_021787555.1 Acidobacteriota bacterium | reverse complement strand
ACCGTGGTCGCCGCGGCGCGGCTCAGATCGGACTGGCAATGGGTGCTCAGCGTGGGCTCACGGCAGGAAGCGGATCGGCATCGTGTGGATGTCTCAAACCTGCTTGTCGTCGCATGGGCGCCCCAGTTGGCTATCCTTCGGCAAGCCGCGGCAATGGTGACACACGGCGGCATTCATTCCGTTCAGGAATGCATCCACTTTGGGGTGCCTATGGTCGTGGTGCCGGGAATGCGCGATCAGCCCGGCAATATGGCAAGGGCCGTCCACCACGGCATCGCCACCGGCGCGAAGATGAAAGGCCTCAAGCCGGATCAACTCGTGGCACTGATCGATCAGTCGATGCACAGCCCTGAAATTCGCCGGTCGCTTTCCCAAATGAACGACTCGATCGACGCCGAGAATGCACTAGATGCCGTCATCGAACTGATCGAGTCCTCCGTGCGCGCGGCGCGCGAGGGCGCCGCATGATCTACATTTGCGTGCGCGAGACGGCCGATTGGACGAATGAAGCCGCCTTCTGGGCCCAGTTGCCTCCTCAGTTCCGGCCAACCATCCAAATCTGGAACCGGACGTTCAACATCCCTTACCACGAGTTTCGCCATCGCCTGCGTGAAATCGCTCGAATCAATCTCGCCGCCGTCCGCAAGGCCGTCTGCACGAACTGGAACGATGTACCCAATGGCGCTCTCGTATTGCCGGTCGACGATGACGACTGGTTCGCGGAAGACGCAGCCCTCGCCGTGGAGAAGGCCGCCGAACCGGCATTCGCCGGGTACCGATGGGAAAGTACGTTTCTCGAAGTTCCCATCAATCTGGGTCACCGCCTCTATCTGTTAAAGCGGCAACTCCTGCGCACGCCGCCGAAGTGGATCTGCACAACCAACAACTACGCGATGGTCAAAACGCCGGACAGCCAGCCGCTGTTCCGCTCGCACATCCGCGCCAGCGAGTGGTTTGAGCAGCACCCGGAGCGGGTGAAAACCATCGGCGGACGTTGGAGCGTCATGAACCGGACCCTGGCCTCGCGAACCTCCCTGCGCCTGATGCGGCCGGAAGCGTGCCGGCCGATTCGTCTCGCCACTCTGCTGCGCAAATACCGCCGGTATCGGCAACTCTACCGCGAGCCTGCGTGCAGCCACTTGCAGTGGACCCAGCCCTATCTCCACATGATGGACGAACTGATGCGCGAGTTGACCCGATGAAGCTTGTCCTCTTCTTCGGTCCGTGTTCCATCTCCGTCGATTCAGCGGATGAGAATCTGATCGAGAAACTGGCGCGCGATTTCTCGTATTTCACCGCACCGCGCGCGGACCCGGGCGCCTGCATCACCGTCACGGCGGAGCGCCGCGAGCCGGACCGGCAGGCAGATGGCGGGCGCTACCTGTTTACGCACTTCAACGGCCGTGCTTACGGCTGGGGCGATAGCCGCCGGATCCGCTACCCGGAAACCCTCGTAAGCTATGATGCGGCGGCTAATCGGGGCAGCGTGGTCTCCTCCGATGAAGAACTGCTCCATCATTACACCTACTATCTGATCATCGCCTTGGCGGGTATACATCTGGATGCGCGTGGTTTCCATCGCTTTCATGCATTAGGGATCAGCGTGGCCGGCAAACCCGCCCTGTTCTGCATGCCGATCTCCGGCGGCAAGACGACCCTAGGCTTGGCCCTGATCGAAGATCCGGAGATCTCTCTCTATTCTGAAGACACGCCGCTGATCGACAGCAGGGGCCGCGTCCATCCCTTCGCTGTCCGGTGGAGTCTCCGGGAGGGGCACAGCGCTGCGATTCCGGAGCGATTTACCCGGATCAAAAACGACCCAGTGTTCGGCAAGAAGATTCTGGTCGACTTGGATTACTACGGCCTGGATCGCGTAACGTCGACTCCTGGCTGCTCGCCGCTCGTCTTTTGGAGCGTCAAATCATGCCAGGAACGGCCCTCGGTACAAGCCATTCACCCGCTCCGTAGCCTCGCCCTGCTCATCTACTACATCGTCACCGGGAAGGACTGTCCCCAGCGGGCCGAGGTGATCTTGCGCTTCTCCCCAGGAGGCATCCGGATGATAGCGTCCCTGTTTTGCCGGCGTCTCGTGGCCGCCGTCCGGTTGTGGAGGAGCAGCGCTTCCTACTGGTTCTACATGACGCCCGACGTTCCCGAGAATGCCGCATTCATCAAAGGCTTCATTCGCGAGAAAAGCGGGGTTCTCCGCGCGGGTCTCCCCCCGAAGAAGTCTGACCGCCGGTGACTTTCAACCTGCAATAAATTGCCGCAGAAAACGGTTCACCTCCTGTGGCTTCTCATGAACTACCCAATGCGAGCCCTCCGGAATGCGTTCGATTCTCAGATCAGGAACGAAGGCGTCGAGCCCATTGAGATTGCCGGGAAGCAGCGCGTGGTCCCGTTCGCCCCAGATCACGAGTGTGGGAACCGTAACGCGCAGGTCGCCGGACGCCGGAAAGCTCGCTGCGGGTTCGCCGGCCGCCGGGGGGCCGATGCGCGCAGCGCGGTAATAATTCAACCCACCGGTGAGCGCGCCGGGTTGGGACCATGCGCTTCGATAGGCGTCGAGGTCCGCTTCGCTGGAGGTCCCCGGCGCGGCAGTCGCCGCGAGCGCGCGCACCAGCAAGGCGCAGTTGTCCGCCGCAAGAGCGGTTTCGGCCCCTGGCGTGCGAAACCAGATCATGTACTGGCTGGCCTGT
>JAJYLS010000496.1 GCA_021787555.1 Acidobacteriota bacterium | reverse complement strand
CTGCGATGAGCCGTTCTTCCTGATGAGCTTCATGGCCAGCACCCACCCCCCGTTCGCATCCCGCTATCCCTACTATACTTTGTATACGGATCCCCTCTACCGGGGCCCTTCCAAGTTCGCCATGGCGCGGCTGACGGACCCGTTCGAGATCATCCGCCGCCAAGGCGAGCCGCGCAAGGAATTCGACCTGGACCAAATCCTTGACCTGTACGACGGATGCGTGCGAAGTTTCGACGACGAGGTGGCGCGCATCTGCGCCCACCTGGACGCCTGCGGCATTGCCGACAACACGATAGTCGTCATTTTCAGCGATCATGGCATGGAGTTCTTCGAGCACGAGACCTGGGGTCAGGGCAACTCGGCGATCGGCGACTATTCTGCCCGTGTGCCGCTGATTATTGCCGACCCCCGCACATCCGGCGGCTGCCGGGTCAGCCAGGTGGTGCGCAGCGTGGATCTGGCGCCCACCTTGTTGGATCTGGCCGGGCTGCCCATTCCCGGCGGCATGGCAGGCGTGTCCCTTGCCCCGCTGCTGCGCGGGGCGGCGCCTCCCCCCGAGTTGCCGGCATTTTGCGAAACGGGTATCTGGCTGACGGACCTGCCCGGCACCCCCGCCGGCCATTTGCGTTACCCCAAGCTGCCCGAGCTGCTCGAGATCCCGGACAAGAAGCTGGGCACCATCGCGCTCAAACCGGAATACGAGGAAAGCGTGGTTAGGGCCAAGGATCGCATGGTGCGCATCGGGGACTGGAAGCTGACCTATCAACCGCTGGCCCAGGGTGCGCTATGGAAGCTGTTCGATCTGCGGACCGACCCCGAATGCCGTAACGACGTCATCGGCGAGCATCCGGAAGTCGCCGCCGATTTGCGCGCCAGATTGGAAGCCTGGATGGCGGGCGGGGCGTCGAACGCGCCCCTCCCCGGGGCGAACTGACGGTTATGTTATCTCAAAGAGGCCTGCCCATGAAAATCAGAGCCCGTGCCCCGCTTCGGCTTGGTCTGGCCGGCGGCGGTACCGATGTCTCTCCCTATTGCGATACCTACGGCGGTCTGGTGCTGAACGCCACCATCGACAAGTATGCCTACACCGTGCTGGAGCCGATGGCCGAGCCCGGGAAAGTTCGACTGGTGGCCGCCGACAAGCAGGAATCCTGGGAGAGCGAAGCGGCTTGCGAACTGCCGCTGGACGGGCGGCTGGACCTGCATAAGGGCGTCTATAACCGCATCGTGCGAGAATTCAATGGCGGAGTCCCCTTGCCCCTTACCATGACGACCCACACCGATGCGCCGCCGGGTTCCGGTTTAGGCTCCTCGTCCACGCTGGTGGTGTCGATGATCAAGGCCTTCGTGGAATGGCTCAATCTCCCTATGGGGGAATACGACATCGCGCGCCTCGCGTTTGAAGTCGAACGGCACGACGTCGGCCTCTCGGGCGGACGCCAGGATCAGTACGCCGCCACCTTCGGCGGATTCAATTTCATGGAGTTTCATCCCGGGGAGCGGGTGGTGGTGAATCCGCTGCGCATCAAGAACTGGATCATCTCCGAGCTCGAGGCGTCGTTGTTGCTGTACTTCGGGGGGGTGTCACGGGAATCGGCCCAGATCATCGACGAGCAGGCGAGCAATGTGAAGCGCCACGACAGCACGGCCATCGAGGCGATGCACGCACTGAAACGGGAAGCGATTTCCACCAAGGAAAACCTGCTGAAAGGCGACTTCGAGGGCCTGGTGGAGTCCATGGAAAGCGGCTGGCGGGCCAAGAAACGCATGGCCAAGAGCATTTCCAACCCGCAGATCGAGGAGATCTACCGCCTGGCCAAGGAGGCGGGCATGCGCGCGGGAAAAATTTCCGGCGCAGGGGGCGGCGGCTTCATGATACTGCTGGTGGACCCGGTGCGGCGCATGGACGTCATCCGTGCGTTATCCACCACCCGGGGCCAGACCTTTAACTGCCACTTTACGGAAATCGGGACGCAGGGATGGAAGATCTATTAGCACTCCGCCGCTCGCGGCCGGTTTACAGCGCATGATGCAGGCGATCATTCTGGTGGGCGGGCTCGGGACACGCCTCCGGCGCGTGATATCGGACTTGCCCAAGCCGATGGCACCGGTAGCGGGCCGTCCTTTCCTCGCATGGGTTCTCGATGCCCTGCTGGAAGCGGGCTTCAGTCGAGCGGTATTGGCGGTAGGCTACCGGCACGAGATAATTCGCGCCCATTTCGGCGATCGCTATCGAGCGCTGGAACTGTGCTACTCGGTCGAGGAAAATCCGCTCGGCACGGGCGGCGCCATTCGCATGGCGGGCGACCAAGTCAGCGCGTTTCCGGTCTTCGTGCTAAACGGCGACACCTACCTGGAGATCGATTACCGGAACATGCTGGCCGCCCACCAGCATGCCCAGACCCAGATGAGCGTGGCAGTCTGCCAGGTGCCGGATGTCAGCCGGTATGGCGCACTGGAGCTGGAGGATGGAGTGATCCACGGCTTCCTGGAGAAAGGTCGCGGTGGTCCCGGCTATATCAATGCCGGGGTCTATCTGTTGTCTGCCGAAGTGATCGAGCGCATTCCGCCGGGACAACCCTTTTCCTTCGAGCAGCAGTTGCTGATGCCCCAGGTGCGCACCATCCGCCCCCTGGCGTTTGAAGCCGACGGGATGTTCATCGACATCGGGGTGCCGGAAGATTACGCACGCGCCCAACACC
>JAJYLS010000161.1 GCA_021787555.1 Acidobacteriota bacterium | reverse complement strand
CGTAAAGTTCTCCCGCCCGTTGGAGAACAGAAACGTCAGCGATCGCATGCCCCAGATCGCAAACAAGACCCCGAACGCTCCGCCGAGCGACGCCAGCATCACACTTTCGGTAAGCAACTGCCGCACGACGCGGAACCGACCCGCTCCCAGGCTGAGCCGGAGAGCCATTTCGCGGCGTCGCGCGGCGGCCCTTGCCAGCAGCAGATTGGCGACGTTCGCGCAGGCGATCGTCAGGATCAGTCCCACCATCGCCAGGAGCACGTACAGAGGCTTGGAATACTCGCGGCGCAAGCTACCCAGACCGCCGGCGCCGGGATTCAGCGTCAGCGCGGGCAGTTTGGCGCGCTCACCGCCGGTCGTCGCGGTGGTTGCAACCCAATTATGGAAACGAGGAGCCAGCGCTGCCTGCGCCTGGGCCATGCTTATGCCGGGACGCAGACGGCCCATCATTTCGATCCAGTAGAAGTTTCCGTCGGGATACATGCGAGCCGCCCGGGCGCCGTCCACGAGCAGATTCGTGTGCAACGGAAGGTAGAGGTCCGGCGCCGCCGCGGGGTCGACTCCGAAGAATTCCGGCGGCGCCACGCCGATCACCGTGAAGGGCACGTTATCGACGAGAATCGGTTGTCCAGCCGCATTCGGCGCTCCTCCAAAGCGATTTTGGCTGGTAGCAAAACTGATTACGGCGACCGGCGCCGCGCCTGGACGGTCATCTTCGGAGTCGATCAGACGTCCCGCGGCCGGCGACACTGCCAGGCCGCGGAAATACTCGCCGGTGACGTACTCCGTGCCGGCGCTCGTGGCCTGCCCGCGGACGGCCAGGTTATGGGTTTGTCCGTTGAAGTATCCGAAGAGCGTAGCAAAGACGGGATTCTCCTGGCGAAGCGTCTCGAACGCGGGGTACGGGAACATCCCGCTGAGCATCTCGCCTTTGTCGCCCGGCCAGGCGCGGCCTTGTACCCCGTGCATGACGTGGACCCATTCCTTGTTGGCGTTCTGGGGCGGCCGGCTATGCCAATTCAAGACCACCAGCGACTCGGGATCGGCCACCGGCAGCGAGCGCAACAGAATCGAGTCCATGAAGCTGAAGATCGCAGTATTGGCCCCGATGCCGAGCGCCAGCGACAAGACCGCCAGGGCGCTGAAGGCCTTGTTGGCGGCCATGGTGCGACAGCCATAGCGGATATCCTGGCCAAGTTCCGACCAAAACCGTGTCATCCAAATCTCCCGTGACTCTTCGTGCTTCAGTCCGACGTTGCCAAATCGCCGGCGCGCTTCAGCCCGGGCGCGCTCCGCCGACATACCGTCTGCTTCGAGTTCCGCGGCTCTTTCCGCAAGGTGGAGTTCCATTTCCTCGCGCAGCGCCTCGCTGCGCCTGGCGCTTTCTATCCAATACCTCAGCCGTCGTAACACGTCCGTCACTCCGCCCCCATCACGCGCGCGATCGCCAGCGTGAGTTTCGCGTACTTCCGGGTTTCAACCGCCAGTTGTTTGCGGCCAGCCGCGGTGATCTTGTAGATCCTCGCCCGCCGATTGTTCGACGTCACGCCCCAGACACCGTCGATCCAGCCGTTTAGCTCCAGCCGCTGGAGAGCGGGGTAGAGCGAGCCCTCCTCGACGAGGAGCTCGTTGCCGGACGATTGTTGAATGAACTGGACGATGCCGTATCCATGGAGGTCGCGCAGCGAAAGCGTCCGCAGAATTAACATGTCCAGTGAACCGGGCAACGAATCGTTCTTTTGCGCCTTGCGTCCCATACCAAGAATTCTTAGCTTACGGCGACGAGATTACGCAAGTCAAGTTCAGATTGGCGAGCGCGGGTTGCCGCTATCGACCAACAGGCTACGCCCGATCTCGGGTCAGAGCCCTCGTGCGAGTAGCCGGCAAGCCGGAGGTGGTCCGATTGGACGAGAAGCCGCTGTTGCTCGCAAGGCTGCCGCCCAGCGCGCGCTCACCTCCCCACCGACTATGGCTCTCGGATTGGCAGATGTGGCAGCTATGCCCAATGCTGTCCGCGGCCGTGCAGAGCGCGCCGGGCCCACAGGGCACCCCCGCTTCGCGGCACGCTGGCACGGACAGGCTGAATACCGGTCCCACCATAACGCGCCAGCGCTACCGGTAGCGCACCCAGATGGGGCTGGACCAGGCTAATTCGCCATTTTGCTGCTCGACGCGGACGTAATACCAGTGATCGCCGGGGCCGACGCTGGCGTCGCGGTATTCGAAATCGGCGTCGCGCTGGTTGGGGGACCAGGTGTAGATGTAGGTGGCATCGCGGATCAGGCGGATGGTCTGGATGATGCCGGTGCCGTGGGCTTTCACACGGATGTTCTGGTGCTCCGAGGCGGTGAAGTCATCGCCCATGAGGTGGTCGCCGAGGCGGAATTCGAGGATGATATTGTCCGTCGCGCCATAGGTGTGGCGCTCGGCGATGGACTTGAAGATCGCCTGGCGGGTGGCGGCGGGAGTGTAGACCATGGCGTAGGACACGTGGGTGGAATCGTGGTCGGAGCTGGCGATCACACCGATGCGGTAGCCTTTTTTCCAGGCGTTCCACATGAGGCCGGCTTCCTGAAATCCGCCGGAGGCCTTTTTCTCTTCGCCGTCGCGGATGCCGCGGGGCACGTTCTTGGCTTCCGAACTGAAGCGCGCGCCCTGATAGATTTCCGCGACGGGCTCGAAGGACGGTTCCTTCGGCTTCCAGTCGGTGCCCATGGTGCTGCTGCTGCTGGTGTGGGGGATGGAGAGGCCGCCGGATTTGCGGACCTCTTCCCAGAGCAGTTGCGTGTCGTTGCGGATGGCGCTGCCGAAGAACATGCTGTTCTGGTTGAGGATCTCGCCATCGGGGGTGTCGGGCAGGAGGAAGCGCGGGTCCATTTTCTGGAAAAAGGGGACGATGCGGTAATCGCGCTTCGTATAAATGATGTTGCGGTGGCCGAAAGGGAAGCCCATGTTGCGCTCGTAGGCGTGCAGGGTGACGAAGCGGTGGGGGAAGAGGTACATGTCGGTCATCTTCTGGATCATGAAGAACCAGTAGCCGGTGCCGCCGGCCTGGTGGTCGGTATCGGCGCCGAAATCCATGCCGGCGGCGTCGATCATATAGCGGAAGAATTCGGGGAGCGTGCCATCGCCCACACCGCCCGTGTCCTGGGAAAGCTCGGTGTGGCGATGGAGGTCGCCGCGGACGATGCGCAGCGTCTGCTGCCCGAGGGTGGTGCGGTAAGCGCGGATGGCAGCGATGTCGCGCGGTTCAGTGCCGGGGAGCGGCGGGGCTTCGGTGCTGGACTGCGGCGCGAAAGGGACCAGTTGCGGCTCGCGGCCGGGGCCGGGCAGGGGCAGGGAACCGGCGATGACGCGGTTGGCTTCGGGGCGGCTGGCGAAATCGTAATCGCGGTTTTCGGAGGGCCAGAAAGCCCAAAGGCGGCCTTTCGACGCGGCGAGGCCCATGCGGGTGCTCTTGCGGGTCCAACTGTGGGGGAGGACGATGGGGTCGGTCCAATGGTCGCCATCGAGGCGCGTAAGGTAGGTTTCCCAGAAGGTGCTGGGGCGGGTGGAGTAGCGGCTGTAGCGGCGCTTGAAGGACATCCAGAGATTGCCGTCGGGATCGAAGAAGAGCAGCGGGCAACTGTCGCTCTTGTCGCCGAGGGCGAGGGTATCGTGGAAGCGCACGGGGGCGGGCATGCCGGCATCGAGGCAGAGGACCTCGATGTGGCGCGGGTCGCCGAGCGGCGTGCCGGGGGGATTGGGACCGAGGGCGGCGCCGACGTCCTTGCCCCAATTGGGGCCGCCGACTTCCCAGGCGATCCAGGGGCGGCCGCGGCGATCAACGGCGACGCTGGCATAGGCTTCGAAGCGTGGGGTGGCGACCACGACGCGTTCGGGCGAAAGGCCCTGGCCGGGAATGAAGCTGCGGCAATAAACGTCGTAGCTGGTGGTGTAGCGGTCCCAGGCGATCCAGGCGCGGCCACCGGGGCCGGCGGCGACGGCGGGAGCCCAGTCATTGGCTTGTGCGGAGGTGACCTGGACGGTTGGCGACCACTTTCCGTCTTTGAGATAGCGCAGGCGAATATGGGACCAGCCGCCGGACAGGGACTGCCAGACGACGAAGATGGTGCCATCGGGGGCGCGGGCGATGTCGGGCTCGATATCCGGCGCGGCATCCTGGCTGAGGCGATAACGCGGGCCCCATTCGTTGTCTTCCCAGGCCATGGCGTAGATATCCCAGTTGCCGTTCTCCTGCTCGGACCAGATGAGCCAGGGTTTGCCGGCGGCGTCGGTGGCGACCTGCGGGCGCCAGAGGTCCTCATTGGCGCGGCCGACGGGGATGAGGCGCGTCCAGCGGGCGTCCTGGTAGCGGCGGAAATTCAGCTCCTCGCGGCGATCGTGGTAGCTCAGCCAGGCGACCCAGAGGCGGCCATCGGGGCTGGCGCCGATGGAGGGAAAATCGTGCTGGCGCAGTTCGGTGCCGGAGAGGTCGGTGGTGGCGGGGACGCGGCGCACTTCGATGCGGCCATCCGCGCAGCGCTGGGGCGACTCGAAGCCGATGGTCATGGGGGCGAAGGAACAGGCGCCTTGCGCGGTGTGGACGGAAACGGTTGTGGCGGTGGTGCCGGAGCCGCGCACGAAGAGGCCTTTAGGGAGCAGCAGCGATTCGGAGGGAGGCGGGCCGAAATCGCCCACGGGCGAATCCCAGAAGACGCGCTCGATTTTGGTGGTCATGCGCCAGCCGCCCTGGGGGAGGACGCGGTCGGGCAGGGAGAAGCGGTAGCCGCGGACTTCGAAGATGTCACCGGCTTGGACGTCGAGGCGGCCGTCCCAGGCGGCGGGTTGGGTGTCTTTGACGCCCATGAGGACGAGCACTTCCCAGAGGCGATCTTCGGGAGTGCCGCCGGGTTTGGAGGCGGCGGCCTTCTGATACGCCAGATCCTTAGAGAGCGGTTGCTGCGCGAATACGGCCACGAGCACGGCAGCGGCGGCCGCGCCGCTGAGAAGGGGTACCACGAGCTTGCGAGTGTTCATGCCTGCGGACCAGTATAGTTCGCGGCGGATGGTCGCGGTGCTCAGCGCGGGAGGCCTTCGACGTTGCGGCTGTTTTTGAGCTGGACGCGGGTGCCGTCGGCGATGCGCAGCTTCAGGCCAGTGAAGACCCAGTCGTGCGCGCCGGCGATGGAACCCGCGGTTTGCGCTTCGATATCCACGTTCTGGAACCGGAAACTCAGCAGCGGCGATTCCGGGGGAGATGCGACCTGAAATGCACGCCGCGCGCCCGTGGCCTTGAGGTTGGAGATGGAAACGTCGCGGAAGTGAGGGATTCCTTTTTCGGAAGGAACCGGGGCGGTGAGCACTTTGAGCCGAGGAGGGTAACGCCGTCGCTCATGTGGAATTCGATGCCGCTCTTGAGGAAGATGGCGCCGGTGCGGTAGGTACCGGGCGGGATGACGACGGTGCCATGCGCTTTCGCGGCGGCGTCGATGGCGTGCTGGATAGCGGCGGTGTCGAGGGTGATGCCGTCGCCCCGGGCGCCGAAGTTGTGCACGTCGAAGGTGGCGGCGGGGAGGGAAACCGCCAGAGCAAGGAGCAGGGCGGGGAGTTTCATGCACTCACGAATAGCACACGGCGAAGCGCGGGTGCGGCGTCAGCGGATTCCGAAAGCGCGGCGGATTTCGGCAGCAAGTCCGGGCGCGCAGCCGAAGGCGGAGCCGCGGTCGATCCTGCGCGAGCCATCCAGAGCGAAGAAGACGCCGCCGGCTTCTTCGACGATCAGGCGGAGGGGGGCCAAGTCCCAAGGCTCGACTTTCGGTTCGAACCAGACGTCGACCTTGCCCGCGGCCACCGAACATGCATCCAGTCCTCCGCCATAGGCGCGCACCGACCACGATCGCTGCATCACATCGATGACCGTGGGCAGGTGCGGGCGGGCCTCGGGGAGTTGCAGGCCGTTGGCATGGAAAGAGGACTCGGCGAGCGTGGTGCGCGCGGAGGCGTGCAGGCGCTCAACGTTCAGATAGGCGCCGGCGCCGGCCACGGCCCAATAGGTCTCGTCGAGCATGGGGAAATGGGCCACGCCGACCAGCGGCTCGTCGTCCGCTTCGAGCGCGATCAGCACGCACCAGAAGCGATTGCCGCGAAGGAAGTCGCGAGTACCGTCGATGGGGTCCACGATCCAGCGGCGGCCGCTGGCGCCGGATTTGCAGGAGCCTTCCTCGCCGAGGAGGCCATCGTTTGGGAATTCGGTTTCGATGGCTTCGCGGATGAGGCGCTCGTTATCTTTATCCGCGGCGGTGACGGGCGAATCGTCGGGTTTGATTTCCGCGGCGACTCCCGCGGCACGAAGGCGGCGGGCATTCTCGCCGGCCGCGACGGCAACGCGGCGGGCGAAATGAAGCTCTCGCTGGTATTTCATTTTGGATTTCGGACAGGAGAACCAGGGAAACATGGTGCGGTCGAGAGGACTTGAACCTCCACGGGATTGCTCCCGCTAGCACCTCAAGCTAGTGCGTCTGCCAATTCCGCCACGACCGCAAGAGTCGAACTTCTTCGAGTTTACCACGGGCGCATCGCGGAATTGCGCCTTTTCAAAAACTTACCCGCAGCACAAGTTGCTGGTGGGAGCCGGCGCTACTTCTTCGCGGGGGCCGGTGCGGGTTGAGCCGGAGCCGGAGCCTTTTGCTGAGTGGGCTCGGGCAATGGATAGCTCTGGCTGGGCGCCGCCGGAGCCTGCTGTCCCGGAATGGGCGGGGGAACCGCCGGGGCACTCTGGGTCGGCACAGGCTTGGAGGGCGCGCCTTCAAGGACCGTCGTGCCTAGGCCGGCGCTGCGCGTCGCCATGATGGAGAGCGTAAGCGAGGTGACCATGAAGATGATCGCCGAGGCGGTAGTCGCTTTCGAGAGCAGCGTGGCGGAGCCGCGCGGCCCGAACGCCGTCTGCGATCCCATGCCGCCAAAAGCGCCTGCCAGATCGGCCGCCTTGCCGCTTTGCAGCAGGATGACGACCATCAGGAAGAGGCACACGATGATGTGAACAGCCAATACTAGATAGTACATCTGCCTTTTCAGTATACGGGAACCGGGGGGGCACGGGCAAACCGGGCGGGGTGGACTAGCAGCCCGTGACAAAACTCGTCGAGTCGGAAAAGCGGGGACTGGCTGCGAAATTCCGCGTCACTAACCCGCTGGAAACAGAACATACCTCCCCGCGGAATTTCGGTGCCTGTACCCGGTTTTCCAGGGCACTTACTTCTACCACGGGCTGCTAGGGGCTTACCGGCTGGTTTAGGAGCCACTGCCGCGCGGGCGTCGCGGCGGTGAGCGATGCGCTACTGGCAGTGCAGCGCGTCGGCGGGGTCGATGGCCGAAGCGCGGCGCGCCGGGACCACGGTCGAGGAGAGCGCCACCAGGGCGGCGATGGCGGCCACCGCCGCGAAGGTCGCGGGGTCGGTGGCCTTGACGCCGTAGAGCAGCGAACCAAGCAGGCGCGTGACGGCGTAGGCGCCGGCGAGCCCCACGACGATGCCTATACCGGCCAGGCGCATGCCTCCGAATACGATCAGCCGCATCACGTCGCCGCGCGCGGCGCCGAGCGCCACGCGGATGCCGATCTCCTGCGCACGCTGCTCTACTGAGTAAGACATCAGGCCGTAAATGCCGATGGCCGAAAGGAGCAGCGCAATTCCGGCAAAGACCGAGAGCAGCAGGGTATTAAAGCTCTGGCGCGAGAGGGCGTCGGAGACGGCCTGCTCCATGGTGCGGACGCGCGAGGGCGTTACGAGCGGGTCCACCGCGCCGAGTTCGCGCTCCACCGCGGCGCGCGCGGCTATGGGCTCGCCGCGGGTGCGGATCGCCCAGGCGGCCGGCAGCACGCTGTTGGCCAGCTTGGTCAGGCCGTCGGGCGTCTGGCTCTCGGGGATGTACATCACGCCGGCGTCCTGCTCGCCGAGATTGTTTTCGCGGACGTTGCCGACGATGCCCACGATCTCGCGCGGCTCGTCGTCGAACTGCGGGCCCAGCCCCTTGCCGATGACGATCACCTGGCCGATGGGATCCTGATCCTTCCAATACTTCTTCGCCATCACCTGGTTGATGATGGCTACGCGCGCGGAATTGCCGGTATCGGAATCGGAAAACAAACGGCCGCGCAGCAGGGGGATCTGGAAGACGCGGAAATAATGCGGCGTGATCGCGCGCCAGTAGTGGTCGCCCTCGTAGCGGCCCTTGGCAGGAGTGCGCCCGGCGATATTGAAAGGCAGGTCGATGCTATCGCCGCTGAGGGGCAGGATGATGCATTCGGCCGCGGCATCGATGCCGGGTAGAGTTTCGACGCGCTGGACCACCTGGGACGAAATTGGCGGTTCTGGCGGTGGTGTCGTAGCCTCCGCCGGCCAGGGAGGTTTCGAGCGTCAGAACATTCTTTGCGTTGAAGCCGGGGTTCACGGAGTGCAATCCGGCGAAGGTGCGGATGAGCAGCGTGGCGCCGGTGAGGAGGACGAGTGCCAGGGCGACTTCGGCGACGACCAGCGCGGACCGCGCGCGGGCGCGCAATTGGCCACCACTCGACCGCCCGCCTTCTTTGAGCGACGAGGAAAGGTCCGGATTGCCGAGGTGCAGGGCGGGGAAGAGGCCGAAGAGAAGGCCGGTGAGCAGGGCGATCCCGATGGTGAATGCGGCCATGCGCCAGTCGAGCAGCGGCAACGCCTGGTGGGCGCCGAACTGGTAGGTGAGCCGGGGAATGTTCCCGGGCGCCATGGCGAGCAGGGCGCGCACGCCGAATGCGCCCAGCACAAAGCCGGCGACGCCGCCGGCAGCCGCCAGCAGCAGGCTCTCGGTGAGGAGTTGGCGGACCATGCGGCCGTAACTCGCGCCAATGGCCGTGCGGATGGCCAGTTCCTTCTGCCGCACGGCGGCGCGCGCGAGCAGCAGGTTGGCCACATTGGCACAGGCGATCAGCAGCACGAAGCCAACCGCGCCGAACAGGACCAGCAGGGCCGTACGCACGTCGGCCACCATGGCGTCCTTCATCGGCAAGACGGTGACGCTCTCGGATTTATCCATCCACTGGGGATTGAGCTGGCGGAAACGCGCGCCGGCCACTTTCATTTCCGCGCGCGCCTGGGCGAGGGTGGCGCCGGGCTTCAGCCGCGCGGCCGCGAGCAGGTAATGGCCCTGGTTGGTGCTGGCGGGATCGGCCTGAAGAGGCAGCCAGATCTGGGTGGGGGGATCGGCGTGGAACCCGCGCGGCATCACGCCGACTACCGTGTACGGCCGCTTGTTCAGCAGGATCACGCGGCCGACGGCGTGCGGGTCGGCATTCATGAGGTTGCGCCAGATGCCGTCGCTGATTACGGCCGCCTCGGGGCCGCCCGGCAGATCTTCGGCTTCGGTGAAGGAGCGGCCGAGTACGGGCTGCACCCCAAAGACGGCGAAAAAGCGGCGCGAGGCGTGCATGGCTTTGACCGGCTGGGGACGGTCGCCCGATCCGAAGTTCATGTTCAGCGGGCCGAAATCGTACAGCGCCATGGCCGAAAAAACTTCATTCTGCCGCCATGCCATATATTTGGGGATGGACGTCGAATCGCCCGTACCGTTGGGATACTGGCGCGTCAGTCGCATCAGGCGGTTCGGCTCGGGGTAGGGCAGCGGCGCGAGCATGACGCTATTAATGACGGTGAAAATGGCTGTGTTCGCGCCAATGCCCAACGCCAGGGCGGCAATCGCGACCGTGGTGAATCCCGGGCTGCCACGCATCGAGCGGAGCGCGTAGCGAATATCGGCAACGAAGCTGTTCATTGCATGAATAGACGCAGGGATGCGCCGGTTGTTCCGTGGAAGCAGTAGAGGTGTGTCCGGGCTGCCACTTTCGCGGAACCCCGGAGCCGTCCCGCAACAGGGCAAAAGCGAGTGCTCCTCCGAACACCCTTTTCGACCTGTTGGCCGATCGGGACGGCTCCAGGCGCTCTCGGAGATGCAGGATGAGGGCCAAACCGCACCGGCAGACAAATTGTTTGTTTTCGAGTAATCTCTACTGGATGGCAATGCCAAGCAAATGGACAGCAGCCTAAGTTGTGGGCAGTTCGTAAATCTGGTTCGTCAATCTGGTAGACACGCGACTGCGTTTGGGATAGACTGCTTCTTCGAACTCGCCATGGGAACGCTGCCGCAGACCGAGCTGAGCGGAAAACTGGCCGCCATGTTGGCCATTTGCCAAAAGATGAATTCGGAGCGCGAGACCGGGGCGCTGCTGGACCTGATCGCGCGCGAGGCCACGAACCTGCTGAGCTGCGACCGCGCCAGCATTTTCCTGCTGGACCGGGAGCGGAACGAGCTGTGGTCGAAGGTGGCGCTGGGGAGCGAGGAAATCCTGCGCTTCGACGCGCGCCTGGGAATCGCGGGGAGCGCGGCGCTCACCGGCAAGACGGTCAACGTGAGCGATGCATACAGCGATCCGCGCTTCTATACCGGCATCGACGGCCAAACCGGCTACCGCACGCGCAACGTGCTGGCGGTGGCGGTGCGCAATCAGCGCGGCGAGATCGTCGGCGCGTTCGAAGCGTTGAATAAACAGGCCGGCGCGTTCACGCTGCGCGACGAGGAATCGCTGGCGGCGCTGGCTTCGCACGCGGCCATCGCCATCGAGACGGCGCAGCTCATCGGGGAGCTTCGGCGCAGCCAGGACGAACTGGTGCAGCAGAACGCGAACCTGTGGCGCGAGGTGGAAAGCAAATACGCGACGCACGGCATCATCGGCACCGGGCAGCGGATCACGCAGGTGGCGCGGCTGGTGGAGCGCATCCGCGACAGCCTGGTGAACGTGCTGATCACGGGCGAAAGCGGCACGGGAAAAGAGCTGGTGGCCAAGGCGATCCACTACACCAGCCCGCGCGCGCGGCGGCCGTTCGTAGCGCTGAACTGCGCGGCGCTGCCGGAGACGCTGGTGGAGAGCGAGCTGTTCGGCATCGAGAAGGGCGTGGCCACGGGCGTGCAGCCGCGGCCGGGGCATTTCCAGAAGGCGGACGGCGGGACGCTGCTGCTGGACGAGATCGGCGACCTCAGCCTCGCAGCGCAGGCCAAGATTCTGCGCGTGTTGCAGGAGCGCGTGCTGGAGCGCGTGGGCGGGCGCATCGAGATTCCGGTGGATGTGCGGGTGCTGGTGGCGACCAACAAGGACCTGGAAGCGGAGATCGCCAAGGGCACCTTTCGCGAAGACCTGTACTACCGGATTAAAGTGATTCATATCCACATGCCGCCGCTGCGGGAGATCCGCGAGGAAATTCCGCTGCTGGCCAACCATTTTCTGAAGGAATACTGCCGCGAGGTGGGACGCGGGGGAATGGAATTTTCGCCGGCGGTGATGCGCATGCTGGTTACGGCGCAGTGGCCGGGCAACGTGCGGCAGTTGCGCAACGAGGTGATGCGGCTGGCGGCGTGCGCGCGGCAGGCGATCGTCACGGAAGAGGATTTGATGGAGGGCTTGCCGGTCCGGAGCGCCGATTTGCCTGCGGCCGCAGCCGCGCCACCCAAGCCACAATCGCTCAAGAAAGCGGTGGAGGAACTGGAGCGGCGCATGATCGGCGACGCTCTCCGGACGACGCGGAATAATCAGCAACAGGCGGCGCGCCTGCTGGGGCTGAGCCGGCAGGGGCTGATCAATAAGCTGAAGCGGTACGCGATCGGGGAATAGGTGCCGGCTATTGCCGGCTGCCCACTTTTTCCCGTTCCAGGCTTGGCCAGTCGATTCGACTCCATCGATCGGCCAGATCCTCCACATCGATAGCGCCATGATCCTGGAAGATTTTTCTCGCCAGCCATGACCGGGCGGCGGACTTGGATTCGACGGTTAGCATCGCGCCGCGGCGGCGGACGGCCTTGGCGTAAGGTCGGGCGCCGTCTTCGGGAATGCCGCGGTCGCGGAGCCAGCCGATAACCCCTCCCGCGGCGGCGCCGCCCGTCAGCCCGCCGATCGCCCCCGCCATCGGTCCCGCCGCGATCAGGGGGCCGCCGATTCCGGGCAGCGCCGCCGCGATGATGCCGGCCGCGAATCCCGCGGCGCCACCGATCAGGGCATCCTCGCCCGCCTCGGATTCCGCGCCAATGGATTCCAGCGGCCCAACCGCCGGCGTATCGTGCACCGGCGCATCGCCCGCCACGAGGCGGATGCCGGCGAGCGGAAATCCGCTCAGGAGCAGTTCCTGCTCCGCGTCCTCGGCCGCCTCGCACGTGCGGAAGAAACCTGCGATTCTCTCTGCCATTCCACATACAAATGGGGCACGAGCGGCACCAGTGTGCGATTTCGCGCGGGCACTACCGCCGGCCCGTGATTGGTTGCTAAAATTCTTTGCTGCGTGCGTGGGCGTCAGGCTCGCGCCTGGGACAAGACACAATATGGGGGATTCGATGAAGATTGCGGTGCTTCTGCTCGCGGCTATGGTTCTGGCCGGGGCTCAAGAGGTTCTCACGAACGATTCCATTGTGAAAATGGTGAAATCGGGGCTCGGCGAGGGCGTGGTGGTCAGCATGGTCCAAACGCAGCCAGGCAAGTATTCGTTGACCGCGGACGACCTGGTGAAGCTGAAGCAGGCGGGCGTTTCCGACAAGGTCCTCGCGGCCATGATTGCGAAGGGCTCATCGGGCGCCGCACCGGCGCGGTCTGCCGCATCGGGGCCGGCTCCGGCCGCGGAGCCGGACATTCCGCGGGACCTCGACGTGGGCGTTTACTACAAGAAGGACTCCAAATGGGTACCCCTGCTGCCGGAAATCGTGGATTGGAAGACCGGCGGCGTGCTGAAGCACGTCGGCAGCATTGGGATTGTGAAGGGCGATGTCAACGGCCACCTTCAGGGGACGCACAGCCACAATACCGCGAAGACGCCCGTGGAAGTGCTGATCCGCGCGCCCGAGGGAGTGGAGTACACCGAATACCAGTTGATTCATCTTCGCGAGAACAAGGGCAACCGGGAATTCCGCACCGTGACCGGAGGAGTTTTCCACGAATCGAGCGGCGCGATGCGAGACGTTCTGTCGTTCGATGCCAAGCCCGTTGGAAAGCGGCTTTGGAAGGTGGTGCTGCCGAGCCTGGAGGCCGGCGAATATGGGTTCCTCCCGCCGGGAGCCTTCGGTTCGGCCAATAGTGCTTCGATCGGAAAGATGTACACGTTTACGCTGCTCGAATAGAACAGGCTAAAGCCTGTCCCACCTGTATGCCCGAACTTCCGGAAGTCGAGACCGTGGTGCGGTCGGTCGCGCCACTGGTGGGGCGACGGATCGAAGGCGCCGAATTCCGCTGCCTGCGCGTGCTGCGGGGCGGAAATCCCGAGGCGATGGCGGCGCAACTGGAAGGCCGCCGGATCGCGGGCATCCGGCGCTACGGCAAATTCATTGTCATGGCGCTGGAAGGCGGTGGGTACCTGACGGTCCATCTCGGCATGACGGGCCGGCTGCTGCTCGGCGGAGAGCCGGGCAAACATACTCATGCCATACTT
>JAJYLS010000160.1 GCA_021787555.1 Acidobacteriota bacterium | reverse complement strand
CATGGTGATCGACGGCGTCATCGAGGTGCAGGACACGCAGGTGATCAAGGTGGCCAACAAAGAACGGCCCGCTCCCCCCAAGGGTTCCCACACCGAGCTGAAGGGGACAGCGCGGCTGATGCGCATCTACATGGGCGAATCCGACAAATGGCAGGGCGAGCCGCTCTACGAGGCCATCGTGAAGCGCCTGCGCCTGATGGACATTGCCGGCGCCACGGTCTACCGCGGGATTCTCGGCTACGGCGCCAAGGGCCACACCCACAAGGGCGGCCGCTTTTTCTCGCACGATCTGCCGGTGGTGGTTTCGGTTGTGGATACGGAGGACAAGTTGAAGCAGGCAATCGAGGTGATTGAGGGGATGATGCAGGATGGCATCATCGTGCTCTCGGATGTGGACGCCATCCGGCTGATCCGCACCCAGCCGCCGGCGGAGGCTTCCGATGCGAACCGCTAATAAGGCCAAACTCCTGCGGCTGCACTTCGGCGAAAGCGATCAGTACCACGGAAAGCCCCTGTATGAAGCCGTGGTGGATCGCTGCCGCGCGCTGAGGATCGCCGGCGCGACGGTTTTCCGCGGGCTGGAAGGCTACGGCGAAACCGCCGAGATCCATCGCCATCACCTCATCAAGAAGGACCAGCCCATCATCGTGACGATTGTCGACAGCGCGGAGAACCTCGCCCGGCTGCTTCCCGAAATCGAAGCGATGATGTACACCGGGATGATCGCCATGTCGGATGTGGACTACATCCGGATCGAAAGATAAGGAACCAGGGAGGACAGGCATTTAGCCTGTCCGTGCCAGCGTGCCGCGAAGCGGGGGTGCCCCCTGGGCCCGGCGCGCTTCACGCGGACAAGCGAAGCGCTTGCCCACCACTTCAAGTGAACAGCACTGGGCTCAAGCCGTGCCCTGATACGACGCACGCGCACGAACTGGGAGGCGGCAATTGCCGGCGCAAGCATAACGGACATAAAATTCGGGAATGCGAATCCTCTGTGCCGCGCTGCTTTTCTGCGCGTTACGTCCCGCCGTGGCCGGCGACGTCTATCTGATCCCTTTTTCTCATCTCGACCTGTTCTGGGCGGGAACCCAGGAAGAATGTCTCAGCCGGGGGAACCGCATCATTACAAGAGCCATCCGGGTGGCCACCGAACATCCCGAGTTCCGCTTTCTGGTGGAAGACGAGGCCTTCGTCGCAAACTACGTGGAAACGCACGGCGGCTCGCCGGACCTGGCGCAATTGAAGCGGCTCGTCAAAGAAGGCCGCATCGAAATCTCGCCCAATTGGGGCGGGATGCAGCAGAGTACGCCGCGCGCGGAAGCTTTGGTGCGCAGTCTGCTGTACGGGAAACGGTACGCGCAGGAAGTGTTTGGGGTCGATCCGCCGGTGGTGAACATGGGCGACCTGCCGGCGTACACGTCGCAGTATCCGCAGGTGCTGGCGGAATCGAGAGTGCCGTACGCGGTGATGACCCGCATGGGACCGGCGGACAGCTCGCTGTTCTTCTGGAAGGCGCTCGACGGTTCCAAGGTGCTTACCTGGAACAGCCTGAAGGGGTATACCTGGGGCCTTTTTCTTACCTCGGACACCATGAGCGAGCAGCAGAAGCGGGCGAAGCTCCAGAGCGATCTCGCCGATCTGAAGCCGACCACCAAGGGACCGGTTCTGATGCACTGGGGCGGCGACCTCAGGGCCGTGCCCGCGGATATCGTCGAACAGATCGCGAAATTCGACCAGTCTTCGCCGGAGCGCCTGGTGTTCGCCACTCCGGCGGAATACTTCCGGCAGGCGGTGAAAACGCCGGCGATCCCGGAGTATTCCGGCGAGATTCCGTACGGCTGGTGGAACATCCTTACGTCGATCGTCCACTTGTGGACGCCGGCCATGTCGGCGGCGGATACGCTGGTGACCGCGGAGAAGTTTGCTGCGATCAATTACGCTCTGGGCTATGCGAATTATCCGCAGCAGGAGTTCGAACTGCTGTGGAAGAAGGTGATCGAAGCATTCGACCACAATAACTACGGGCAGGGTGGGGATAGCGGCGATGCCCGCAAGCTGGAGTATGCGGAGCTGGCTTCGATTCGCGGCGGCGAAATCCTGCGGGAGATGGAGCGCAACATCGCCGAGCGGGTCCGGAGCCCTTTCCCATGGAGCATGCCGATCGTGGTTTTCAATCCGCTCGGCTGGCAGAGGGACGATGTGGTCCGTGCCCACGTGAGCCTGTACGGCGATTCGACGCCGCGCGACACGGAGGCCTACCGCAAGGCTGTTCGCCTGGTGGACGAGGCAGGGACGCCTGTCCCGTTCTATGTCGAGGCGACCGGGCAAACCGTCTCGCGGTCTCTCGAACTCATCTTCACGGCGCGGGACGTGCCGTCGCTCGGATACAAGACCTACTACATCGTCCCGGTGGAAAAGCCGGACGTTTTTCCGAATGCGAGCGAGGTGAAGCTGGATAATCGGGCGGCAGGCGCATTAGGGTCGGACCGGCTGGAGAACGAATATTACCGCGTGGACATCGATCGCGGCACCGGCCGGGTAACGGTCTTCGACAAAGAATTGAATCGCGTGGTGGCGAAGGACATGGAAATTACGGCGGCCGAGGAACGCGCGAGCAATACGTTGAGCGAGGAGGTCCCGACCGGCCGCGTCCTGGACAACGAAGTCCGCACCGTAAACGTGGAAGAGAACAATGGCGTCAGGACCGTGGTGCGCATCCACGGGAATATCTCGGGGATTCCGGTCACGCAGAGGCTGTCTCTTTACCGGGGACTGAAGCGGCTGGATTTGGAGGACACGGTGGATTGGAAGGCGGGGCGGCTGGTGAAGATCGAGCAGCTCTTTCCCTACGAGCACCCGGACGCAAAGATCCAGTACGGCGTGTCCTTCGGGGCGATTTCGAGTGACGCCGTGATGCGGAATTCGCATCCGCGCCAGCGGGACGAGGTATCGAAGGAAGCGTGGGAGCGATGGCGGCAAATGCAGGACTGGGTTTTCGCGGGGACCGACGAATGGGGCATGACGATTGCCGCCGATCACCAGGTCATCACGTTGGGGGATGGGGCGATCCGGGCGGGGTTGTTCCGGGGCGCGTACCAGTCGGCGAAAACCACGCGGCAAGGCAAGCCCTACCTGCTCTACGTTCCACCGGCGGGGAAATACGTGTTTCGCTATTCGCTAACGTCCGGGAAAGGCGACTGGCGCGCGGCGAAGTCGTACCGCGTGGGAGTGGATTTCAATACGCCGCTGAGCTTCTTCAGCCCGGCGGACGATTTGTCGGCCAAATCGCTGCCGCCGTCGCAGTCCTTCTGTTCGCTGGAGGCGCCGAACCTGGTGGTGAGCGCACTGAAGAAGGAAGAGTCGGGTCCGGGGGTCATCCTGCGCGTATTTGAGATCGAGGGAAGGTCGGCCGAGACGCCCGTCGAGTTCCTGGGCCAGAGAAAGAGTTTCCAGGAAGTGAATCTTCTCGAAGAAGCGGCGGGCGGGGGCGAGCAAACCTTGCAAGCGCGGCCGTATGAGATCAAGAACGTGAAGCTCAGCGCTCACTGAGAAGGAATCCGGCATGATACTTCGATGCGCACGCATTCTTCTGCTGGCTACGGCCGGATTGAGCCGGCAAGTGTACCTGATGCCTTTTTCGCACCTGGATTTCTATTGGGGTGGGGTCCAGCGCGTGAAAGCGTTCAACCGGTCGGCCTACGCCACATACCTTAGTCTTGCGGCCATTCCAGCGATTCCGGAATGGCCTCCGCGCTCCGCGCCACGGCCCAATATTCGGCTTCCAGACGGCCCTTGGCCGGCAGCCAGCGGTAGCTGGGGACGCCGAAGAGGCGGCCGCGGTCAATCATGGCGCGGCGCGATTCCGGGATCGGCGATACGCCGAATTCCATGCCGCGCGTAAGCGTGCTGCCGTTCCACGGCGTGCCGGCGCGGCTGTGGTTCTCTTCCCAGATGCCCAGCCACGGAAAATCCGCCTGCTTCCAAATGTAGCCGAATGCCAGTTTGTGCGCGGGGGAAAACGCCACGAAGAAGGCGCGGCCGCTGCGCGGGTCCATCAGGTGCGTGGTGAAGGCACTGGATCGGGCGGCGGCGTTCATGACGCGCAGGTCGGCGCCCGGCGGGGCGATGGGCCAATCGAACTCCGCGCCGGCAGCCAGGTAATCGTGCGCGCCGAACGCCGTTTCGAAGACCTTCGAACGCGTGGCCGAGGCGCGGAATTGGGTGGCGCCGCGCTCCAGAAACGGCGGGCCGAGCGTGACATGCTGGGTCCAGGCGATGGGGCGGTCGCAGGCAGAGAGGTTTTCCACGGTCTCGTGGATGCGGACGGCGCGGCCGTGCAGCGAAATAATGCGGGTGAAGGCAAGCTGCGCAGCGGGCAGGCAGGTGCGCATGGTGAGAGAGCCGGCGCCGGTCGAAATCTCGTACGGCGCGACCGGGGCTTCGCCGTGCACCGTGATCCCCGCGGCGGCTTCTTCCGGCGAGGGACCGCCGAACAGGTCGAGGCACAGGTTGTGGCCCAGGATGCCTGCCAGCAGTTTCGCTTCGGCGCCCGAGCCGTATTCGGAATGCCGCGAGCGGTCGTAGGCGGAGGGCTCGATCGAGCGCCACGGCGGCGTCCACAGCGGATTGACACCGGTGCCCTTATCGAAAATTTCAGCGATGTGGCCGCCCTCGCACGTGACCGTGACCCGCAGGTCGGCGTTTTCGATCGAGGCGGCGCGGCGCGCGCGATAGGTTGCCGGTGACATATACCATTACATTATGCGCAATTCCGGCAACGTATTCGACGGCCTGCCGGCGGTACGCCTGCCGGAGGAATCCATCGGCGAGATCCTGGCCGCGCCCCATCTCCGCATCGAGCGCATCGTCTCGACCGGGCAGGCAAGTCCACCGGATTTCTGGTACGACCAGGATCGGGACGAGTGGGTCATCCTGTTGCGCGGCGGCGCGTGGCTGCTCTTCGAGGGCGAAGCGTGCCCGCGAACATTACGCCCCGGCGACTACGTGCACATCCCGGCGCACTGCCGCCACCGCGTCGACTGGACTGACCCGGAACAGCCCACCGTCTGGCTGGCCGTGCACTATATCCGGTAGCGCAGGCTTGCCCGGAGAGGCGGTCTGGCGCCGATACGAGCAACGGGTTATATTTTGCTTGAATGCCTACAACCATCACCTTCGGCGAAATCATGCTGCGGCTTGCTCCTCCGGGCTTCGAGCGCTTCCTCCAGACTCCCGAATTCGTCGCGACCTTCGGCGGCGGCGAGGCCAACGTGGCCGTGGCGCTTGCCGGACTCGGCCAGCCCGCGGCGTACGTCACCGTGCTCCCTGGCGCCAACCCGATTGCCGATGCCGCCATCGGCGAACTTCGCCGGCTGGGCGTGGACACCTCGCGGATCGTGCGGGGAAAAGGGCGCATGGGCATCTATTTCCTGGAAGCCGGCGCCAATCAGCGGCCCTCGAAAGTGGTCTACGACCGCGCCGGCAGCGCCATAGCCGTCGCGAAACCGGGCGACATCGACTGGGATTTCGCGCTTGACGGTGCATCCTGGTTCCACATCACCGGCATCACGCCAGCCATCAGCGAATCCGCCGCCGCGCTCTCGCTCGAATCCGTGCGCATCGCCCGTGAAAAAGGCCTCACCGTCTCCTGCGATCTCAATTACCGCAAGAATCTCTGGAAGTGGGGGAAGACCGCGGCCGATGTGATGCCGGAGCTGCTGAAGTCGGTCGATCTCGCGATTGCCAACGAAGAAGACGTGCAAATGGCGCTCGGCATTCAAGCCGATGTCGATGTGGAAGCCGGCAAGTTGGATGCCGCGCAGTACCAGGAGCTCACTGACAAAGTGCTCGGTGCGTACCCCCATCTGAAGGCTATTGCCATCAGCCTGCGCGAATCGCTTAGCGCCTCCCACAACGGCTGGTCGGCGTGCCTGAACGACCGCCGCGAATTCGTGGTGAGCCGCCGCTACGATATCACCCATATCGTGGATCGCGTGGGCGGCGGCGACAGCTTCGCGGCCGGCCTGATTTTCGGATTCCAGGAGCTGCCCACACATCGCGACGCCCTGGAGTTCGCGGTGGCCGCCAGTTGCCTCAAGCACTCCGTTCCGGGCGACTTCGCCCGCATCAGCCGGGGCGAAGTCGAGGCGCTCTTAAAGAGCGGCGGCTCGGGCCGGGTTCAAAGGTAGACCCGTCAAAACGTCTCGGCCTTCCTCTTTTCGAACTCCTTCTTCATCATCGTGAGCGCGCCGTTCGCGGCGGGATCGTTGATCAGGTTTTTCAGCTCGTAGCGGTCTTCCTTGATGTCGTAGAGCTCGTCCGCGCCCTTGAGGTTCGGATAGTGGATGTATTTCCAGTGATCGTCGCGAACCGCCTGCCAGGTGGCGATGCGGGGGTAGCGGGCTTCTTCGAAATATTCGCAGAAGAAGGAATTGCGCCAGTTGGGCGATTGACCTTCTGCCAGCGGGAGGAGCGAATGCCCCTGCATGCTGGAGAGCGGCTTGAGTCCCGCGATCTCGAGGAACGTGGGGGCCACGTCGATGTTGAGCGTGAGCTGCTCGACGTTGGTTCCGGCCTTGATCCATTTGGGGAAGCGCATGAGCATGGGGATGCGCAGCGCTTCCTCGTAGGCGGCCCGCTTGTCGCCGAGACAATGCTCGCCCCAGAAATAGCCATTGTCGCTGCTGAAGATGAACACGGTGTTTTCGAGCTGCCTGGTTTCCTCCAGCGCCCGGAACATCTGCCCGACGCCTTCATCGACGGACGTGAGACAGCGGAGCTGATTGCGGATAACTTGATCGCTCGATCCCATGCCCGGCTTCAGCGGGGGCATGTTGGGAATGGAACGCTGAAGCATCGGTTTGCCTTCCAGCGTGTCCTGGGCGTTCGGCGAGCGGTGGATCACCTCATCGGCAAAGAGGTTCTTGTGCCGCTCGGCGGGCGTGAAGGGGCCGTGCACGGCCTTGTTCGCCACATAAAGAAGGAAGGGGTTGCTTCGCCTGGCATGGATGAAATCGACGGCGTTGCTGGCGAGGATATCCGTGACGTAGCCGTTCACCGTCCGCTCGGTTCCATCGATATTCAGCAACGGATCGTTGTACTGGCCCTGGCCGCGGAAACTGATCCAGCGGTTCCAGCCCGGCCGCGGCGTGGAATCGTTGCCCATGTGCCATTTGCCCATGAAGGCGGTGTCGTAGCCGGATTTATTCAGGAGGAGGCCGCTGGTGACCAGCTTGTGGCTGAGCTCGTTGTGGTTGCCGTTGTCGAGTACACCGTGGGTGTGGACGTACTGGCCGGTGAGGAAACTGGCCCGGCTCGGCGCGCACAGCGGCGTGGTCGCGAAGTTGTTGCGGAAGATGGCGCCTTCGCGGCCGATGCGATCGATGTTCGGCGTCTTCACGAACGGGTGGCCCATGATGCCGAGAGCGTCATAGCGGAGGTCGTCCATCAGGACGAACATGATGTTCGGGCGGGCAGACTGCGCGTCCAGCAGCAACGGCGCGGCGGCCGATGCGGCAAGAAAGCTGCGGCGGGTCAGCATGAAGCTGATGGTAAGTCAAAGCGGGTGCCCTGTGGCGGATCGGCCGCTTCCGGTACGGCGCTTGCTAGAGAAAAGGTGTGAACTGGGCCAGTGTCCACGTCACAGGCATGGAGGATCGTGCATGCCCCGCAACGAATCCGTCAGTGTACTGAAACAAACCTGGAGCGAGTTCTCGAAGGACGACTGCTCCACCCTGGCAGCCGCCTTGGCCTATTACACCGTGTTCTCGCTGCCGGCGGCATTGCTGATTATCGTGAAGGTCGCCGGTTCTGTGCTTGGACAGAAGGCTGTGACCGGCCAATTGCAGGCGCGAATCGGGGCCAGCATGGGACCTCAGGTCGGCAACGAGATTGGCACCATGATCCGCAACGCGGCCCACAACACCACGGGCGGCATCCTCGCGGTGGTCCTCGGAATCGCGGGCCTGTGGTGGGCGGCCAGCAACATCGCGAATCAGTTGCAGATTGCGTTGAACCGGGCTTGGGAAGTCAAGCCGAGAGAAGAAGGCGTCGCGGGAATGCTGGGAAAACGTTTTCTCTCCTTCCTGATGATTGTCGGAATCGGCGTGCTGGTGCTGGCCGCCCTGGCCGCGAGCGCCGTCGTCGCCCCGGTCAGCGCCTCGCTCGGCCTGCCCGGCGGGCTCATTTATGCCGGTGAGGTCGCGGTTTCGTTCTTTATCTTCGCCTTCCTGTTCGGCGCGGCCTACAAGTATTTGCCGGACGCCCGCATCGACTGGAAGGACGTGCGCACGGGTGCATTCGTCACCGCCGGGCTTTTCGTCGTGGGCAAGTTTCTCATCGGCTTCTACCTCGGGCACACCAGCGCTGCCAGCGGATATGGGGTCGCGGGGTCTCTCGCCTTGCTCCTGCTGTGGACCTATTACTCGTCCATGATCTTCCTGATTGGTGCGGAGTTCACGCAGGTCTGGGCACGCCGCCATGGAAAGCAGATCGAGCTGGATCGCAACGCCGTCCGCGTGATCGAAAAAGAAGAGGGGCCGCACAGAGCAGCTTAGCCACTCAGGCTCAGCAAAACCCTCACGCCGGGTGTTAAGGTGGCTCATCATGGAGCCGCATTCGTTCTCCCGCAGAGGGTTTCTGTTGGGCCTTGCAGTGGCGGGGGCGCCCGCTGGGGTGGCAGCGCAGACCGGCGGCGACTCCCGTATCCATGACGTGCGGCGCTACGGCGCGGCCGGCGACGGTGTCCGTATGGATACCGCCGCGATTCAGTCCGCGATCGAACACTGCGCGCGCTCCGGTGGAGGCACGGCTCTGCTCCCCGCCGGCACATACCTCAGCGGAACCATTGTCCTCAAGGCCAACGTGGCCCTGCGGATCGAACCCGGCGCGGTTTTGCGCGGGAGCGTGAACCTGGCTGACTATCCCGCTCACGTTCCGTCCCTCCGTTCCTACACCGATACCTACACCGAAAAGAGCCTGATCTACGCCGAAGGCATCGAAAACATCTCGATCGCCGGCCAAGGTGTCATCGACGGCCAAGGCGCCGCTTTCAAGGGTTCCTACAAGGTCCGCCCGTACCTCATGCGGTTCGTCAACTGCCGTAATGTGAACGTCCAGGACGTTACCATCCGCGATTCCCCCATGTGGGTGCAGCACTACCTGGCATGCGAGCGGGTAGCCATTCGCGGGATCACCGTCCGCAGCCGCGTCAACGCCAACAACGACGGCATCGACATCGACAGTTGCCGCGGTGTGCGCATCTCCGATTGCGACATCTGGTCGGGCGACGACGCCATCGTGCTGAAGGCCACCACGGACCGGCCGTGCCGGGACGTAGTGATCGCCAACTGCGTGGTGAGTTCCAGGTGCAATGCGCTCAAGCTGGGGACGGAATCCAACGGCGGTTTCGAGAACATTGCCATTTCCAACTGCACCGTGTCCGAAACCCGGCTTGCCGGCTTGGCGATCGAAATGGTGGATGGCGGCGTGCTCGACGGTATCAGCGTTTCCAACGTCCTCATGAAAGGCGTCGGGGCGCCGATCTTCATCCGCCTCGGCAATCGCGCGCGGCCCTTTACGGAAACCGGCGCCCGGCCCCCCATGGGCAAGCTGCGCAATGTCTCGATCGGCGGTGTGCAGGCTGACGGCGCCGGACCCACCGGTTGCGCCCTCGCCGGCTTGCCCGGCCACGCCATCGAGAACGTGACGCTCGAGAACATCCGCATTTCGTTCGCCGGGGGCGGCACGGCATCCGACGCACTCCGCGAGGTGCCCGAAAGACCCGAAGCCTATCCCGAATTCAGCATGTTCGGCAGGCTCCCCGCCTACGGATTCTATTGCCGGCACGTGAAAAATCTTCGGCTGCGCGGCATTCAGACCGGCTGCACCGGACCGGAGGAACGCCCCGCGTTGGTTGCCGAAGACGCTGAGACGGTGGAACTGGCGGATTGCGCTCTCGATAGCGCAGCAGGAGCGGAATCGGTCGTCCGGCTCACCGATGCCCGGGATGTTTTGGCAAATGGCTGCCGCACCACCGGGCCAATCGGGGTCTGGATGCGAGTCCAGGGCGCCGACAGCGGCCACATCCGCCTGACCGCTAATGACCTGGCCGGCGCCCGAAAGCCCGTGGAACGCTCCCCCGACGTTCCGCCCGACGCCATCACGGTGAGAGATTAACAGGCTTTGATGAGAAAGGAACTCAGATGAAATTCGCATGGAGCCGCCGGGAATTTCTGGCGGCCAGCACAATTGCCACATTGCCGCGAATCGGCGCCGGAGCCGTGCCTCCCGCCTCCTTAAAGGATGGTTGGGCGGCGCCTACCCGCAGTTACCGGCCGCATACCAGATGGTGGTGGCCCGGCAACGCGGTTTCGCAGGCCGGCATCACCTGGCAGCTCGAGCAGATGCGCCGCCAGGGGATGGGCGGAGTCGAAATCATGAGCTCGTGGGGTTGGTATGCCAAGGGCGACATCCCCTACCTCTCCGAGCGCTGGTGCGACATGGTCAGGCACGCCATGCACGAAGCCGCCCGCCTGGACCTGGATGTCGCACTGACCTTCGGCCCCGGCTGGAGCTTCGGCGGATTTTGGGTCCCGGTTGAGGACCGCAGCAAAGCGCTCGCTCCCGCATGGCAGGATGCCGGCCCGGGCAGCTTCGACGCCGAACTGCCTCTCTACCAGGGACCAAGGCAAGACCTCGGCTGGACGGCGCCCGATGAGAACCGCATCGTCGCGGTGGTCGCCGGCCGTTTGGATGGCGAGACGTTGATCGGGGATTCGCTCGTGGATCTGACGGATCGCGTCGAGGGCAATCGCTTGCGGTGGACCGCTCCGGACGGGCGCTGGCGCATCATGAACTTCCGCATCCGCTACACGGGCCAGCAGAACCAGGCGCAGAACTCGCTACCCAAAAACTGGACCGTCGACCACCTCAACAAGGCCGCCATGACGCGCTACTGCGACTACCTGGGCGGCGCGTTTCAGAAGGCATTCGGACCGTACTTCGGCAAGACCATCGATACCTATTTTTGCGACAGCTTCGAGATCCAGTGCCCGCCCAATACGCTGCTCTGGAGCGCCGATACGCTTGCGGGATTCCGGCAGCACCGCGGCTACGATCTCACCCGCTACCTGCCTGCCGTCTGGTTCGACATCGGCGAGCTTACCCCGCGCATTCGCTACGACGTGAATGAATACCTGCACCAGGTCGGACTGGAGGCCACCTTCAAGACGTTCATCGACAGGGCCGCGGCGTCGGATGTGCAGGCCCGCATCCAGCCGCACTACCGCTTCACCGAAGAGATCATTCAGGGCGCCGGGATGACGCCGCGCCCCGAAATGGAGGTCACCACGGCGCGCTTCGAAACCATCGCCGATCCGCGCAAGGCGATTGCCGCCGGGGCCCATTTCTACGGCCGTGAGATCGTGTCGGCGGAATCGTACACGTTCCTCCACCAGGAGCGCTATCGCACCAGCCTGGAGGAGATGAAGCGCGCCACGGACGCTTTCCTGCGCGACGGCGTCACCCAGTTCTACAATCACGGCTTCGTCTACACGGAGGAGAAGGACGTGGCGCCTTCGCGCGACATGCCGTGGGCCAACCGGATCAGCCCCTGGAATACGTGGTGGCGCTACTATCATCACCTCACGGCGTACATCGCCCGGGCGGCATTTCTGTGCCGGCAGGGAAGTTTTGCCGGCGACGTGCTGCTGTACTCGCCGCAGTCCTCGGTTTGGAGCCAGACCGGATTGTTCGGTTTCCACCGGCGCATCATGCCGTACGGCAGCGTGCCGAAAACCCTGGTGGCCAACGGTTACGATTACGATCCCGTGAACGACGATGTGCTTCAAAACCACGCCCGCTTTGAGAACGGCTACGCGCATGTCCGCGACCTCTCGTACCGTTTCGTTGTCATGCCCGCGATCGCTGCAATGCCCCTGGCAACCCTCGAAGCGCTCCGGCGGTTCGTGCTTGCCGGCGGAATCGTCATCGCGCTCGATTCCCTTCCCGCGGCCGGAGTGGGATTGAAGGACCACGCGCGGCAGGATGCGCGTGCAAAGGAATTGGTAGCCGAACTGTTCGGCACGGATCGCCAGGGCCGTGCTCATCCCGGCGGTGGCCGGACATACTTTATACCCGATTACAAAATCCCCGATTTCCAAACCGCGGAACGCGCCTTCAGCCCCAGCGAGCGCCCTTGGGCGCCGACGCCGCCGCTTGCGCCTCCGCAAAAAGCGCTGCTCGACGCCATGCGCGCGCACCTGCATCCGGATTTCGCCCTGGAGGGCGCCCGGCAGAGCGACGGCCTTACATTCCTGCACCGGAAAGCCTGCGACGCCGACATATACTTCGTAACCAATCTCCAGCCAAACCCCAGCCGGACCCCGGTCACCTTCCGCGTATCGGGGAAGCGTTTGGAGTGTTGGGACGCCATCACGGGCAAGGTCGCCCCCGCACCGGAATGGCGCGCGGTCGAGGGCGGAACCCGCGTGCCGGTGGACCTGGGGCCTTGGGCTTCCTTGTTTTTCGTGTTCACGCCAGGCCAATCCGAACGGCCGCGCGCGCCCAAGATCGAGTCTTCCCAGCCGAATGTGCTTGACATCGCTGGAACCTGGGACCTGGCGCTGGAGGGGGTCCGCTTCCCCGCGATGCGCAAGCGCGTCGCGCGCTTGGCTTCGTGGACGGAAGACCCCGAGACCAAACATTTTTCCGGCACCGGCACATACGACCTGGAGTTCGAAATCCCCGCCGCCTTTCTGACCGGAAAGCCGGAGATCGTGCTCGACCTGGGTTCCGTCGGCAGTGTCGCGGAAGTCCGAGTAAATGGAAAAGAAGCGGGCGTGTGCTGGATGCAGCCATATCGGCTCGCAGTCACCAGTCTGGTTACCCCCGGCAGGAATCGGTTGACGGTCGCGGTGACCGGCCTTCTGATCAACCATGTTTCGGGATTGAAAACCCTGCCCGGAGTTCCACCCGAACTGGTGCCGAGGTTCGGCGAGACCACCGACCGTTACCGGAACGGCGCCCAGACCTTCCGGCGCGAACGGGGTTTCGAGCCCTTGCCGCCCTCCGGCCTGATCGGCCCGGTCCGCCTGCTGGCGACCCGGTCCGAAGCCTGAGCGAATAGAGGTGCCTGCCCCACCGATGCCCTTCGGGTTAAGCGAACAGTATTGGGCTTGAGCCGTGCCGTCTGACGAGCGCCACGTCAAGGCTTTAGCCGCTCGTCGCGCGGCGCCGCGATCTTCCACGCCGCCGGCTTGCCCGGCGTGAAGCGCACCTCGTACACCTTCCCGTTCCGGAAAACGATCCGCGCCGCGGCCGGATCGCCGCCCAACGGCTCCACGGCCCGCACCGGATCCGGCGCCCCCGCCGGCGCGGGCGCCATCGCATACAGCAGCCACATCGTCTTACCGTGCACGCGGTAAATCGCCACCGGCGCCGGACGCACGCCGTTGAGGCCGTTCGGCAGCCATCCCTGCACGGCCTCCTGCTACCCTTCGACGATCCTCACGCT
>JAJYLS010000495.1 GCA_021787555.1 Acidobacteriota bacterium | reverse complement strand
TTCCGATCTGATTTCAGGGGCGCATCGTGATGATCAGCCAGGAGGACCGCATTCCGTATGACCGCCCGAACTGCAGCAAAGGGTATCTGGCCGGGGAGCCGGCCTCGCCCTGGGTGTGGCTGGACATCCGCTCCGAGGAATTTTACAACTGGCACCACATCGAGCGGGTGAACAAGCGCGTTGCGGTCCTCGATGTCCCGCAGAGAACCATCCAGTTTGATGATGGCACCACGCTCAAGCCCGACAAGGTGCTGGTGGCCAGCGGGGCGGTTCCGCGCCAGCTCGACGTGCCCGGGGCCAACGCCCGGAATGTGCTTCTGCTTCGCTCGCTCTCCGATTGCAATGCGATGATCGCCCGGGCCGGCGAGGGGAAAAAAGCGGTCGTTGTCGGCGACAGCTTCATCTCCATGGAAGTGGCCTCGAGCCTTGCCAATCGCGGGGTGCAGGTGACGATCGTCGGGCTCGACACGATGCCGTTTGCCAAGGTGCTCGGGGAAGACATCGCGAATCTTCTCCGGAAGGCCCACGAGGCCAAAGGCAACGTCTTCAAGTTGGGACGGACCGTCAGCCGATTCAACGGCGGCGAGGAAATATCGAGCGCCACCCTTGACGACGGCACCACGGTTGCCTGCGATTTCGCGGTGGTGGGGATCGGCGTCCGCCCGGCCACCGGTTTCGTGAAAGGCGCGCCGCTGAACCCGGATGGCAGCCTCGAGGTGGATGGAAAGTTTCGGGCGGCCGAGGGCGTGTATGCGGCCGGAGACGTGGCCCGCTATCCGGACCCGCACCACGAAGGTGAGCGGCTGCGGATCGAGCACTGGCGGGTGGCCTTGCAGCAGGGGCGGGCCGCAGCCAGGGCCATGGCCGGGAATGCCAAGCCGTTCGACGCGGTGCCGTTCTTCTGGACCGAGCAGTGCGGCATGGCCCTTGCCTACATGGGCTGGGCACCGGCCTGGGATGAAGTCATCGTCAGCGGCGACCTTTCGAAATCAGACTTTGTCGCCTACCTGGCCAAGGACAACCGGTTGCTGGCGATGGTCAGCCCGCACAGCGAGAAGCTGAGCGCCTTCGAGGAGCTGATGCATCTCAGGAGGCTTCCGCCCGCCGAAGCCGTCCGCGGCAAATCGCAGGATGAAATGCTCCATGTGCTGCGGGCCGTGGAGGCGGAGGGAGTGGTGGAATGGGTCTAGCCCATTGTGACGGCGCCTGGAGGGATTCCCGGAACGCGTCAGGTGGAGCTGCGGTTATGCCGCGACTTGGGGATGGTGCAAATGTCTGCGTAAGCTCTTATCTCTCGCGATACGTGCATAAGGCTGTCATCATCGGAAGGCAACGCCATGAGCACCCATCTCCTTGACCGAAAATTGACCCATTTCGTGCTCTGGGCGCCGGGACAGACGCGGCCGGCGTTGGTGATTGGCGAGCTGCAGTACGGTGCGCCGCCGATCCTGAGCGGTGAGCACACCTTTCCGCTCGCGGCGGTCGCGGGCGTGAGCGGGCTCTTTGAGATCGCTGCCACCAGTTGCGGCCTCACTGATGGACACGTCTATCACTACTGGCTCGAGGTCGATGACACCCGGCCCGGCCATGCCACTGGCGCCCGCGTGAGCGTCACCGATCCGACCGCCGCTACGGTTGACTGGCGGCTGGTCAAAGGCGACCGCGACCAGCCCGCCGCGGTCACCAAATACGACAGCGGCAAGCTCATTCCATGCGATCCAGATGGTGCTCCGGTTCCAAAGCCAAAAGCGGGCGACCTGCGCAAGCTTGCGCTGAACAATTTCACGATCATCTACGAGCTGCCGACGGCCTGGACGCGGCGGCCGCAGGGCGGGACCGAGCGCGGCGTCGGCACTTTTCGCGATATTGTGGCGATGCTCGATAAGAGCGCGCAGTCGCCCAATTTCGACGAGCTGGAAGCCGCCCAGGTCGGACACGCGCACATCGCCGAGCTCGGGATCAACGCCATCGAGCTCTTGCCTCCCGCCGACAGCTACTACGAGCGGGAATGGGGGTACGGCACCTCGCACGACTTCGCGCCCGACCAAGACCTCGGCCAACCGGAATTGAACTCCTGGCCGACCGCCAATGCCGACCTGTGCCGGCTCACCGAGACCTGCCACACCCTCAATATCCGCGTTATCAACGACATCGTGCTCGGCTTTTCGCGCAGCGGTCCCTATGAGCGCATCGCCTTCGACGACTTCCATATCGCATTCGATCCGGACCATGCGCCGGCCGATCCCGACGCCTGGTCCTCACGCCCGGGCGAGCCGCGCCAGAATTGGGGAAGCACGCTGTGGCGATACGTCAAGACCATCACGGCCTACGACCCGGAGACGGGAAGCAATCAGACCCTGGTGCCGGCGCGCAAGTTCCACTTGCTCGCCCTCAAGCGCTGGCTGCGCGACTTCCACATCGACGGCTGGCGAATCGATAGCGTCGAGACGGTGGCCAACTGGGATTTTATCGAAGAGGTTACAAACATTGGACGGGGCGATTTCCGCGCGCGCTGTGCGGCGCAGGGCATGTCCCAGGACGAGGCGGACGCCCGCTTCCTGTCGATCGGCGAGGAGCTGAGCCAGCCGATGGACCTGATTACGCAGCACCGCGTGAACTCGATGTGGAATGACAAGTTCCGCGAGCGGGTCCGTGCGGCGGTGCTGGGCCAGAACGCCGGGAGCGATCCGGATTTCGAGACCACGGTGAAGAACATGATCGATTGCCGCCGGATCGGCTTTCG
>JAJYLS010000494.1 GCA_021787555.1 Acidobacteriota bacterium | reverse complement strand
CCGGTTCGGGCGCGGGTGCGTAGCGGGTGGTGGTGGTGATCGTGCCGTCTTGGTTGAAAACCGGCTTCAGCGGTGCGGTGGGATTGACCACCTCGGGGCGCGGCCCCTCGGTGGGCGTGCCCGTCGGGCTGACGATGGGGTTGATCAGTTGGTAGGAGTTCAGGTTCACGGGGCCGCCGGTCATCATGCGCACCACGCCGGAAAGCGTCCAGTTGTCGGCGATCCAGCCCAGCGGCTTGAAACCGGTCAATTTGCCGGGTTTGGGCAGCATCCAGAAAAAGTTCAGGGTGAAGACGTGCTCGCGGTCGAAATTGGCCGGACCGTAATCGGTGGCGCGGATATTGAGGAGCGGATCTACCCCCGTGGAGTAGCCGTCCGAGCAATCCAGCGCCTTGCTGAAGGTATAGGAGGCATTCACCGTGACGTTGTGCGCCATGCGGTGCTGGAACTGGAGCATCAGCGCGTTGTAATTCGAGTTGTTGGCGAATTCGCGCAGGTTGATCGCGCCATAGCCCTGATACGGCTCCAGGAAATTGTTGGCAATTGCGACGCCCGTGTTCTGCGGATTCTTATTCTGCGGATTCACCATGAGGTTCTCCGAGCCCGCCGGAATGGGATTGATGTTCCGCTGCCACAGCAAATGGCGCCCCAGCGACCCCGCATAACCCACGTCAACCATATTGGAAGTGCCGATCTGCCGCTGAATGCTCAGATCGTAGTTGTACACTACCTGCTGGTGGCCGTTGGGGTCAATGGCATAGACCGTGCTGGGCGAGAGATAGCCGGTGCTGGCCGAACTGGCGATATCCGCGAAGGTGCCGTAATACTGCGTGGGGGTGAAGTAGGCCGGCTGTTGCAGGAGGTTCATCACCGGATTGCCTTCGATGCGGTCGTAGTACACGCCGCCGCCGCCGCGGACCGCCGTTTTCCCGTCGCCGAACGGGTCCCAGGCGAAGCCGAAACGCGGGGCCACGCTCACCGCCGGCAGGTTGAACAGGCCATTCGGCACGCCGCTCTTGCCGCCGATCACCATGCCGTCGTTTATGTTTCCGACGCCGGGCACGAAGTCGCCCACCAGCCCGTTCGAATAGGTCTGGCCGTTGAGAGGATCCAGCGCGACCTTCTGTCCGCTCACCATCGCCGGCTGTAGCAGCACCGGCGCACCGGCCGCGCTATAAGTCGTCGGCCAGAACGAGGAGAGCTGGCCCAGCGCATCGTATTGCGGCGGATCGTGGTAGAAGCGCACGCCGTAATCGAGCGTCAGGTTGGACCGCACTTTCCAGGTATCCTGCGCGTACCACTCCAGGTTGATGTAATTGTAATTGGCCTGCGGCCATCCCGTCGCTTCGGCGTAGCTGTCGTAATATCCCAGTGCCGCGTTGGCGTAAGAAAGATTGGTGTTGTAGGGATTGTCCGCGGTGATGCCGAAACTCAGCGCCCCGCGTGTGTCCGCGTTGGCGCTCTGGATCTTCTGCGTGTGTTCGTAATACATCCCCATCTTGAAGCTGTGGGTGCGGTAGATCTTGCTCACGTTGTCGAGAAAGCTCCAGATAGTGTTCTGGTTGTAATACGGAAGGCCCTCGTGCATGGAAGGATCGGCGGGATGCTGCACGTTGCCGCTGAAGTTCATGTCGGGGATGGCGTTGAGGGTGTTTTGCGCGGGGTCGCGCTGCGGCAGGGTGATGCCCAGCGTCGTCCGGTCCACCAAGCTCGGATCCGACGGAGCGAAGGTGAGGGTGTTCTGGCTGACCGCGACGACGGCTTCGTTGGACATGGTGGACGAGATGGTGTTGACCGAGTGCAGCGTGGCCATGCGGCCGGGTTCCTGGAAAGAGACGGGGTCCAGCGGGAAATTCATGCTCCCGGCCACCCATCCCGCGGCGCCGCCGGAGTAGGGCACGTTCTGTTTGTCCGAATTGTTGCTCAGGCTCATGTAAATCTGCCAGTTCTGCTTGGGAGAATAGTCGATGCGTCCGGTCTCGGTGGTGCGGGGATACGGCTCGGATGACTGGGCGTAGTAGTTCCACTGATAGTGGGTGGCCGGATTGGGATCGTTGTAATTGGGCATCGGGAAAATGTTCAGCGCGGCCTGGCCGATGGGGTTGATCCGCGAGGCCGGCACGATGTTCCCGGGGAATTGTTTGCCGCCGTTGAGCGGATCTTTGACGGCGATCACCGCCGAGCCGTTGGCGTTGTACGCCTGCGAAAAATCTCCCTGCCGCTCCGCCGCCGTCGGCACGGTGAGCCGTTGCACACCGTAAGTCACCACCTGCCGCTGGAATTCCTGGCTGAAAAAGAAAAACAGCTTGTTGCGGATGCTGGGGTGTTTGGGGATGATCACCGGGCCGCCCAGCGTCCAGCTTCCGATGTTATAGCGGTATGCGGGCCTGGCCGCCCCCGCCTCGTTGGAGAAGAAATTGTTGGCGTTCAGATCTTCGTTGCGGAAGTAGTAGGACGCCATGCCGTGAAACTGGCTGGTGCCGCCCTTGGTGATCACATTGATGGAGTAGGGATTGCGGCCATATTCCGCCGAGTAGCCGGACATCATCACCTTGACCTCGGCCACGGAGTCCATGGATGGCATGGCGTGCACGCTGCTGTTGGATCCGGTATCGATGTTGGTGACGCCGTCTACGGTCATGTCCTTCTGGTCCTCGCGGCCGCCCATGATGTAAATGCCCTTAATGCTGGTGGGGCTGGGGGCGTCGCGGCCGTCGGTGGTGTCCACCACGCCTGGCATGAGGCTGACGGCATC
>JAJYLS010000493.1 GCA_021787555.1 Acidobacteriota bacterium | reverse complement strand
GGGGCGCTTGCCCGGAACCGCGATGCTGTCATCGCCGGCGGAAGCTAAAGGGGCGGCGGCCGCCGCGGCGAACGCGGCGAAGAGTTGTCGGCGGTTGGGAGACACTTCTCGAGATTAATGCAAACGGCGTGGACGTTGCAAGTGAATTGCGGTAAAGATCGTATGCGCGGTGGCTACGCTGGCTGGGCGGCGCGCACGGTGCGCAGGGCGGCGACGGTTTCCTTGGCCTTTTCGAGCAGCAGGGCGTGCTCGGCGGCGCAGCCGACGAAGCGCATGCCGCGCTCGGCCCAAGCCTTCGACATGGCCAGGCTGCGCGTCTGAATTCCGGGGACCACACCGTGACGGTTGCACTTGGCGATGAGGTCCTGGACGGTCGAGATGAGCAGCGGGTTTTCGAACTGGCCGGGGATGCCCAGGGCAATCGAGAGATCGGCGGGTCCGACCATGGCGATATCGACGCCGGGGAGCGAGAGCAACTCGTCGGCGCGGGCGATGGCGCTGGCGGTTTCGAACTGCACCACGGACAGCGTGTTGCGGTTCTGGTGCTCGATGATCTCGGGGAAACTGCGGGACTCGTAGCCGATCATGGTGGTGTTGACGCCATAGCCGCGCTTGCCGACGGGCGGGAAGCGCATCCAACTCAGCGCCTCGGCGAGAAGCGTGGGCTCCTCGATCCGCGGCAGGATGATGCCCTGCGCGCCGGAATCGAGCAGGCGGGCGACGAGCGAGTAGAGCAGCTCACAGACGCGCACGATGGGGGTGATGCCGGTATCGAGGCAGGCGCGGATCATGTCCTGCACGGTTTCGAGGTCGAACCCGCTGTGCTCCATGTCGATGAAGACGTAGTCGAAGCCCGCGGCGGCGAAGGTGCGCGCGATTTCCGGGGAGCGGTAGCACTGGAGGCCGCAGCCAAAGACGGTTTCACCCTTCGCGAGGCGGTCGCGCGTTTTGTTGGTGAGCATAAGGGTCCTTTCGTGGATCAAGGATATGGTAGCTTACGGCGGCGCGATGGAGTGCGCCGCTTGCTAAACTGAAATTGAGTGACCTCCGATTCCGTCAGCCTCGCCGGTCGTGTACCCGCGGCACCGCCGCCGGCCGGGCCGGAGGGTGCCCCGGACCGGGTCGAGCAGTTGTACGGGGAACTCGAGGCCAAGGTCCGCGAGTACCGTCCCAAGGACGATTTCGCGCCGCTCGAAAAAGCCTTCCGTTTCGCCAGCAAATACCACGAGGGGCAGACGCGCGATTCCGGCGAGCCGTACATGGTGCATCCGCTGATGGTGGGACATATCCTGGCGGACATGCGGATGGATGTGGTGGCCATCGAGACGGGGCTGCTGCACGACGTGGTGGAGGACACCAGCGTCACGGTGGAGCAGGTGCGCAAGGAGTTCGGCGTCGAGGTGGCGCGCTGCGTGGACGGTGTCACCAAGCTGACCAAGCTGGATTTCTTCTCCGCCGAGGACCGGCAGGCGGAGAGCTTCCGCAAGATGCTGCTGGCCATGGTGGAGGACCTGCGGGTGATTATGGTCAAGCTGGCGGACCGCATGCACAACATGCGGACGCTGGGTTACCTGAGCCCGGAGCGGCGGGAGCGCATCGCGCGCGAGACCATCGAGATCTATGCGCCCATCGCGCACCGGCTGGGAATGGGCAAGGTGCGCGGGGAGCTGGAGGACCTGGCGTTCCAGCACCTGGAGCCGGAGGCTTACCAAGAGATTCTCGAGAACATCGAATCGCGGCGTCATTCGAGCGAAGAATTCCTCAACGCGATCAAGCAGACGGTAGAGGAGGAACTGCGGCAGGAGGGCATTCCGGCGCGGATCGAGGCGCGGGTGAAGCGGCCGTACTCGGTGTTTCAGAAACTGAGGCGGCAGAAGATCGCGGTGGAGCAGGTTTACGACCTGATGGCGCTGCGCATTATCACCGATTCGGTGAAGAACTGCTACGCGGCGCTGGGGGTGATCCACAACCGGTGGCGGCCGGTGCCGGGGCGGATCAAGGATTTCATCGCGATCCCGCGGCCGAACCTGTACCAGTCGCTGCACACTTCGGTAGTGGGGCCGGACGGGCAGACGTTCGAGGTGCAGATCCGGACGGAGGAGATGCACCGCATCGCCGAAGAAGGGATCGCGGCGCACTGGAAATATAAAGAAGGCCGGAGGGGGCCGGCGGCGGACGATCAGCGGATCGCCTGGCTGCGGCACCTGGTGGAGTGGCAGCGCGACATGCAGGATCCGGGCGAGTTCATGTCCACGCTGAAGGTGGACCTGTACCCGGAGGAAGCGTACACGTTCACGCCGCGGGGGAAGGTGATCGTGCTGCCGCGCGACGCCACGCCCATCGATTTCGCCTACGCGATTCACTCCGACGTCGGACATACGTGCGTCGGCGCCAAGGTGAACGGGCGGATCGTGCCGCTGCGGTCGGGGCTGCGCAACGGCGACATCGTCGAGATCATGACGCAGCCGGGGCACGAGCCGAGCAAGGACTGGCTGGCGTACGTGAAGACGGCGCGGGCGCGCAACAAGATCAAGCACGTGATCAACGTCAGCGAGCGCGCCAAGGCGATCGAGATTGGGCAGAAATATCTCGATAAAGAAGCGCGGCGGCTGGGTGTGCAACTCGCGCGCATTCCCAAGGCGGACCTGGAAAACGTGGCGGGCGAGTACGGGTACAGCAAGATGGAAGACCTGTACGCGGCGCTGGGGTATGGGAAATTTTCGGCGCGGCAGGTGCTGGCCAAAGCGGCTCCGGAT
>JAJYLS010000159.1 GCA_021787555.1 Acidobacteriota bacterium | reverse complement strand
CAGGCGGAAGCCCTCCGCCACATCCGCGACACGGAAGCTTACACACTCGTCGGGCTATCCTGGAACGAGTTCTGTCCTAAGTACACCGGCCTGACCCGCACCCGCGTAGACGAAATTATCCAGAACCTGAACGAATTCGGCCAGGCGTATTTCCGCCTCTCGGAAATCGCCTCGCTCTCTCCCGAAACCTATCGCCAGCTCGCCTCTCAAATCGACGGCGACGCCATCGAAATCGATGGCCAGCTCGTCCCCATCGTCCCCGAAAATGCCGCCCGCATCCGCGACGCCGTCCGCACCCTTCGCGCGCGCCTGCGCGAAGCCGCCGCCCAGGCCGGCCCCATTCAGCGTTCCTTTGCGAATATCCGCGGCCGGCTCGATTCCGCCTTCCATCAAATCGAGCGCCTCGGCCGCTCGGTCTCCACCGCCGAACAGCGCCAGGAAATGGAAGACCTCCTCAACTACTCCATCAGCCGCCTGGTGCAAATCCTCGGCAACCCTCGCCAGGAATAGTGGCGTTGCAACTTTACTTGCAAACCGCGAAAGCAAACAAAGGACTTAGCCACAACATTTTGCAACTTTTCCTGCAAAACCGTTCGTGCCATACTGAAGTTTCACCCCCAACCCTGATGTTTCACTATTCGCAGAACGACTTTTACTGCGAGCAGGTCCCGCTCGCCGACGTGGCCGCGCGCGCCGGAACGCCCGCCTACGTCTACTCCAGCGCCGCCATCCTCGCCAACTACCAGGCCTATGACGATGCCTTCGGCGATCTCCCGCACGGGATCTGCTATTCGGTCAAGGCCAACTCCTCGCTCGCCCTGCTCGCCCTGCTGGCCCGCGCCGGCGCTGGCTTCGACATCGTCTCCGGCGGCGAGCTCTTCCGCGTCCTCCAGGCCGGCGGCGACACCTCCAAAGTGGTCTTCTCCGGCGTCGGCAAGCACGCCGACGAGGTGGAAGACGCCCTCGCTGCCGGCATTCACAGCTTCAACTGCGAGTCCGAAGCCGAGCTCGCCCTCATCGATGCCCTCGCCGCCCGCCGCGGCGTCAAGGCGCGCTTCGCCATCCGCGTCAATCCCGACGTCGACGCCTCCACCCATCCTTATATATCCACCGGTCTCCGCGAGCACAAGTTCGGCATCGCCATCGCCGAAGCCCCGGACGTCTACCAACGCGCGCGGCGCTTCGCCAACCTCGAACCCGCCGGCGTAAGCTGCCACATCGGCTCCCAGATCCTCGATTTCAACCCCATCCTCGAAGCCGTCGATAAGGTCCTGGCCCTCGCCGGAACCCTGCGCGACCAGGGCTGCCCCATCCGCCACCTCGACCTCGGCGGAGGTCTCGGCATCGCCTATCATGCCGGCGAGCAGGCGCCGCACATCGCCGCCTTCATCCAAGCCCTCCGCAGCCGCCTCGCCGCCACCGGTCTCTCCGTCATGGTCGAGCCCGGCCGCTCCATCGCCGGACCCGCCGGCGTCCTGCTGGCCCGCGTCCTCTACCGCAAGCAGAATGGCCCGAAGGAATTTGTGGTGGTGGATGCTGCCATGAACGACCTCATCCGCCCCGCGCTCTACCGCGCGCACCATGAAATCGTGCCGCTCCGCAAGAACCTGCTGCCGCCCATCACCGCCGACGTGGTCGGCCCCATCTGCGAATCCGGCGACTTTCTCGCCCGCGACCGCCGCCTCGCCAATGTCATGCCCGGCGATTACGTCGCCGTCTGCTCCACCGGCGCCTACGGCTTCGTGCAGGCCTCGAATTACAACTCCCGCCCCCGCGCCCCGGAAATCCTGGTGGAAGGCGCCGCCTGGCGCACCATCCGCCGCCGCGAAACCTACGAAGACCTCATCCGCGGCGAAACCCTGTAGCCCGTGGAGCAGCCTTTCAGGCTGCCATGCCGGCTTGCAGCCGGCATTCTTCCCTTACCGCCGCGCGCCGCCCGCCGGCGGACCCGGCAGCACCTTCGACTCCACCGTGAATTTCCGGTAATTGCTCCAGTCGATTTCGTCTTGCTCCGCCAGGCGCTTCAGCAGTCCGAGCCGCCCGCTGCCCGAGAGCAACAGGTGCTTGGGAAGCCAGATCGCCGAGTTCACTTCCTCCTGCTCGAACACCATCCGCGCGCCCGGGTTCAGCCGCGCCAGAAACAGCCCCCACGAAATCACGCCCGTGGTTTCGGCCTCCACCTTCGCCCATTGATAGGTTGCTTTATCGATCCACATCCGCCCGCGGACCTTCAGCAGCATTTTGGCGTCGCGGCTTTTGGCCCGCGCGCCCGGACGCGGCGCGCCGGAAACCACCCACACCGGCCGCCCATCCACCACGGCATCGCCTTCGAGCTTGAGGTCGAACAGGTCCGGAATTTCGGACAGGAACTCGAAATCGTGCTTGCGCCGCTTCTCGGCGTCCGCCACCCGCCGCTGCTTTTCCTCCGGCGTTTCCGCGCTCAACTTGCGCGCGAGGTCGTCCAGCTTCTGCTCCTGGCGGCGCTGCTCCGCGGCGCTGAGCGGATGCCCGTCCCGTTCCAAAATGCGCCGGTGGAACTCACCGTCGAAAATCAGCGTCTCCCATTTTTCCTCTTTGGTGGATTGCGCCTTGCCTTTTCCATCCAGGCGCTGCGCCACCGACCGCGCCTGCCAGGTGTAGTCCTTCATCCGCACCCAGTCGAACTGGTCCTGCTCGATCGACCGCCGCACCAGCTCGCGCGGATCCTGTGCCCGTGCGGCCGCCACCGCGAGCAGCAGCAGCAAAGCGCGCCTCATGCCTCACCGCACCTGAGCGTGTAGACCGTGATCTCCGGCGGCGCACCCACGCGTATCGGCACGAAGATCGTCCCAATCCCTCGGTTCACGTACAACTGCCCGCCGGGCTTGCGGAACCACCCGGCGACGTACGGTGTCACCAGCCGGCTGGGCGCGATTTCCGGGCTGATGAATTCCAGCGCCAGTTGCCCGCCGTGGGTGTGGCCGGCCAGGCTGAGGTCAATGCCCAGTTCCGCCGCGCGGGGGAACGTGTCGGGATTGTGGCTGAGCAGAATGTTGGCGCCCTCGCGGTCGACCATGCCCTCGATGTTCCCCAGCAGCCGCTTCACCGGCATCGACGGCCCGAACCGCCGCGCGGTCTGAAAATCCACGCCGATCAGGTTGAACGATTCCGCGCCCGCGCGGATGGCCGCGCTCTCGCCGCGCAGAATCCACACGCCGGCCTGGCCGAAAAGCTCGGTGATCGAATCCTCCACGCCCGCCCAGGCGTCGTGATTGCCCAGGCATCCGTAAACGCCGAACGGCGCCCGCAGGCCGCGCAGCGCGTTCACCGCCGGCCCCTGCGTATCCGGATCGAACGTCACAAAATCCCCGGTAAGCGCTATCAGGTCGGCTTTTTCGGCATTGGCGATTGTGGCGTACTTGCGGATCTCACCCTCCGGCATGAACGGGCCGATGTGGATATCCGAGAGCTGGCAGATGCGAAATCCGTCGAAGGCTCGCGGCAGCCGCGGAATCCGCACGGTCTCGTGCGTCACTTCGAGGTTCAGGCGGCCATAAAGCAGTCCGTACGTTCCCGCGACAAACGGCGCGGCGGTCAAGGCGGCCGCCGTCCGGCCGAGAAATTCGCGCCGCGCGGGCACCATTGGCTTCTCGAACCGGCGCAGCAGCCGCACAATTCCCCGCGGAATCGCGAGCAGAATCGCCAGGAAAAAGGCGAAGAACGAACTCGCCGCCCACCACCACCACGGCCCGGCGGCCAACGCATCGTGCAGCGTGAGGTGTACCGGCGTCGAGCGGTCGCGCCAGGCACCCATATTGAATTCGTACAGCACCAGGTACACCGCCAGCACCGCGCCGCAAACCGTCCACAGCAGCGCGCGCGAGCGGATCCGCGCCGCGGCGAAGCGATAGCCGCGCCAGGCCCAATAAACCTGGCTGATGGCCAAAATGAGAAATACGGTTCCGAACACAGACATGCTGCGGGATGCTGTTTCTATTCTAGAGCCAAAGCCTCGCGCTGCGCTGGTTTGCGATCGCCCACCATCCACCAGTACGTCGGAAGCGCGCAGATCAGCACCGCCACCGCCACCACGAATCCGGGAAAGTAAGAATGGGTACGCTGGATCAGTAATCCGGTAACGATGGGCGCGATCACGCCGGGAATGTTGCCGCTGAAATTCATCACGCCCATCCAGGTAGCCACGGCCTCCTCCGGCGCCACGCTGGCCAGCATCACGTAGAGGTTGCCCGTCGAGAGCCCCACCAGCGCCGCCGCGCCCAGCGCCAGCACCGCCGCGTGGTCGTTGTGCATGCGGCCGGCAACCAGCAGCATCAGGCTGGTCAGGTACGAAACCGTGACCATGATCTTGCGGCCGCGCATCTCGGGATAGCCGAACCGCACCAGGCGGTCGGCCAGCCAGCCGCCCAAAGGCTCGGCGGCGCTGTAGACCATGAACGGGATCATGGCATAAGCGCCCGCGCGCTCGAGCGACATGTGGCGCGACTCGACCAGGTAATCCGGCAGCCAGGTCACCAGCAGGTACCAGTAGTAGCCGTAGCCGATGTGCCCCAGGCACATCCCCAGCAGGTTGCGGTCGAAGGTGCGGAACATGCGGCGCAGGTCGAGCGGCACGGTTTTCTCGGAGCGCACGCCGGACGGAACGATGGCCAGCCAGGGAATCAGCCAGACCAGGCTGCCGAAGCCGAGCACGTAGAACGCGCTCTGCCAGCCGAAGCGGCCCACCAGAAGTGCAATGATGGGAGCGCCGATGGCGAGGCCCGCCCGCGTGCCGCAGTTCATGATCCCGGAGGCGAGCCCGCGCTCCCCCGGCCCGAACAGGATCGAGACCAGCTTCATGCCGCCGGGTACATAGATGGATTCGCCGACGCCCAGAATCACCCGCATGGCGAGCAGCGCGCCGAGCGTTCCCGCGAGCCCGGTGAAGCCGCAGGCCAGCGACCACAGGGCAAACGCGCCGGCGTACAGCCAGCGCAGGTTGGCGCGGTCGGCGATGATGCCCACCGGAAGTTGCATCAGCGCGTAGGACCAGAAGAACGCCGACAGCAGCACGCCCTTGGCGGCCGGCCCGAGATGCAGATCCGTCCCGATGACCGGCAGCGCAATGGAGACGATAGCGCGATCGAAATAATTAATGAAGCCGGCGGTGAACAGCAGACCGGCGATCGCCCAGGCGCGAGTTGGAGTAACCTTGGAAGCCAGGATTCGATTGTAACGCGCGAACTTCCCCTTGACATTCTACTGGAACGTGCGTATCCTTCACCTAGGATGTCTACTGAACGGATCGAGCTTTTGCAGGGAACGCTGGACCTGCTGATCCTGCGCACGCTTCAGGCCGGCCCGGCGCATGGCTATGCCATTGCCAAGCACATCGAGCGGCATTCCGAGGACGTGCTGCAAGTCGAGCAGGGTTCGCTCTATCCCGCGCTGCACCGGCTGATCAAACGGGGATGGATTGCTGCGGAGGAAGGGACTTCGGAGAACAACCGGCGCGCCAAGTTCTACCGGCTGACGGCGAAGGGGCGGAAGCGGCTGGCGGTCGAGACCTCGAAATGGGAGAGGCTGGCGCGCGCCATCGCCGGGATTCTGAACGCCGCCGGGCAGGAGGGCGAATCATGAGCTTGCGCCGGCGGATGGAAGGCGGAATCGAGCGCGACCTGCGCGACCATATCGAGATGGCGACCGAGGAGAACATCGCGCGAGGCATGCCGCCGGACGAGGCGCGGCTTGCGGCGCTGCGCAAATTTGGCAACGTGCTTCGGGTGGCGGAGGACACGCGGGCGGTGTGGCGGTGGGCGTGGGCGGAGCGGGTGATGCAGGACATCCGCTATACCCTGCGCGGGCTGCGGCGGAATCCGGTATTCGCGGCGGTGGCAGTACTCACGCTGGCGCTCGGCATCGGAATGAACTCGGCGGTTTTCAGCGTGGTCAGCACAGTGCTCATCAAGCCACTGCCGTACCCGGATTCCGGGCGGATCGTGTGGCTGGCGAATAAAAGCAAGCATCTCGGGTTCGAAACCGCGACCGCGCCAGATTTCGCCGATTGGCGCGAACAGGCACGGTCGTTCGAGGCGATGGCGGGATATGGAACGAAAGACAGCACAGTGCAGGATGGCGAGCAATCGGCCAAGCATTTGTTCGTCTACACGACGCCGGAATTCTGGCGCATCGCCGGCGCGCGTCCGGCGCTGGGGCGACTGTTTTCGGACCGCGACCGCGATGTGATGGTGCTCACCTGGCGCATGTTCCAGCATCGCTTCCACGCGGACCCGCGCGCCATCGGCCGCATGATTTTGGTCGATAGCCGGCCCACCAGAATCATCGGCGTGCTTCCCAATAACTTCCGTTTTCTTCTGCCTTCGGCGCCGGCGGGCGGAATAAGCGGCGAGCCGGAGGCATTCGTGCCGAACATCGTTACGCCAGAGATGCTGTCGCGGGCGGGTGGATTGGTCATGATGTTCATCGCGGGAAAACTGAAACCTGGCGTTTCGGTCGCGCAGGCGCGGGCGGAAATCCAGACGATTCAGGGCCGCGTCGCGCACCAGAGCCCGTCCATGAAACTCTTCTATGCCGGCGCCGAACTGCGCGTTTTGCCGCTCAAAGAGAAGTTGGTCGGCGAAAGCCGGCACGCGCTGCTGATTCTGCTGACCGCGGTTGGGTTCGTTTTGCTGATTGCTTGCGCCAATCTCGGCAACCTGCTGCTGGCGCGCGCCACAGCGCGACAACGGGAGATTGCCATTCGCGCGGCCATCGGTGCGGGGCGCGGGCGTCTGCTGCGGCATTTCTTGGCCGAAGGGCTGACGCTGGCGCTCCTGGGCGGCGCAGCCGGGCTGGCGCTGGCGCGCGTGGCCGACGCGCTGCTTATCCGGCTGAGCCCGGCGGCAGTGCCGCGGCTGGGCGAAATCGGAATCGATTGGCGCGTCGCGGCGTTCGCCCTGACGATTTCCATCCTGGCAGGTGTGATCTTCGGCTTGGCGCCGGCTTTCTCGTTTTCGCGCGGATCGCTCTATTCGATGCTGAATGAAGGCGGGCGAGCGGCTTCCGCCGGGCGGGGCGGATTGCGCGTGCGGCGGCTGCTGGTGGCGGCGGAATTGGCGCTCGCGCTGGTGCTGCTCACCGGCGCGGGCCTGATGGTGAAGAGCTTCGCGCGAATGTACACGCATCCGTCGAGCTTCCAGCCGGCCCAGATCGGGATGATGAAGGTGTACCTCATGGGGCCGGCTTACCGCGAGCAGACGGTTGAGGTTGCGTACGCAGGGCGGGCGCTCGACCGGATTGGCCGGATTCCGGGAGTGCGGGCAACGGCGGTGACGAGCGCATTCGCATTCGGCGCGGCGACGATCGACGGCATGAGCTTTCCGCCGGGACAGGCGCCAATGGTGCGCTTTCGCAATGCCTCGTCCGGATATCCGCGCGTGATCGGGCTTTCGCTCCTCCGGGGCCGCTGGACCACCGACGACGAGACGCCGCCGGCGGTCATGGTGAATGAAACTCTTGTGTGGCGCGTGTTTGGCACGGGCGATCCGCTGGGCCGGCGCATTGTCGTTTTCGGCAAGCCGTACGAGATCGTGGGTGTGGCCAGCGATCTGAAAATCTCGCGGCTGGACGCCGACGTGGAGCCGGAGGTTTTGATTCCTTACAAGTATGCGGATATGTTCCGAAGGATGGACATACTGGTAAAGACCGCCGGCGATCCGGCTGCCATTCTTCCGGAAGTGCGAAAGGCAATCGCCCGCCTCGATCCGTCGCAGCCACCCTACGGCGTCACGACGCTCGAAGACGCGCTGGCCGAATCCATCGCGCCGCAGCGGTTCAACCTGATCCTGCTCGGCACGTTCGCCGCGAGCGCGGTGCTGCTGGCGCTGATCGGGATCTACGGCGTGATGTCGTACGCCGTCACGCAGCGTACCCACGAGATCGGGGTGCGGATGGCGCTGGGCGCGCGGCGCAGCGAGATCGTGCGGATGGTGGTGGCGCAGGGCATGGCGGTGGCGGCGATCGGAATTGCGGCGGGGACCGCGGCGGCGATGGGGCTCACGCGGCTGATGGCGAGCTTGCTGTTCGAGGTGAAGCCCACGGATCCATTTACGTTTCTGGCGGCGGCGATGGGGCTGGCGGCGACTTCGCTATTGGCTTCGTGGGTTCCGGCGCGCCGGGCGGCGCGCGTGGATCCGCTGCTGGCGCTGCGCTACGAGTAATTCAGCGCAGCCAAGCCTGCTTGATCACGGGGTTGCCGGCGGTGTCGAGACGCTCGATCTGATCGGCCGTGAGCGCGAGGTCCAGCGCGGCGAAATTTTCGCGGAGTTGCGCGGGCTGGCTGCCGGCGACGATGGGGAGCACCGGCGGGTCGCTCGCCAGCATCCAGGCGATGACCACCTGGTTGCGCGTGGCGCCGGTTTCGGCGGCGATCTGCTGCAAGACTTCGAGGCGCTCGCACGCTTCCGGACCCGCGTATTGCGCGGGCACCTCGCGGTCGGGGCGGGTGTAGGCGCCCTGGAGGAGAACCGAGTAGCCGACGAGCGCGAGGCCGCGGGCGCGGCAATAATCCTTCATGTCTTGGTTGATGGGGATCTGCGGACCGAAATCGGCGCCGTTGCGCGGGCGCAGATAAGTGTGGCGCTGCTCGACCACGGAGTAAGCCGCCCAGCCGTTTGCTTTGGCGGCGGTGTTGGCTTCGGCGATGCGCCAGGATTTCAGGTTGCTGGCGCCGATGGCGCGCACTTTGCCTGCGCGGATGAGGCGGTCGAACGCCGCGATGGTTTCTTCCACCGGGGTTTGCGGATCGTCAAGATGAGCGTAGTAGAGATCGATGGCATCAACCTGGAGGCGGCGGAGGCTCTTTTCGCACTCGCGCTCGATTTCGCCAGCGGTGAGGCCGCCGGGACTCCCGGGATACTCGAAGCCGAGTTTGGTGGCGATGACCATGCCGCGGCGGACGGCACGATCCGCGAGCCACTCGCCGATGCAGGTTTCGCTTTCCCCGCCCTGGAAGCCTGGCAGCCAGGCGGCATAGAAATTGCCAGTGTCAATGAACGTGCCGCCGGTTTCGCGGAAGAGGTCGAGCAACTGGAACGATCGGGCGCGATCGATCTTGCTGCCGATGGAATCGGTGCCGAAGCAGAGGGCGCTGACCTGAAGGCCGGAGTTGCCAAGAGTGATGGTTTTCATTTCTTCTTGTCCCACTCCACATTTCCCGGGTAGGAATTCCGGTCCGGCAGCACGCTGGGACGGCGGGTCCGGGACGGATAACCCTTGTTATAGAAAATATAGAGGCCCGTGCGGCAGGCTACGATCACGTCGGGGCGGCCGTCGCCGTCCATATCTGCGACATTCAGGCGCATGCCGGTGCCGATGATGTCATTCGGCGGAGGCTCGTGATTGCCCGGCCGGAAATAAGGCGTTAGGTAGCTGTAAGTCAGAACATGGCGCTCGAAAATGCCGTTGTGAAACTTATAGTAGAAGATAAATACGGGGTCTAGCGCGCCCACATCGCCGCCGTTATGGGCGAGCAGTTGCTTGCCGGTGATCAACTCGGGGCGGCCATCGCCATCGAGATCGGCGAGCACCATGGTGTGGAAGGTGGGATAGTCGGATTCAATGGTGTGGCGGACGAAGGAGCGGCGGCCGTTCTCCATCTTCTGCTCGAACCAGAAGAGGCCGTAGCCGTGGGCGGAGCCCATGATAACGTCGTTGAGGCCGTCTCCGTTCACGTCGGTAATGAGGATGGGAAGGCCCGCGCCGCCGCCTCCAGCCAATTGAAAATCGGGGTGCCAGATCCAGGGATCTTCCGTGGGATGGAGTGGCGATTCAAACCATCCGGCGGGCGTGACGACGTCGTTGCGGCCATCGCCGTTGATGTCGCCGATGCCGCCGCCGTGGATGACGCCGACGCCCTCGGGTCCGAGGACGTGCTGCTTGAACCAGGGCGCCCGGTCGAGATGCTCGAACCAGATGAGACTGCGGCCGGGCTTTTTGGCGTAGTAATTGACCAGTAAGTCTTTGCCGCCGTGGCCGGCGAGGTTGCCTACAACCATGCCTTCCAAACCGTCCGCCTGAAGAACGGTATGCGAGGTCCACTTAGTGCCTACCTTGCCGGGATTCTCGTACCAGTAGATACCTTGCTTGAGCATCCAGCCGGAGCTGAGAACGTCCATGCGGCCGTCGTTATTGACATCCATGGTGGATTCGTAGTTATCGTCCACATCCGGGCCGTTCGTGGCAGCACCGTCGCGGTAATTGGAATACTTAGTCCAGTTGGGCGCGAGGTAGTAATTGCGGCCGGCGGCGATATCCAGCTTACCGTCGCCGTTGATATCGAGCACCGAGGCGCATTCGGCGAAGGGGCCGAACCAGTAGGTGTGGTGCGCGGGATCGTGGACCGGGCCGTCGATTTTGACGGGATCGAAGATCAGCTCGCGCGGCGGCTGGTCCTGGGCGCGAAGAGCGAAGATCGAGACAACCGCAAAGAAAATGCGGGGAGCGGTCATACACTCGCCTGTTGGGTGGCGGCGAGACGGCGTTTGCAGTCTTCGAGCATCTCGCGGGTGCGGGTGGCGCCGGAGCGGGAAACGCCGATGGCGCGGACTTCGAGGAGGGCGTCGAGGGTGCGGATGCCGCCCGCCGATTTGACGCGGACCTGCGGCGGCGAATGCTTGCGCATGAGGCGGAGGTCGGGCAGGGTGGCGCCGCCGGTGGCGTAGCCGGTGGAAGTCTTGACGAAATCGGCGCCAATTTCGGCGCAGATCTCGCAGAGTTTGATTTTATGTGCGTCCTGAAGGTAGCAGTTTTCGAAAATGACCTTCACGATGGCTTTGTTGGCGTGGGCGAGATCGACCACGGCGCGAATATCCTGGGCAACGTAGTCCCAGTCTTCACTCAGCACCTTGCCGATATTCACGACCATGTCGAGTTCGGAACCGCCATCGCGGAGGGCCTGCTGCGCTTCGGCGGCCTTGACGGCGGTGGTATGGCCGCCGTGCGGGAAGCCAATGACCGTGCTCGCCGCGACCGTGCTGCCGGCGAGCAGTTCGGCGCAACGCTTGAGATAGTACGGCTTCACACAGGCGGAAGCGACATTGTATTCGAGCGCCAGGCGGCACCCGTCCTCGAGCTCGCGGTCGGTAAGCACCGGATTGAGCAGCGAGTGATCGATCATCTTGGCAATATCAAGGTAGGTGTAATCCATGGTACAGACCATTATGGCTTGAAAGAGACAAATTCATCCACAGAGCCCTTAACAGGGCGGCATTGCGCCTCCGGCGCAGCACCGCTGCTCCATGGGCCGGGCAACAGTCCAATATTTGTTGCCGGGAGAGCCGCAGAGTGCACAGAGGAAGCACGGAGAAAAACCTTGTCTTCTCTGTGCTTCCCCTGCGTTCTCGGTGTCTCTGGGGTGAGATATGTGCTTCCCATTTCTCACTTCAACGGCAGGGGAACGGCTTTGCCGGTCCGGATGGAGATTTTGGCCGCCTCGAGCACTTCCTGCACCTGAACATTTAAATCCAGCGCGGAAGGGCCGTCAAGCGGCTGCTTGTGGCGAATGCGATCCACGATGTAGGCGACGGGGTCGGCGCGCTCGGGCGGAAGCGGGGTGACGGGGAGCGGTTCGCCGGACGTTTGCCGGCGGGCACCCGCGCGCCGGACGCCTTTCTGGATCGTGCCGCCGACGATGCTGCCTTTCATCCCGTAGACCTCGTTGCCTAAGCGCTCGGCGGGCGGGAGGTCCCAACTCGCTTCTAGGATGGCCACGCCGTCCTTATAGTTGAGGACGATGGTGGCGTTGTCATCGACCTTGGGATACATTTCCGGCTTGAGATGGTTGGCGGAGGCGTAGACGTTTTCGGGCATGCCCTTGAGCCAGAGGCTCCAGTTGACGAGATAGCAGCCGAAATCGATGAGGGCGCCGCCGCCGTTTTGGACCGGGTCGGCGAGCCAGGCGACGAACAGGGAAGTCTTGGGATCGCCCGGTCCGCCGTGGCCCATGATGCCGTGGAGGCGCCAGACGGGGCCGATTTCGCCGGCATCCACCGCCGCTTTAACGGCGTAATTGGAGGCCTGCCAGGTAGAGCCATAGTTGGTCATGACGAGGGTGTGGTACTTATTGGCGAGCGCCTGCATTTCCAGGGCTTGCCGGTAAGTGGCGGCAAGCGGCTTTTCCATCATGACGTGGATGCCGCGCGGGGCGCAGTAGCGGACCACATCGACGTGCTCGTTGGAGGGGGTGAAGGCCCAGACGACGTCGGGCTTGGTCTGGTCGATCATCTGGCGCCAGTCGGAGAAGATGAGGTTGTCGGGGACGCCCAGCCGTTTGGCGCGAGCGACCAACTGCGGATGATTTTCGGCGACGCCCACGAACCGGGCGTTCCTGTTCTGTAACATCTCCCCCAAGTGGCCGGAGACGTGAGCGTGGAGCATGCTGACCACGGCGATCTTATATTCCTGCGCGGCGGCAGGGAGAACAGCGAGGGATAGCAGAATAACGATGCGTTTCATGGCAGGGTGGACAGGCTGCTCCACGGGTGTATAGTATCTCCAATGAGGGATGCTATGCTGCGATTTTTTTTGCTTGCTTCGATGGTGCCATTGGCTGCTTCCGCGGCCTCGCTTTCCCACGGGTGGCTGATTGTGGCCAATAAAGGCGACCAAACGGTGGGGATCATCGACCCGGACAAAGGCGAGGAGGTGGCGACGGTGCCGGAGGGCGGCATCACGGCGCATGAAGTGATCGCCTCGCCGGACGGGAGGTTCGTTTACGCACCGATCTACGGGAATTCGGGTGTGGGGAAGCCGGGCACGGACGGGACCAAGATGGTGGTTGTAGACGTGGCGGAGCGGAAGGTGGTGGGGCGCCTGGATTTCGGCCACGGCGTGCGGCCGCACTGCCCGCTGATCGGGCCGGAAAACGGGCTGCTGTACGTGACCACGGAGCTGGACCAGACGGTTTCGGTGATCGATCCGAAAACCCTCAAAATCGTGGCGGCGGTGCCCACGGGGCAGAAGGAATCGCACATGCTGGCCATCACGCGCGACGGCCGGCGCGGGTACACGGCGAACGTGGGGGCGGGCACGGTGTCGGTGCTGGATTTCCAGGCGCGGAAGACGCTGGCGGTGATTCCGATTTCAGGCGAGACGCAGCGCATCTCGCTGGCGGCGGACGACAGCATGGCGTTCACCTCCGACCAGACCAAGCCGCGGCTCGCGGTTATCGACACGGCGGCGAACAAGGTAAAGAGCTGGGTACCGCTCCCGGCGCCGGGCTACGGAACGGCGGCCACGAAGGACGGCCGGTGGCTGCTGGTGGCCGTGCCGAAGGCGAACAAGGTGGCGGTGGTGGATCTGAAGGCGATGAAGGTAGCGGCGACGGTGGATGTGCCGAGAGCGCCGCAGGAAGTGTTGATCCGGCCGGACCAGCGCATCGCCTACGTGTCGTGCAGCAACAGCCGGCAGGTCGCGGCGATCGGGATCGGCAGTTGGAAAACCGAAAAACTGATCGCGGCGGGCCGGGGAGTGGACGGGCTGGCCTGGGCGGTGCGGCAGTAGCCGTTAGATACTTTGACGGAATAAGGCGGGCCACCTGGATCTTCGGCGGCGCCGCGGCTTGGCATAGTGGGGGTCCGGCGGTTTCACGGATTCAACTACTCCCGCCCGCGGTGTGAAAATGGACAGGGAGGGATAGCTCTTGCCCATGTCGCGCCGCTCGTTCT
>JAJYLS010000492.1 GCA_021787555.1 Acidobacteriota bacterium | reverse complement strand
CCTCTGAACGGACAGAAAACCGGCCCGCCCGACGTTTTCACGACGGGGTTCACGCGCACGACCCCGTTTGTGGCCACCACCGGCGGCGGGCTAAACTCCTACGTTCCCGGGTTGCCCGGCACGGGCACCCTGGAGAATCCGTTTCCCCAGGGACTCCTGCAACCGCTCGGATCGTCACTCGGACCTCTGACCAATGTGGGGCAGGCGATCACGTTTTTCGATCCCAATTACGTGATACCGAGGGTCCATCAATTCAATGTGGGCATCGATTACGAGCTACCCGGAAGAACTACCATTACAGCCAGTTACGTCGGCAGCCGGACGCGCGACTATTCGGTCAATAGGCAGATCGACGCCATCACGATGGACCAGTTGCTGGCAGGCGTCGCCGACCCCAACTATCTGAATCACAGCGTGCCCAATCCTTTCGCCGGGGCGGCGGCGCTGAAGGGAACCGGCCTTGTGACCGCTACTGCCACGAACGGTCAATTATTGAAGCCGTTTCCGCAGTTCACGGGCGTGACGATGGCCGGAGATCCGATCGGCGGAGCTTCCTACAACGCGCTGGAAGTCCGGGTCAACAAGCGCTTGGGGCACGGGCTGACCGTCACTGGAAACTACACCAACGCGAAAATGATGGAGTGGACGGCCTTTCAAGCGGCGCAATTCCAGTCGCCGGAGCACGTAATTTCACCTGAAGACCGCAGCCAGTATCTGACGGTGAACGCGCTTTACGAATTGCCCTTCGGCCGGAGCCGGCAGTTCGGCCGTCGTTGGAACCGCCTGGAGGACGGCATCCTCGGCAACTGGCAGTACAACCTGATCTTTGACAGCATGACGGGGACGCCCGTGACGATGCCCGCGGGAGCCGACGCCATTCGCAACCCGGCTTTGCCGGCCGGCCAGCAAACTTACAATCAGTGGTTCGATACCTGCACCCTGCTGACCAACGGCAAGCGGTCCGGCTGTTCGTCCCCAAACGCTCCCATTACCTGGGTGCAACACCTGCCCTATCAATTTACTTCTAATTCGTTGTATTTCCCGGATCTGCGCAACCCCTGGGAGCCGCAAATCAGTATGTCTGTGTTCAAGACCTTTCCGATCCGCGAGCGGGTGACGGTGGAATTTCGCGCCGAGAGCTTTAACACGTTTAACACACCGATTTATGCGCCGCCCAATACGGGCGTTACGAGCCCTGCGTTCGGCGTGGTGGCCATCAATCAGGAAAACTTCCCGCGCAACATGCAATTCGCCCTGCGCGTGCTGTTTTGAGTCTGATGGCAACTCGAAAACGGTCTATGAAAGCCTCCGCGTCTCCGCGATTGGCTATGGTTTTCCAATCGCGCACAGCGGATCCCCCAACACCACCCCCATCCAGCTCAAATAGGGCAGGGACAGGTAGTAGCTCTCCGCCAGGTTGCGTCCCTCGAAATACGCCGGCAGCAGGTAATCCGGCCGCGCGCAGCCGCCCAGAAACGGCTCGTAGGTGTTGCCCGAGATGCCCGTCGCACCCTCGTGCAGCATATCCGCGCTCAAGCCCTGCGGCGAGCCTCCGAACCAGTGCTGCTTGTCCTGCCAACTGGTGAAATTCCAGTTGTCCGGCGGCCGCTTCAGCGTGCGCGCGTTGGTCGAGACGTACTCCGTGGCAATGGCCCCCGGCAGCCACCGAAAATCCAGGTGCCGCCGTTTGCGCTGGCCGTCGTTGGAGCCCCAGGACGCATACCCGATTACGTCTCTTTGGCCGTACAATACTTGCGGCGTTTCGTCCAGAATTACGCGGTCGGCGGGCAGCAGGATCGCCGCCGTCCGCAGCCAGTCGTTCCCCGGGTCGTCTTTTGAATTGGCCGCGTCGATCACGAATTTTCCCCGGTTCCGCGCCGCCAGCGAGCGGTCGATCATCGCCTTCACGTCCTCGAAGTCGTATGCCGCCAGGCGCGTCACCAGGTAAATCGGAAACTGCGGATGCTGGAACACGGCATCCCGCTTCATGAAGAACGGGTTGTGCACCCACCCGATTCGCGGGAAGGTCTGGCCTTTCAGCTTGGCGTACAGCAGCGCCAGCTCGGAATCCACCGAGCACCGGTCGGTCATCGCCCCAGACCCGGGCCCATCCACCTTCAGCGGCACCCCCATCGTCAGCACAATGTACAGCACCTTCTCCTGAAGTCCCGCCCTCTTCAGGCATTCGCCGATGGGCTGCTCGATCTGCTGCTGATAAACGTCCCAGCTAATCTCCTCGGCGGAGGTCGTGGCGATCGTGCACATGTTGCATACTGGAACCGACCGCCGCGGCCCGTAATAATCGGCCACCCGCCGGGACAGGGGGTCGTTCCGGTTCACCACCAGCAGGACTTTATCCCCGCCTCCTGAAGCGGGCGCGGCACACGCCGGCAGAACCCCCAGAAAAACCAGGAGCAACAGCATCATGAGAATTTGATGGTAGCAAGCCGCCGGGCCGGCCTTCCGCGTCTGTTACAATACCTACCAAACAGGAGCCGCCGGCCCAAGGCCATCGTTATGGATTTCGATCAGCTCCATACCTTCCTGGAAATCGTCCGGCTGAAGAGCTTTTCCAAGGCGGCCCAGACGTGTTTCCGCACCCAGCCGGCCATCAGCGCCCAGGTGCGCCAACTCGAGCAGGAGCTGCGCGCCGATCTGTTCGAGCGCTTCGGCAGCCGCATCTCCCTCACCACCGCCGGCCGCATCTTCGCCGATTACGCCGAGCAGATGCTCGACCTCCGCCGCCGCGCCCAGGACGCCATCGCCGAG
>JAJYLS010000491.1 GCA_021787555.1 Acidobacteriota bacterium | reverse complement strand
GGCTCCTGACTCCTGACTCCTATTCTTTAGTCTATCGAAATCTTACGCAGGAGTCGGAAATCGCTCAGCATGCGGCCGGTGCCGAGGACCACCGAGGCCAGCGGATCGTCAGCGATTGAAACCGGCAGCCCGGTCTCCTCGCGGATGCGCTTGTCGAGGTTCTTCAAGAGCGCGCCGCCGCCGGTGAGCACGATGCCGCGGTCGCTGATGTCCGCGCTCAGCTCCGGCGGGGTGCGCTCCAGCGCCACGCGGATGGCGTTGACGATGGTGGCCACGCACTCGGCCAGCGCCTCGCGGATCTCGGCGTCATCGATGGTGATGGTGCGGGGCACGCCCTCGATCAGGTTACGCCCCTTGATCTCCATGGTGAGGGGTTTGTCGAGCGGGAAAGCCGATCCGATTTCGATCTTGATGGCTTCCGCCGTGCGCTCGCCGATCAACAGGTTGTACTTGCGCTTGAGGAACTGCATCACGGCGTCGTCCATCTCGTTGCCGGCCACCCGCACGGAGCGCGAGTAGACGATGCCGGAGAGGGAAATGACCGCCACGTCGGTGGTGCCGCCGCCGATATCCACCACCATGTTGCCGGAGGGTTCGGTGATGGGCAGCCCGGCGCCGATGGCCGCCACCATGGCCTGCTCCACGAGATGCACTTCGCTCGCCTTGGCGCGGTAGGCCGAGTCCATGACCGCGCGCTTTTCCACCTGCGTGATCTCGCTTGGTACCCCGATGACGATCCGGGGGTGGACCAGCATCTTCCGCCCGTGCGCTTTCTGAATGAAGTAATTCAGCATGCGCTCGGTGACCTTGAAATCGGCGATCACGCCGTCCTTCATGGGCTTGATAGCCACGATATTGCCGGGCGTGCGCCCCAGCATCTCCTTGGCCTCCTTGCCCACGGCCTCCACCTCTCCGGTGTTCTTGTTGATGGCCACAATAGAGGGCTCGTTGACCACGATTCCCTTGCCTTTGGCGTAGACCAAGGTGTTGGCCGTCCCCAAATCGATGGCGAGATCCGAGGAGAAGAGACTGAAAAGCGACCGTAAATTCATGAATGGTTCGGGAAAGGGTTACCGCGGACTCCGGCCGAGTCCAAATTGGCATAGTAGCACACTGCCGGGATACGGGCAGTGGTGCTGCAAACCATTGCTCAAGTGGGGCCGCGGACCGCCTCATCGAGGATGGACGCGGCCATCCGTCCCAACGGCACCACGCGGTCCGCGGCGCCGAGGCGGATCGCCTCGCGGGGCATGCCGAAGACCACGCAACTGGCTTCATCCTGTGCGAGGGTGCGCGCGCCGGCGCGTTGCATGCGCAGCAAGCCCTGGGCTCCGTCCGAGCCCATGCCGGTGAGCAGCGCGGCCACCGCACGCGGTCCCGCGGCCTCCGCCACGGAGCTGAACATCACATCCACCGACGGCCGCTGGTAGCAGACCTGTGGCCCGTCTTTGACCTGCACGCGGTAGCCATCCGGCCGCTTGCGCAGGAGCATGTGGAAATTCCCCGGCGCCACCAGCGCCAACCCCGGCACCAGAGCGTCGCCGTCGCACGCCTCGCGCACCTCCATGGGGCAGATCTGGTTCAAGCGCTCGGCGAAGACGCGCGAAAACACGGGCGGAATGTGCTGCGTGATGACGATTCCCGGGATCGACACCGGCAAGCGTGTGAGCACCGCCTCGATCGCCTCGGTGCCGCCGGTGGAGGCGCCGATGGCGATGACCATATCCCGGCTAAAGGCCTTGGGCGCGGTGGCGGTCGGAGTGGGAGCCGCGGCGCCGGAAGCCGGCACCGGAGGCCGCAGCCGCGCGACCGCCGCGGCGCGGATTTTGACCGCCAGGCTGGTGCGCAATTCCCCGACCGAATAGGGTCCTCCCGGCTTGGCCAGGACCTCGACCGCACCGATGCGCAGCGCCTCGAAAGTCGCCTGGCAGCCGGCCTGCCCGAGCGAGCTGATGACGATCACCGGCAGCGGATAATGGTGCATCAGGCGCTTGAGAAAGGTGAGCCCGTCCATGCGCGGCATCTCGATATCCAGCGTCAGAACGTCCGGCTGGAGCGCCAGGATTTTGTCGCGGGCGATGAAGGGATCGGGCGCCGTGCCCACCACCGTCATGTCCGGCTCGGCGGAAATAGCGTCGCTCAGGATCTTGCGCACAATGGCCGAATCGTCCACCACCAGCACCTTGATTTTGCCGTTCATAGCTCCAGCCATAGGGCCATGGGTCCTTCCTCGAGATTTAGCAACCGGGTCGCGGCGGAGGCCGGGGCGGGCGTGCCGGGGGCGGATTCGGCGGGGGCGGGAACGGAGAGCTCGGGGTGCGAAAGCTCGAAACGCGCGTCTTTCTCCAGGCGGCTGAGCACCGATCCGCAGAGCATATTGGCCAGCTCGCAGATCACCTCGCCGGCCTGCCCCTCCGTGAGGGCCTCTTCGTCTGCGCCCAGGAAGTTCGCCGCCAGGCGGCGCGCGGTGGCGAGCGGCAGGCGAACGCCGAAGCGGCCCGAGGGATTGCCGTGGAAAGAGAGCCGCGCCGCCATCCACGGCTCGTCCGGCAGCACGGGGGGCTCCGGGCCGTCTACGAGGCCGCTGAAAAACATGCTCTCCAGCACCGCGGCGGCGGAGCCGGCGAGCGCCTGCTCGATTTCGCTAACCGTCATGGCGCACCCCCAGGACTTTCTCCATTTCGCCGCGCAGGGTTTCCGGCAAAAACGGTTTGGTAACGTATCCCCTGGCTCCCAGGGTGAGCATCTGCTTCACCCGGCCCTCGGTGC
>JAJYLS010000158.1 GCA_021787555.1 Acidobacteriota bacterium | reverse complement strand
GTTCCTCGCGGCCGCGCTGACCGCATCCGCACGATCGCAACAGGCAAGCCGCCCCGTTTCCCTCGCCTACATCGCCGATCTCCACGCCCATATTGAGCAGCACCCCGAGCTGTTCTGGCACGGCGGAAAGCAGGAGATCGTACCCGCCGGCGGCATGGCGCGCATCGCCGCCGCTGTCCAGCAGCTCCGGCGTGAAAATCCGGGCCAGGTGCTCTTTATGGACGCCGGCGACACGTTTCAGGGATCCGCGGCAGCGGACTGGAGCCGTGGGCGCGTGCTCATCCCCGCTCTCAACGCACTCGGGCTGGATCTCGCCATTCCCGGCAATTGGGAAGTGGTCTACGGTGCACGCACGCTCCAGCAGAACACCGCGGCCCTGCATTACCCCACCGTGGCTGCCAACATCCTGGATGCGGCGGCGCAAAAACCGCTCTTCCCGCGATACGCCATCCGGACCGTGAACGGTGTGCGCATCGGCGTCATCGGGTTTACCGATCCCGATGTTCCCCGCCGCCAGCCACCCAGCTACAGTAACGGGCTGACCTTCCAGGGGGCCGAGGTGCTTCAGCCCCTCATTGACCGGCTGCGGCCCAAGGTGGAGGTGCTCGTGCTGCTCACCCACATCGGACTCCCCAAAGCCGTGCCCCTGGCGGATAAGCTCCACGGTATCGACGTGCTGCTGTCGGCCGACACGCACGAGCGTACCTACGAACCGATCGTCCGTCCGAACGGCGTCTGGGTGGTCGAGCCGGGCAGTTTCGGCTCTTTTCTGGGCCAACTCGATCTCATCGTCGCCAATGGCCATGTCACCGGCCGCAAATGGAACCTCATCGAACTGCGCGCGAGCCGCTTTCCCGAAGACCCGCGCGTCGCTGCCATCGTCTCCAGGATCCTGGAGCCGTATCGCGCGCGCCTGGATAAGGTGATCGGCACCACCGATGTTCCGCTTATGCGCTACGAAGTTACCGAGACAAGCCTCGACATGGTCCTGGCGGATGCCTTGCGCGAAGCGGGTGGCACGGAAATCGCCCTTTCCAACGGCTTCCGCTTCAGCGCCCCGATTCTGCCCGGTCCCATCCGCGTGTCCGACCTCTGGAACGCCTATCCCATAGTGGGTAAGGTCAAGACCGGAAAAGTAACCGGCCGGCAGCTCCGTGATTTTTGGGAACGTGAGCTGGAACATGTGTATTCCACCAACCCGGCCCAATTGTTCGGCGGTTGGCTTCCGCGGCCGTCGGGGATGACGGTTCGGTTTTATGCCCGGGCGCCGTTCGGCCATCGCGTCGTCGAGATCCGGGTCGGCGGCAGGCCCATCGCGGATGATGCCGTCTATACCGTGACCTCGTGCGACCGCGAAGGCGATCCGCCGGATACCATCTGCCGGATCCCGCACGCCACGGACATACACGTGCTCGACTTCGATGAGCACGAGGCGGTGCGGCGCTTCCTCGCGCGCCATTCGCCCATCACCGCTTCCGGGGTGAAGCCCGGCCGCGTGATGGCCGAAGATCTGCCCCCCGGGATCCGATCGCAATATCAGGCGATCGCCATCATCGAGGCCACGGATCACGCGCCCGCCGGCGCGGCGCGGTAATCCCAAGCACAGGCCGCGCCGGGCGGTTCAGCAGAATGAGCACACCAACCGTCCGGCACATAAGTGGCGCCTCAACCCTCATCCAACTTCGTTACCCGCCCGCCAGTTCTCCGCCGTCCCATCTTTAGTTCCCCTCTTTTCAGCTACTTCCAGATCCGAAAATCAGACTCCAGCCCCCCCTCGTGTTGACATGGTATTGAAGACTGGTTTCTGTGCGCTTTTCGCCCCAACTTACCCGGGTTCAGATCTCGCCGCCTCCCGCTCGCCTGCGATTACTCCCCGCCCGCGCGCCTTCCTCTCCCTCCCAACGCGGGGGTGACGCATCTTCGGCGAAAACTCTTCAGGATGCGTCACCCGGTCCCAAGTCCTCTCGGCAATTCGTAGAAAATAGAAGACTTACAAGTGCGCGACTTCGATGCCATGTTTTCCAAAACATGCACCCCCCTCACGCCTTCCTGCTCATGGTGCCATCTCGTTTTGCTATACTCAAGGTTTATGCGAACTGCCGTCGCGCGGCATCATCATCGCCACCACCATCCCATCACGCGACGGGCCGTGTTCTGATTCCAAGCACATCCAATGGAAAGGACGCCCGCCACGGAGAGGGGCCTGGAAGGCACCTCGGCCCGGCGGGTTTTTTGTTGCTGTCTCGATGAAACTGGATTTTGAAAAAGCAGGCGGTCTGGTCACCGCCGTCATTCAGGACGCCGGCGGGCGTGTCCTGATGGTCGGGTACATGAACGAGGAAGCCTTCCGCCGCACCGTCGAGAGCGGCTATGCCACGTTCTACAGCCGGTCGCGGCAGAAGCTCTGGCTGAAGGGCGAAAGCTCCGGCCACAAGCTGCGCGTGCTCGAAATCTCCACCGATTGCGATCGCGACGCCGTCCTGTTGAAGGTCGAAGCGCTCGGGCCGGGCGTCTGCCATGAAGGCTACAAGAGCTGCTTCTTCCGCAAGCTCGAAAACGGCGAATGGCGGGTCACCGAGGAGCGCGCCTACGACCCCGCGGCGGTCTACGGAGGCAAAAAGTGAAGCTCAAGCTGGGAATCCCCAAGGGCAGCCTGGAGAACGCGACGATCGATCTGTTCCGCCGCGCGGGCTTTTCGATCACCACCAGCAGCCGCTCCTACTTTCCCGGGATCGACGACCCCGAAGTCGAGTGCATGCTCATCCGCGCGCAGGAAATGGCGCGCTACGTGGAAGACGGCATCCTGGACGCGGGCTTGACCGGCCGCGACTGGATCGAAGAAAACGAAGCCGATGTCATCGCCGTGGCGGACCTGATCTACGCCAAGCAGAGCTTCGGCAAAGTGCGCTGGGTCCTCGCGGTGCCCGAGGCCTCCAGCTTCCGCTCGGCCACGGACCTGGAAGGCAAGATCATCGCCACCGAACTCGTGTCCACCACCAAGCGCTATCTGGCGGCGCACGGCGTCTCGGCGAAAGTGGAATTCAGTTGGGGCGCCACGGAGGTGAAGCCGCCGGTGCTGGCCGACGCCATCGTCGAAGTAACCGAGACCGGCTCCTCGCTGCGCGCCAACAAGCTGAAAATCATTGACACGGTCTTGGAGTCGAACACGCAGCTCATCGCCAACAAGCAATCGTGGGAAGATCCGGCCAAGCGGCGCAAGCTGGAAGACATGCGCATGCTGCTCGAAGGCGCCATCAACGCGCTCGGCAAGGTGGGGCTGATGCTCAACGTGCATCAGAAGGACCTGGCGGCGGTGCTGGGCGTGCTGCCGGCGCTGAAGCGGCCCACCATTTCGCACCTCAGCGATCGGGAGTGGCTGGCGGTGAACACCATTCTGGACGAATCCACGGTGCGGGATATCATTCCGCGGCTGAAACAGGCCGGCGGGCAGGGAATTGTCGAGTACCCGCTGAATAAGATAGTGCTGTGAGGAGTTAAGGAGTTGGTGAGGATTGTTCAGGGTAAGGAAATTGGGCGGCTGCTGAGGCGGCGCGGGGCGCGGCTGGCAGAGGCGGAAGCCGTGGTGCGGCCGATTTTGGACGCCGTGCGGCGGCGCGGCGACCGCGCGCTCATGGAATACGCGCGCAAGTTCGATGGATTGAAGCGGAAATCGGTGCGCGTGCCGGCGGCGGAACTGCGCGCGGCATGTGGGCGGCTCGCGCCGGAATTTCGCGAGGCGGTGGAAACCGCCGCGGCCAACATTCGCGCCTACGCCGAGCGGCAGATGCCGTCCGAATGGTCGTGCGATGCGCGACCGGGCGTGCGGCTGGGACAGATCGTGCGGCCGCTCGATACCGTGGCGGCGTATATTCCGGCGGGGCGCTATCCGCTGCCCTCCACTCTGCTGATGACCGCGGTCCCCGCGCAGGTGGCCGGCGTGCCGAATATCTGCGTGGCCTCGCCGCGCGCGGTGGATGGAGTCTTCGGCACTGCCGCGCTGGTCGGCGTGGAAAACGTCTTCGAGATGGGCGGCGCGCAGGCCATTGCGGCGTTCGCCTTCGGCACCCGCACGGTGCCCAAGGCGGACCGCATCGTCGGCCCGGGAAATATCTACGTGGCGGCTGCGAAAAAGCTGCTGGCCGGAGAGGTGGGGATCGATTTCGTCGCCGGCCCCACCGAGATTCTCATCGTGGCGGCGGAAGGCGATCCGCGGCACCTCGCCGCGGACATGCTGGCGCAGGCGGAGCACGACGTGGACGCTTCGGCCGTGCTGCTGACCGCGTCGAAGCGCCTGGCGCGCGCGGTGGCGGCGGAAGTCGAGCGGCAGCTCAAGGTCCTTCCCACGCGGGCGGTGGCGGGCAAAGCCATTGCCAAAAATTCGGCCGTGGTGCTGGTGCGCTCGCTTGCGGAGGCCATGGAAATCGCCAACCGTTTCGCGCCCGAGCATTTGAGCATTCCCGATCGGGCGTTGCTCGGCGCGGTGAAGCACGCCGGCAGCGTGTTCGTGGGGCCGTTCAGCCCGGAAGCCGCGGGCGATTACGCCTCCGGTCCGAACCACGTGCTGCCCACCAGCGGCGCGGCGCGCATCCGCGGCGGTCTTTCGGTCATGGATTATCTCAAGGTGATTTCAGTGCAGGAGCTTTCCGCTTCCGGTTTGCGCGGCCTGGCGCCGGCGATCGCGACGCTGGCGCGCGCGGAGGGCCTGGAAGCCCACGCGCGATCGGTGGTGGCGCGGGTTTGTAACCCGCCGTGCCGGCATCCTGCCGGCATTCCCTCTCCCCGGAGCCGCTCATGAAATCCGCCCTCAGACTCCCCAAAGGCGCCGTTCGCCCCCGCGCGGCGGTGATGGCCATGGCGCCCTATTCGCCGCCCACCTCCAACCGCCGCGGCAAGCTGCGCCTCGATTTCAACGAAAACACCGTGGGCTGCTCGCCGCGTGTGCTGGCCGCGCTCAAGGATTCGCTGGAGGGCGATGCGCTGGCGGTCTATCCCGATTACGGCGACGCCCGGGAAGAAATCGCGCGCTACTTCAACGTGCGGCCGTCGCAGTTCCTTTTTACCAACGGCACCGACGAAGCCATCCAGGTGCTGGTCAACACCTACGTGGACGACGGCCAGGAAGTCGTGCTCCTCAAGCCCTCCTACGCCATGTACCGCTTCTACGCCGAAGCCGCTGGCGCCAGGATCCGCGAGATCGTATACCCCAGGCTGGGCATGGAATTTCCCCTGGATGCCGTGCTGGCGGCCATCACGCCCGAGACCCGCGCCGTCATGCTGGCCAATCCCAATAACCCCACCGGCACGGGTATTTCGCTGCTGGCCATCGAGCGCATCCTGCGGCGCGCGCGCAAAGCCGTGGTGCTGGTGGACGAAGCGTACTACGAATTCTCGGGCGTGACGGCGCTGACCGAAATCGGGCGCGTGCCCAACCTGTTTGTCTCGCGCACATTCTCGAAGGTTTTCGGCATGGCGGCCATGCGGCTGGGCTGCCTGTTCGCGCATGAGGCCAACGTGGCTTTCCTGCACAAAGCGCAATCGCCGTACAGCGTCAACGCTCTGGCGGTCGCGGCGGCGCGGGCGGCGGTGCAGGATCCCGGCTACATCCACAATTACGTGGCCGAGGTGCTGGCCGCGCGCGAATTGCTGTGCTTCGGGCTGGAAAAGCTGGGGATTCCATACGTGCCGAGTTCGGGGAATTTCGTGCTCGGCAATTTCGGGCGGCGGGCCATAGAAGTGCGCGACGCCCTGCGCGGGCAGGGAATCCTGGTGCGCGACCGCAGCTATGAAGCCGCCGGATGCGTCCGCATCACGGTGGGCACGCGCGAGCAGATGCGGTGCCTGCTGGCCGCGCTGGAAGAGGTTTGGAACGCGTGAGCCGGCCGGTGCTGATTTTCGACATGGATGGCGTGCTGGTGGACGTGACCGAGTCCTACCGCGAGACCATCGCGCAAACCGTGGAGCGCTTCACCGGCGTGAAGGCGACGCGCGCCGAGATTCAGGAATGCAAGAACGCCGGCGGCTGGAACGACGACTGGCGGCTCTCGCATCATCTGGTGACCCGCGCCGGGGTGGACGTGCCGTTCGAGGACGTGAAGGCGTATTTCCAGGAAATCTTCCGCGGAGATGGAACCGACGGCCTGATGCTGCGCGAGCAATGGGTGGCGCGCCCGGGAGTGCTGGAAACGCTGAGCGCGAATTTCCGCTTCGCCGTGTTCACCGGCCGGCCGCGCGAGGAAGCGGAGTTGACGCTCGCGCGCTTTGCGCCGGATCTGGTGTTCGACCCCATCGTGGCCATGGAAGACACGGTGAATCGCAAACCGGCGCCGGACGGGCTGATTCTCTGCAAAGGCCGCGCCTGCGCCGAGCCCGCGGCGGTTTACTACATCGGCGACACGGTGGATGACGCCCGCGCCGCGCGCGCCGCCGGCGTGCCCTTCATCGGCATCGCCGCGCCCTCCAACCCCGCGTACCTGGACCTGGTCTTCCTGTTCCAGGGCGAGGGAGCCTGCGCGATCATCGACGACATCAACTATCTCCCCGAGGTGGTCACGCAATGAGGACGGCAACCGTGCAGCGCGACACGCGCGAAACGCGCATTGGCGGCACGCTGAAGATCGAAGGGCGTGGGCGGTACGACATTTCCACCGGCATCCGCTTCTTCGACCACATGCTCGAGCTGTTCGCCAGGCACGGAGGCTTCGACCTGAAACTCCACGCCGATGGCGATCTCGACGTGGACCAGCACCACACCGTGGAAGACGTGGGCATCGTGCTCGGCCAGTTGTTCGCCAAAGCGCTGGGCGACCGCAAAGGCATCAACCGCGCGGGATATTTCGTGATGCCCATGGATGAGACGCTGGCGGTAGTGGCGCTCGACCTCGGCGGGCGGCCGGCGCTGGTTTACAAAGATCTGGTGAAGGTGCGGCTGGTGGGCGACCTGCAAACCGAGCTGGTGGAAGATTTCTTCGGCGGTTTCGTCAATCACGCCGGCGCCAACCTGCATGCGCGCGTGCTCTACGGGCGGTCGAGCCATCATAAGCTCGAAGCCATTTTCAAATGCTTCGCGCGCGCCATGAAATACGCCTGCTCGAAGGATGCGCGGCTGAAAGATCAGCTTCCGTCCACCAAGGGACTGCTATGATCGCCATTTTCGATTACGGCGCCGGCAACCTGCGCTCAGTGGAGAACACGCTGGCCGAGATCGGCTGCGAATACAAGCTGGTGCGAAATACCGAAGGACTGCGCGCGGCGGAGAAGGTTCTGCTGCCCGGCGTGGGGCACTTTGGCCAGATAATGGCGGCGCTGGACGAGTTGGGCGTGCGGGAGGCGCTGGTCGAGCGGATTCGCGGGGGCGTGCCGTTTCTGGGAATCTGCCTGGGCTTGCAGGCGCTGTTCGAGGCGAGCGAGGAAGCACCCGAGGCGCGCGGCCTGGGGATTTTTCCGGGCACGGTCCGGCGCTTCCCCGTGGATGCGCGCGTGCCGCACATGGGCTGGAACGATTTAGAGCGCCGCGGCGAATCGAAGCTGCTGCGCGGCCTGCCCGCCCGCCCGTTCGTCTATTTCGCGCACAGTTATTACGTGCCGGAAGACGCCCGCGCCTCGGCCCTCTGTCACTATGAAATCCCATACACCGCCGCTCTAGAATCCGGCAACATTTTCGGCGTGCAATTCCATCCGGAGAAATCGGGGCCAATAGGCCTGCAAATAGTCAGAAACTTCATCGAAAACTCATAACTCAAAACTCATAACTGAAAACTCCGTGCTCACCAAACGCATTATCCCCTGTCTCGACGTCACCGCCGGCCGCGTGGTCAAGGGCGTGAACTTCGTCAACCTGCGCGATGCCGGCGATCCGGTCGAGCTGGCCGACCGCTACAACCGCGACGGCGCCGACGAGCTCGTCTTCCTGGACATCACCGCTTCGAGCGACGCCCGCGCCATCATGGCGGACGTGGTGGCACGCACCGCCCGCAAGGTTTTCATTCCGCTGGCGGTGGGCGGCGGGATCCGCTCGGTGGCCGACGCGCGGCAGATCCTGATGTCGGGCGCGGACAAAGTTTCGATCAACACCGCGGCGGTGCGGCGGCCGGAGCTGATCACGGAATTGAGCCGGGAATTCGGCGCGCAGGCCGTGGTGTTGGCCATCGATGCGCGGCGCCACGGAGCGGGCCAGTGGCACGTCTACACCCGCGGTGGACGCGACGACGAAGGCAGCGATGCAATCCAATGGGCCGCGCGCGGCGAGGAGTTCGGTGCGGGCGAAATCCTGCTGACCTCCATGGATACCGACGGCGTGCAGGAGGGCTTCGATTGTGCGCTGACCCGCGCCGTCTCGCGCGCCACGCATATTCCCGTGATCGCCAGCGGCGGGGCGGGGAAGCCCGAGCACTTCGTGCGCGTCCTGACCGAGGGCTGCGCCGATGCGGCGCTGGCCGCCTCCATTTTTCATTATGGAACCTACACGGTGAACCAGTTGAAAGAAGAACTCGATAAGCGCGGAATCGCGGTGCGCGTATGATCTTCCCCTGCATCGATCTGATGGGCGGCAAGGTGGTGCAGTTGATCCAGGGCCGCGAAAAGGCGCTGGAAGCCGATTCGCCGGAAGAGATGCTGCGGCGCTTCGCGGCGTTTCCCGAAATCCAGGTGATCGATCTGGATGCCGCGATGGGCCGCGGCTCCAACGACGATCTCGTGCGCATGCTGGCATCGAAAGCCGTTACCCGCGTGGGCGGCGGCGTGCGCACCGCGGAGCGGGCGCGGGCGCTGGTGGAGCAGGGCGCGCGCAAGGTGATTGTGGGCACGTCGGCGTTCAGCGCGGCGGGGATCGACGCTCCGTTTCTTGGAGCGCTACGCGACGCGGTTGGCCGCGATCGCATCCTCATTGCCGTGGATTCCAAAGCCGGCCGGATCGTGGTCAAAGGCTGGCAGGAAGCGACCGCGCTCTCTGCCGAGGAAGTCCTCCACGAACTCGAGCCCTACTGCTCCGGCTTCCTCTGCACCTACGTGGATCGCGAGGGCATGATGCAAGGCACCGATCTCGCCTGGTTTCGCCGCCTGCGCGCCGCCACGGACCTGGAACTCACCGCCGCCGGCGGCATCACCACCATGGATGAGGTCCGCGCGCTGCTGGATATGAACGTGCACGCCGCGCTGGGCATGGCCATCTATACCGGCCGGCTGAAGCTGGACGATCTGGCGCGGCTTTAACTAACTCCAATGCATCGCGGCAAACTTGAGGTACTGCTCCCAATCGTAAGCCGTCACGTTGTGCTTGCCGGTGCGGACGTGATACGCCACGTCGTACATGATGGGGTGCTCCACCGGCGGCATCTGGTCCGTCGGGATTCCCTTTTTTCCGAATAGCGCCCAAACCGGCGAGGCATGATACGCGGCCAGAAATTCGCCTTTGGGGTCGGACCACTGGTCGCCTTCGGCGCTGGCCACGTAAAGCGAGCGCGGCGCCACCAGCGCCAGCAGAAAATGCGCATCGAACGGCATCTTCTCCTCGTGGTGGTCGAACTGGCGGTAGTTGGCGCAGAACCAGTGGGGAAAATGCGCGTTCAGGTCCTCGGTGCGCTCGCCGAAATCGCGGCGGCTGATGGCCGCGCCGCCTTCGCCCGATTCGTTGGAAATGACGATGGAAAAGCGCGTATCCTGCGCGCCCGCCCAGAGCGCCGCCTTGCCCAGGCGGGAATGGCCGAACGCGGCCACGCGCTCCGCGTCCACGTCGCGGTCGGTTACCAGGTAGTCCATGATGCGCCGCAAGCCCCACGCCCATTCGGCGATGGCGCACCAGGCGTTGGGATCGGGCGCGGTCTGGCCGGGCTTGAAGAAGAGCGGGCGCACGCCGTATTTCCAGCCGCCGTCGAAATCCGGCTCGATATCGCCGTAATAGGCCACGGCCAGCCCGTAGCCGTGCGAGAGAATCTGCTCGACCTGCCACAGGCCGGCGTTGCGGCCGCGCGAGGATTCCGGCGCGACGCTCTTCACCATCTGCTTGGTGGCGGGGTCGCGCACCCATTCCTCGGCCAGCGGGACACCGGGATCGTCGGCGATGGTGTGGATGCCGCCGAACGCGAGGCCCGCGAAGACCGGCGCCGGTTTGCCGGGATACGCGGGCAGGTACAGCAGCAGGCGCATCCGCGGGGCGCTCGGCTGCTTGACAAACGACACGGTGATCAGCTTGCGCACGGCCTTACCGCCCAGCGCGGCGGAATCGACCGAATCCAGGTGGAACGCGAGGTTTCGAGGCTTGCCGGGCGCGCGGCCGTAGACCAGGTTTTCATACAGGCCCAGGATGTAGCGGCGCTGCGCCTGCCACTCCTTGGCGGTGCGGATGGTCCGGCCGTCCTTCGTCTTCAGGACGTCCGGGAGGGTGTAAGCGGGAACTTTGGCCTCGTCGTAGAGGACGTCGGCGCGCCGCTGGGCGAATATCCTGGGAAGCCCGGCGGCGGGCATCAACAAGAGGTTGCGGCGGGTGAGGGTCATGGGGTTGATTGTAGCGCTGGCCGGGCACGGACGTGGCGATAATGAATTGATGCAGATCCTTCTCGTCAACATTCATGTGAAGGCGGAGCACCTGGAAGGGTTCCGGGCGGCGACCATCGAGAACGCGCGGTCGAGCGCGCAGGAGCCGGGGGTGGCGCGGTTCGATTTCGTGCAGCAGGCGGACGATCCCACGCGGTTCGTGCTGGTGGAGGTCTACCGCAGCCCCGAGGCCATGGCGGCGCACAAGGAAACGGCGCACTACAAGGCATGGGCGGCGAAGACGGCGGACATGTTCGCGGAGCCGCGCACGCGCGCTATTTATACCAACGTCTACCCGGGCGATCGGGGCTGGTAGCGATGGCGTTCGAGTTTGCCACCGCGTCGCGCATCGTTTTCGGACCGGGCAAGCTGAGCGAAGCCGCTCCGGCAGCCGCGCGGATGGGGCACCGCGCGCTGGTGGTGACGGGCGCGTCGCGCGAGCGCGCGGCGCGGCTGGTGGCCGCGCTGGAAGCCGCCACGGTGGTGTGCGTTCCGTTTTCCAGCGCGGGCGAGCCCACGGTGGAGGCGATCCGGGCGGGCGCGGAGTTTGCGCGCGACGAGCGCTGCGACGTGGTGGTGGCTATGGGCGGCGGATCGGCGATCGATGCCGGCAAGGCGCTGGCCGCCATGCTGACCAATCCCGGCGAGCCGCTGGACTACCTGGAAGTGATCGGCGGCGGGCAGCCGCTCCAGCATGCTTCGGTGCCGTTCATCGCCATTCCCACGACCGCCGGCACGGGATCGGAGGTGACGCGCAATGCCGTGCTGGGCTCGCCCGGGCATCGCGCCAAGGCCAGCCTGCGGTCGGCCGGCATGCTCCCGCGCCTGGCCATCGTCGATCCCGAGTTGGCCCGCGGTTTGCCGCGGGCGGCGACCGCCTCAACGGGACTGGACGCCCTCACGCAACTGATCGAGCCGTATGTCTCGGCGCGCGCCAACGCCATGACGGATCTCTTCTGCGCGGAAGGGATGCGGCGCGCGGCCGAGGCGCTGCCGCGCGTCTGGCAGGACGGGTCGGATGCGGCGGCGCGCTCGGAAATGTCGTGGGCGGCGCTGCTGGGCGGCCTGGCGCTGGCCAACGCCGGGCTGGGCGCGGTGCACGGCATCGCCGCGCCGGTGGGCGGCATGTTTCCGGCCCCCCACGGCGCGGTGTGCGCGGCGGTGCTGCCGCATGCCATGGAAATCAATCTCCAGGCGCTGCGCGAGCGCGAGCCGCAAAGCCCCGCGCTGCGGCGTTATGAAGAGGCCGCGCGCATCCTCACGGGACGGCCGCACGCCACCGCGGAGGACGGCGCGCGCTGGGTGGCGCAGCTTTGCCGGCGGCTGCAAGTGCCGCCGCTGGGGGCTTACGGCGTCGGCGAAGGCGATATCGCCGAGATCGCCGGCAGCGCCGCGCGTGCCAGCAGCATGCGGGCCAACCCCATCGAACTGACGGCGGAGGAAGTACGCGAGGTGATCCGCCGTGCTGCGCAGTAACCGGAACTAGGCGGTTCCAGCAGGGTTTGTATGTTCAGGTACCGGCTGGGGCGGGGCAGCTTACGGCCGGCGGCTAACGGAAGTTAGCCGATGGGTGGCCGCTCACGGCGATACACTCGGAAAGAGAGTTCTTTGTGCGATTACGATCACGAGTTTTCCGCCCCTCCACGATCTTTGCCGCGCTGGCGATGGCTGCGGCGCAGACACCCGCCGATGCCCCCGAGACGGTGATTCGCATCAATGTCAACGTAGTGCAGGTGGACGCCGTGGTGACGGACGCGCACGGCAAGCCGGTGACGAACCTGAAGGCGCAGGACTTCGTACTCCTCCAGGACGGCAAACGCCAGGCCATCACCTACTTCAACTACATCTCGACCGCTCCGGCGCCCGCGGGAACGGCCGCGCCCGGGGCGGCCGCCGCGAGGAACGTGAAACAGGCGGCCGCGCCCTTACCGCCTCCCGGCATGCTCAAGCCGGCGCAGATTCACCGCACCATCGCGTTGGTGGTGGATGACCTGGGGCTCTCGTTTGCGAGCATGGCTTATGTCCGCAATGCGATGAAGAACTGGGTGAACAAAGACATGCAACCGGGCGACCTGGTGGCGGTGATCCGCACCGGGGCGGGGATGGGCGCGTTGCAGCAGTTCACCGCGGACAAGCGCCTGCTCTATGCCGCCATCGACCACGTGAAGTACAACGCGCTGGGGCGCGTGGGCGTGAGCAGCTTCGAGCCGCTCGGCAGCGACGTGCCCGGTTCGCCCGACACCACGGGCTTCGACGAGTGGCGCAGCCAGATCTTTTCGGTCGGCACGCTCGGTGCCATCCGCTACGTGATCGATGGCCTGCGCGAGTTGCCCGGCAGGAAGGCGGTGGTTCTATTCTCGCAGAACCTGCCGCTGTTCTACTCCGACGGCCCGAACCAAATGGTCATGGACGAGATTCAGCGCCTGGTGGATGCCGCCAATCGAGCTTCGGCGGTGATTTACAGCATCGACCCGCGAGGGCTCCAAACCTTGCAGCTCTCCGCGGCCGACAGCACCCGCGGCATGCGGCCGGACCAGATCGCGCAAGTGCCCATGCAGCGTGCCGCGGAGGTTTTCAATTCGCAGGACGGCATGGTGCTGCTGGCCCACGACACCGGCGGCCTGTTCATGCAGAATACCAACGACATTAGCGGCGCGCTGCGCAAGGTGATCGCGGATACCAACGGGTATTACCTCCTGGGATATCACCCCGACGCCAGCACCTTCGACACTAAGACCGGCCAAGCCAAATTCCACAGGATTGCCGTGCGGGTGAAGGTGCCCGGGCTGCACGTGCGGTCGCGCAGCGGGTTCTTCGGCAACTCGGACAGCGAGCACGCACCGGTGCCGCGCACCCGGGAGGCGGAGATTGCCGAGGCGATGGATTCGCCGTTTGGCGCCAGCGCCATCCACGTGCGGCTGACGCCGCTGTTTTCGCAATCCGCGAAGCTGGGATCGTACCTCAGCACTCTGCTGTACATCGACGGCAAAGACCTCCAGTTCACCAATGAACCCGACGGCTGGCACAAGGCCGAAATCGAGGTGGTGGTGATGACCTTCGGCGAGAGCGGCGTGCCGGTGGACCCGACCGATCGCACCTACACCGTGCGGGTAAGGGCCGACGCCTTCGACCAGGCACGCGAAAAGGGCTTGGTCTACGCAGTGAGCCACGCGCTGAAGAAGCCGGGGCCGTACCAGATGCGCGTAG
>JAJYLS010000157.1 GCA_021787555.1 Acidobacteriota bacterium | reverse complement strand
TGAACCAACCTTCGGCCGCGAGGCTTTGCTTCGTTTTCGTGAGGAGCGGTCGCGGAAGGAACGGGTGGCCAAAGAAGCGGCGGCGAAGCCTGCGGCTGGGCCAAAGACGAGACGGCCGCAGCAGCGGTTTTGGTTGAAGGCAAACGCCTCGCTGGACGAATGCGGAAAATCGCCACCAGCGTGCCGCAGTCGATTTCGCGGTGTAGCGGAACCGTCAGCGAATGCCGAACACCTGATGGGAGCACGCGCCGCACTTTCACGTGACTCCCACGTTGCGATTCGGGGACGAAGCCGAAGCTGACAAGAACCCGCGGGACATCGTCGCCCGAGAGCACCTTGAGCTTCGGCATTACGCGACGGCGTCAAGCTCGAAACTGGCGAGGATGGTGGGATTCGGAGCGAAGCCCAATTCAGCGAGGCCCTCGCCTTCAAGATGGAGCGCGACCGCCTCCTGAATACTGCATGCCATTCGTCAACTGGCCGCCTGCGTGACCACCGGCAGGTCGAGACACTCGGCGGCCAGAATGGTTGTTTTGGTTCGACTACAATAGAGGCACTTGAGCGGAGGATAGGGCTCCGCAGGAATGCGACCCGAGCGCCGACTCAAGCGCCGGAATGGCGGGGGCGGCTTCGGCCGCCCCGGATCTCAAAATCAGACCCGCCGATCCTAAGCTTATTGCGGACGAAAAATGGTCTTGACAATGGGGGCCACTTTCCACCTCGGTCCGGGTCCTTTCGTATTCCTTGGTCGGAAACACAAAACTGACCCGACGCCGGGGTGCCCTTCAAATCCCCACCAGACGCAACTCCATGCATTCAAAGAGCTTCAACTGCGATTACATTTTTCGGAGAGGAACCCATTTCTGGGCGCAAGGTGGCGGGCAGGTTGTAGGCTTCGGCGCTCGCGGGATCTCGCGTCAGCTTGGCATTTATGGCCCGGTTGCTATCGGACAGGGGGGAATCATTCGATTCCTTTCACAGGATCCAGCACTGGCTGCTCTCTTAACCCCGTTGATGAGGTCATCTGGTGCCAGGACTAAATCGTAAACTTCTCGAAAGGGCAGAGTTATCCTCGCAGCGACTCGGTGATCTAGTCTGGATATGAAAGCGACCGTTGCGCCGTGGGCTTCTGTGCTTTGCAGGCGATTTACGCTCTCGCCCACTATAATGAAATCGTCCGTGAGGGCTATCCCTCGAGTCCAATTCTGAAGCGTGATCCTCGCGACCACATCCCTGGAGGGCGGGTCCACGAACCACAGTTGTGAGAGGGACGAACAACAAATCAACCAGTTCTGCCCGTCGAAGCGAGGACTATGAGGACAGCAGAGGCCGGAAATGATATTCTCCCCCGTCTCCACATCGAACAGATATCCCGTCCCGGCCTGCACATGTGGATGCCAGCCCCTCGGCTCGGAAAAACGACCAAATGCAGTGGCCAGCAGTCTGCCGTTGTGATTCAAAAGGCAGTTCAAGTGCCAGCAGTCATTGCCCCGCGCGAACGAGGTAGTCTTCAATACACGCCCATCGCGAGTGATATGATAGAGGCTGTCTTGCATAGATGACGCTACTATCATTGTTGTGCCCGTCCACAGGAGATCGTGTGGGTCGGTCAGTCCCTCCACATAGAACCAATCGATAAGTCCTCCTGGACCGTACCGCATGATCGAAGTGCCAGAATTCGTCTGCTGCGGAGCCCACAGCACCCGAAAGAGCTCGCCATCGGAGACGCACAATCCTGTCGTAGCGATCCGGTCGAGAACATTGAGGGATATTCCATCAAAACACAACATTCCGCCACCAGTGTCCCCGTCACCGAGACAAGACAAGAGCAGGCAGTGCTGCTCCCCGGCTTTGTACAGCGGCAGTCTGCCAAACGGCCGAGCGGAGCTTTCAAGCATAAACTGCAATGTTAATACATAACATTGGAAGTCAGCACGCTTTGAGGATTGCGCCTCGGTAGCGCCGGGAGAGCGTGAATCGGCCGGAATCTGTGGAATAATTGAAAGATCGGAAGGAAAAATACTAGGAGTATGGCCCTGAAGACCGTCATTCTGTGTGGCGGCCTGGGAACCCGTCTCCGTGAGGAAACAGAGTTCCGGCCCAAACCCATGGTGGACGTGGGGGGCCGGCCGATCCTGTGGCACATCATGAAGACCTATGCCCATTACGGGTTCCGGGATTTCGTTTTGTGCCTGGGATATCGGGGCAGCATGGTCAAGGACTACTTCCTCAATTATGAAGCGATGAACAACGATTTCTCGATCTGCCTGGGCGAGAAATCGCAGATCCGCTATCACGGGCTGCATACGGAACAGGGGTACAGCGTGACCTTGGCGGATACGGGACAGGAAGCGCAAACCGGCGCCCGGATTCGCAAGATCGAAAAATACATTGACGGGGACACGTTCCTGCTGACGTACGGCGATGGGTTGTGCGATGTCAACATCCGCGCGCTGGTGGAGTTTCACAAGAGCCATGGGAAGATCGCCACGATGACGACGGTGGCACCGGTTTGGCGGTTCGGGATCGTGGAAATCGGCGGCGGGGAACAGGTTACTCGGTTTACGGAGAAACCCAAGAGCGAGGGCTGGATCAACGCGGGGTTTTTTGTGCTCGACCGCCGGGTATTCGATTACCTGGACAGCGACGAAGCCTGCATCTTCGAGCGCGGGCCGATGGAGCGGCTGGCGGCGGACGGACAGCTCATGGCCTTCCGACACGGCGGCTTTTTCTACGCCATGGACACCTATCGTGAATACCAGCACCTCAACGAGCTGTGGAGCCGGGGGACTGCGCCGTGGAAGGTTTGGAAATGAAGCAGAGTTTCTGGCGCGACCGTCCGGTATTGGTGACGGGCGCTACCGGGCTGGTGGGCGCGTGGCTGACGCGGCGGCTGCTGGATGAAGGCGCGGCGGCGGTTTGCCTGGTCCGAGATTGGGTGCCGCGGAGCGAACTGGTCCACGCGCGGCTGATCGAGCGCGTGACGGTGGTGCGGGGAGATATCCGCGACCGCGACACCATCGAGCGCACGCTCGGCGAACACGAGATCGACACGGTGATTCACCTGGCGGCACAGACCATCGTGGGGATCGCCAACCGCAACCCGGTCTCGACATTCGAGAGCAACATCCAGGGGACCTGGAACCTGCTGGAGGCGTGCCGGCGGTCGCCGATGGTGAAATCCGTCGTGATCGCATCCTCCGATAAGGCTTACGGGGATCAGGAGGTCCTTCCCTATGACGAATCTACGCCCTTGCAGGGGAGGCATCCGTACGACGTGAGCAAATCGTGCGCGGACCTGATCGCGCAGGCGTACGTCAAAACGTACGGGCTGCCGGTGGTGGTGACACGCTGCGGCAATTTCTACGGCGGCGGGGATTTGAACTGGAACCGCATTGTGCCGGGCACGGTACGCTCGGTGCTGCGCGGCGAGCGGCCCGTGATCCGGTCGGACGGCGAGTACGTGCGGGATTATTTCTACGTGGAAGACGGCGCGGCGGCTTACATGCTGCTGGCGAGACAACTTCATTGCCGGCCGGAGCTGCGCGGGCTGGCATTCAATTTCTCGAATGAGATTGAAGTAACGGTCCTGGGCCTGGTGAACCGCATTCTGAAGGCGATGGGATCGGAACTGGAGCCGCGGGTGCTTAACGAGGCTTCGAACGAGATCCGGCGGCAGTCCCTAAGCGCGGCCCGGGCGCGGACCAAGCTGAACTGGTCGCCGCTGTTCACCCTGGAGCAGGGGCTGGAACGCACGATCGCGTGGTACCGGGAGTTTCTGGCGTGACCCTGCGGGAGCAGATCCTGGAGCTGGTGGACCGCTACTCGAAGGAAACCTTTGGGCCGCCGCCGTTCGTACCGGGTGAGACGCCGGTGCCGGTAGCGGGGCGGGTTTTCGACGAGGATGAAGTGCGGACGCTGGTGGATTCGGCGCTGGATTTTTGGCTGACCACCGGGCGATTCGCGGAGCGCTTCGAGCGGGAGTTCGCACGCTGGTTCGGGATTCGGGAATGCGTGCTGGTGAATTCGGGATCATCGGCCAACCTGCTGGCGCTAGCGGCGCTGACGTCGCCGCGGCTCGGCGAGCGGCGACTGGTTCCGGGCGATGAAGTGATCACGGTGGCGGCCGGCTTCCCGACGACGGTGAATCCGATTTTCCAGAACGGGCTGGTGCCGGTGTTCGTGGACGTGACGGTGCGGACGTACAACGTGGACGTGGCGCAGCTCGAGGCGGCGCTGGGGCCGCGGACGCGGGCGATCTTCCTGGCGCACACGCTGGGGAATCCGTTCGACCTGGCGGCCGTGAGCGCCTTCGCGCAGCGGTACGGGCTGTGGCTGATCGAAGACTGCTGCGATGCCGTGGGTTCGACTTTCGGCGGGCGGAAGGTGGGAACGTTCGGGGAACTCGCGACGACGAGTTTTTATCCGGCGCACCACATCACCATGGGTGAAGGCGGAAGCGTGCTGATGGAGAAGCCGCTGCTGCGGACTCTGGTGGAATCGTTCCGCGATTGGGGCCGCGACTGCTGGTGCGCCCCGGGGAAGGACAATACCTGCGGGAAGCGCTTCGACTGGCAGCTCGGCGGGTTGCCGTGCGGCTATGACCACAAATACACGTATTCGCATATCGGCTACAACCTGAAGTTGACCGATATGCAGGCGGCGGTGGGTGTGGCACAGCTCAAAAAGCTGGACGGCTTTGTCGCGGCGCGGCGGCGGAACTTCGAACTGCTGCGCGATGGCCTGCGGGAGATGGAGGACGTATTCATTTTGCCGGAAGCGACGCCGGGGTCGGAGCCGAGCTGGTTCGGATTTCCGATCGCAGTGAGGCCGGAAGCGCCATTTACGCGGGACCAGGTGACGGGGCACCTGGAAAGCAGGAAGATCGCCACGCGGCTGCTGTTCGGCGGGAACCTGGTGCGGCAGCCGGCGTACGAGGGGCGCGTGTATCGCACGGCGGGTCCGCTGGAGAACGCGGATTTCATCATGAAAAACGTGTTTTGGATAGGCGTGTACCCGGGGCTCAGCCCGGAGATGATCGAATACATGCTATCCGCGCTGCGGCAGTTAAGTAGTGATTCGCGGTTGGTGCGTGCAGCGGAGATCCGTGGCTAATCCTCTGGCCTTTGATCTCGATCACGGGGACTCACAGATATTGAGGCCGTCTATTCTATAGCAAGCCCTACACCCGGCTGGCTGAACAGATTGCCAACGTGCAGCACGACGGGCTGGAACGCCGCCGGTTCTATCAGGTAGGGCACGCGAACCTGGACCTCGATCACGCCCGCTCGTGTCGCCGACAGGTGGGCCGAGAGTACCTCCGCCGGACGGCCCCCGATATGGACTTCCAGCGGCAGGTCCGACCCGGTCCCGGCGCTGTAACCGGTGGTGTACAGCGTCACCACCGAACCGCGCGCGGCCGGATGCGCGCGACCATTCTGCGTCCCGTCTTCGTTCTGCGCCTGCGCGATTCCGCGGCCGTACTGATTCGTTCCAAAGATCGCCGGATTCGCCGCCACGACGCCGAGCATCAGCGGCCTGGACCGGCGGCCCCGATGCTCTACTTCCAGTCTCAATTCCGAAGCACCCGCCAGATCGTTCGGCACCACCAGGCGGATTTCATTGTCCTGCACCGAAACGGTTTCGACCGGAGTGCCGTTCAGTAATACCCGGCCCCCCAGATGCCGGCCGAAAATCGACAGCACCTGGCCTGGCGCGACCACGCCGTTCGACGTGTAGCTGGCCCCGTTGGCCACCGAGACCACCGCCGGCGCGGCGGTGGTCTCTTGCGCGGGAGCGCTTGCCGCCGCGGTGACGATGGGCGCGCCGGGAGCGCTGCTCCACTGCGCACCGCTCGTCGGGAAAATGTAGCAGGCGATGCCCTCGGCGGTATATCCGGCCGGTAAGTTATTGGGATATTCGTGGGGGTCCGACGTCCAGAAATGCACGTTGGCCCCATTATAGTACGCCCGCCAGAACGGAATCGTGTTGGTCACCTGCGGCGACACCTGGCCCTGCGCGTTGATGTAGGGCATCACAAATGTCGCCACTCCCTCCCCAACATACGCCTGCTGCTGATTCACCAGCGTCAGAAACTCGTTGCGGTCGGAGGTCCATAAATGGCTGTTGGTGGAGTTCACATACACCCGGTACCAGGCGATATTGGAAATCCCGCCGACGAAAGTGGGCGTGTCCATCACCAGCCCCGAAATGCCTTGGAGCACAAACCCGCGGGTGCCCAGGGTGTTGTACTCGTTCTGGTCGGCACTGTAAAGGTATGAGTTGGAGTAGGGGTCGTAAATGCGATACCACGGGACGGCATTGACGCTGGTCGCCGTAGGGAACCAGACGCCATAGACCAGCCAGTTGGTGCTGAGGTTGTTGTAATCGACGGCTTGCATCCAGATGTGGCGCTGACCGGTGAAGGAGGAGGAGAAGGTGAGAGGGACGACCAAGGTCAGGGTGGTACCGCTGGTAGTGGCCGAAGAGCCGGCTGCATTCAGCGTGCACTGGCTGTTGGAGATGTTTACGGAGGAGCCTGGCGCGGTGGTGCCGGCAACGCCAATGCCGTCGTCGGCGATGAGGGTGAAGAGGCCCGTGCCGGGGCCATACTTGATATAGCAGCCCCCGGACCGGGTGTTGGGCTCCCAGCGGGGGTTGATGATGAACTCCGCACTCGCAATGGCCGACCAGCCGTTGGGGTGAGCGTAGACGAACGTAAGGGTCGCGTTGGGCCCAGTCCCCTGGTACGGGCTGATCGACACCAGGCTGGGAATCATGAGATTGTTGATCGCCGCTTGGGTGACTGTGATGGTTTGGCCCGACACGGTGATCGTGCCGCTGCGCTGCGCACCGGTTGCGTTCGCCGCCACGGTCACGCTTAAAGTAGCAGACGTTCCGGACGTCACAGTCGGCGCCAGCCACGGCGCGTTGGAAGTTGCAGCCCACCCGCATGAGGCGTTGCTAATATTGAGGACCAGTGTGCTCCCTGGCCCTGGTACGCCCGGGGAGGTGGGGGAGACCGACACGTTGCACGCGCCGCCGCCGTTTGTGCTGAATCCGCCGCCCGGAGTGACGCTCGCTGTCGGGCTGGTCGCAGTACTCAGAACGGTTCCGGCGGAGTTATGGAATGTCAGCCGGAAACTCATGCTCGCGCCTTGCGCGTCCGGAATCAGCACGCGATACCTGCCGAAATCCGCCAACTTGCTCACCATGTTCTTCGCGATGGTGTTGCCGTTCATCAGATCGATATCCACGTAATCGCTTCCGGTCGGCGACACCCATTCCAGCGGATATGGCGTGCCGACGTACCACCTGCCGCCGGCCGATGCCGGCGACGTGAATTGGCCTGTAGAGCCGGAACGAACGCTGAACCAGCCGTCGGTAGAATCCGCGTAGCCCCCGGAAACGATTTTGACGTTGACGCGGTTCGAACCAGGGGGGCTCGCTAAGGTGAGTGCGACGAAATCATTCGGCACGCTGCTTTGCAGAAGGGTGTACGCATCGGAGTCGCTATACCGGATCCATACGTCGACGGAGCCCACGTTCACGGATTTGCTCCAGGCCACCTTGATCGCTCCGGAATCCACCAGGAGGTCACGCTGCGGCGAAAGGAGAACCAGGTCGGAGGTGGTGATATTGAAGGTCGGCGTGGTGGCGCTCGTCTGGGTATTGTTGAGGGAGTCTTTGCAGGTGATCTGGATGGAGTAGGCGCCGGGTGTGACCGCGGGAACCGTCCACCGGTAGTAGCCATAATCGGCATAATTGGTGACGATGGTGGTGGGATTCTTGGAAGCATTGAGCAGCGTCAGGTCGACGAACACACAGCTCTGCGAGACCCAGGAGATCGTCTTGAACGTTCCCGCCGCCAGGTAGGTGCCTGCCGCCGGAAGGATCGGCGCTACGCCGTAAGTCTTGCCGAGCGATTCCGATTGGTAGGGGTAGTTATCTTTATAGATTCCCCGATCGCCTTGCACGTCCTGAAAGATGTTGGTGTAAGTGGTCGAGCCGTTGCTGGGGTTGCCGTTTGCGGTCGTGAAGTCCGAATAGTAGTTTCCACCCAGCACAGGCGATCCGGAATCCCATTGGGTTCCCGAGGGCGTGAAGCTGTAATGATCCGGCGCGTTGAGGTGGCGGTTCAAATAAAGGGAGGCACTGGTGGTGGTGGCATTGATATTCTCCGGCTGGCGTAGATCTTTGATGACGTTCGAATACAGCTTCTCGCCCGCGCTGTCCTGAATCACGAGGCCGCCGATCGGGTTAGAGAACAGGGCCGGATTGCCGGCAATAAAGTTGAAACCGACATCGTCATTCCTGGTGGAGAAGGTAGTGACGCCGCCGTTGGCGGGATGGTTGTAGAGATAGTTCTGCTGGACGGAGTTGCGGTCGGCGGCGATACAATTGGACGCGCAACTGCTATCGGAATTCGGATCGCCGTCCAGGAAAATTCCGCCGAATGGATTCGCGTAAAACACATTCCCCTGAAGGTAGTTGCCGACCGAGCTGAAAACCGAGACGCCATTCTCGGAAGCGCCGGTCGAATCGTTCCCGAAGGCCATATTGAAGTTGCTATTGTTGTTGAACCAGAGTCCATCCGAGCCGGCAGCATTGTGGAGGAGCAGGTGGTTGTTCCCGATCCAGTTGCGAATGCTCTGGCGATTTCCATTGCCGGGATCGATGGTCAGCGTGACACCGTTGTGTGGGTTGACAACGTTGTTGTACCCGATATAGTTGTACTGCGAGCCGTGGAGATCGACGCCATCAAAGCCAATGCTGGTGCCGGCACTTCCGATGGTGTTGCCCGTGACGGTATTGTAATCGCTGTCCAGCAGCTCAATGCCATTACCCGACGTGGTCTGCACAATGGTGTTGTCGATGATCAGGTTTCGGTGTGCATCGGTAAGGGCAATGCCGTGATTGGCTGTCGAGGTGACCGTGCAAAGCTCGACTACGGAATCGTTGACATCGCCCAGACTCAGGTCTCCCAGCGCGATCGCCTGGCCAGTGCTGCCTATGGTGGCCACGATAAGGTTGCGAAAGACAACGCTGCTGAGGGGCGAGCCGCGCGACGGCGCTTTCGTCCAGTCATAGGCCCGGATTCCCCATTGGGTGTTTTTAATCGTGAAGCCATCAACGACGGTGCTGCTGGCGGCAGTGCGGATGCCCACTCCCAAGCCATTGGCGTCGATGATCGTCGAGCCGGCGCCTTCCGTAGATTTCACTGTGACGGGCTTCAGGATATCGATGGCGACGTTCGGGTCGCCAATACCGATCGGGCTGGTAATTGTATAAGTGCCTGCCGCCACGAGGATTGTCGTGCAGCCGGTCTGGGCATTCGCCGCCTGAATGGCGTTCTTAAGCGAGGTGTAATCCGTGACATTGCACGTCTGCGCATGCAAAGCCATGCATGCCGCCAGTAACCCAAGAATGGCGCTGATTCGCATGTGTATCCTCCGCAATAACTGGTCTCGGTTCACTCTCCCAAGTGTGATATATGATACCACTACTCCCCTCGTCCAGGATTGATAGCCTTTGGATAAAGCTACTGCCGCTTGGTCCCGAAGAACATCACGTTCTTGGCCAGAGAGTCACTTTCGGCGAGACCGCCCGCAGCACGGGAGCCATCTCAGGCGGAGCGTCCGTCAGCCGGTAGAGGAAATCCGACAGTGTCGAACCGCGTGGGATTGAAGTAGTGGGAGGGGAATCCGTGGGTGAAGTACACGTTCGTGCCGATAAGGCTCACCAGGCCGGCGCCGAGAACCAGCACCGGCTCCTCGGCCTGGCGCAGGAGATCCTTGGCGTGATGGCTGATGCGTAGTGCGGAGGTGGCTTGCCTGGTCCAGGTGCCCACCTTCCGTTCGGCCATATATATGATCTTTCTGCAAGGGATATAGTGTGCCCGGATTCTCGGGGCTCCACAGCGCGTTACCGGCCAACCTGAGTTCCCCCCGGTTTGAGGGCACCGGAGGAGGGGAGCCAGCTTGTCAACGAACTGGCGGTATTCGGGGAGCGGCGAGATCTTGAAGCGGCGTTTTCCATCGCGAAGTCCCGGCCGTTGGTGGACGGGCTTTTTCTCGCAAACGGTCCTGCCGTCGGCGGCGACAACGACTGGTGGGAGTTTCTTCTCGGCGAGGGCCCAGCCGACCAGCGCCATAGACCCGATACGGGAAAAAGGAATGCCGTGGCTGTTATCCGGAACCGGGCTGGGATATTCCCCGTATCCCGTCAGGGACATGACCTCATAAAGCGTATCACAGCCTGGCGCTCCAGGATATCATACGCTCTGCGCCTGCGACCACACCAACACGTCTTCGATCCCTTCTTCCTTGGACATGGCCGGAGCCCAGCCCAGGACCTTGGCGGCGAGGGCATTGTTGGCTACGAAGAATCTCTGATCGCTGAGCCGCCAGGGCAGACGCCGGTAAGCCATTTTGATCCCGAGGCGCCGTTCCAAGTGCGCGAACAGCTCCAAAAGCGACATGCTATTGCTCATTCCGCCGCCGATATTGAAAGCCATCCCTCGCGCCGCCGCGATATGCTCTACCGCCGCCAGGTAACAGCGAATCGTGTCGGAAACATGCAGCAGATCGCGCACCTGTTTGCCGTCGCCGGAAATCGTGAATGGCTCGCGCGCCGGGTCGCGGAGGATCTCCAAAGCCTGCCGGCAAAACCAGCCCACCCAGCCCTGGTCATAAGTAGCGAACTGGCGGCCGCCATAAATCGTGGAGTGGCGGAACACCACCGTGTTCAACCCGAAGCCGCGAGCGTAATCGAGCATGTACTGATCGGCGGCCCCCTTGGAGCAGCCGTAGGGTGTTTGGAAATTCAGGGGCGCGGCTTCGCCGATTCCATCGGGGCAGTTGCGGGGCTGGTAGCGTAGCGCGCATTCCTCCAAATCGAGTGGCAGATCGCCGTAGACCTTGTTGCTCGAGGCGTAGACCACGGCGGCTTCGGGTATGTGCTGCTTCACCGATTCCAGCAGGTTAATCGTCCCGCCGGCATTAATTTCGAAGTCCCGGCGCGGCGCTTGCATCGAAGTGGTCATCGCCACCTGGCCGGCCAGGTGGAAAATCGCGGACGGCCGGCTCCGGCGGACAGCAGCTTCCATCTCGAATGGGTTGCGGCTATCGCCATGAATGAAGCTGAACTTGCCTAGCGATTCCAGCCAGCCGAGATTGAGCGTGGCGCCGGTGCGGGAAAGATTGTCGAAAATAGTCACCTCTTCGCCTCGCGCGATCAGATGAGCGGCGATATTGCTGCCCACGAATCCGCACCCGCCGGTGATCAGATAGCTCATAGGTGTGCCTCAATTTTGATCTTCAAGAGCCGTATCAGCGTCCATACATAGCCGATCGCAAACAGTACCAGCTTCCGCTTGCTCTGGCCGGCCTTGCGGCGCTCGAAAGTCACCGGGACTTCGCCGATGCGGTGATGGCTGAGCAGGATCAGCAATTCCTCGACGATGTCGAAATGGTGGCATTTGAGGTGAAGCGGCTTAAGGAGCGCGGCACGATATAAGCGGAAGCTGTTGCTTACGTCCTTGCAGCGGAGCCCGAAGGCGAGCCGGAAAATGACGTTCACTACCCAGCTCATGAAGATCAGGATGGCGGGATTCTCCGTGTGGCCTCCGGCCACATAGCGCGATCCGATCACGACGTCATAGCGCTCGCGCTGATCCCAGAGCAGCTTCAGGTGGGCCGGATTGTGCGAGCCATCCGCATCCATGAAAACAATAAGAGTGCCGGCCGCCTCCTCGATACCAGTCCGCACCGCGTCGCCATACAGGTTGCCATAACGGCGCTGGACGTGGCGCACTCCATTCGCCTGGCATACATCCGCTGTCTCGTCGACCGGCTCTTGCGCGTCGATCACCAGAATCTCATGGGCAGCAGTCAAGCCAGCCGCCTGAGCCTTCAGGACCGGCAATAGCTTTAACAGCGCGGCAGCTTCGCGATAGGCGGGCAGGACGATGCTCAATTCCAGGCTCATTGAGGGCGCCGTACGTTCAACTCCGCGAATTGCGATCGGGCAAGCTGCCAAACGGCGTAGGCGAGATTGGTCTGCGCCTCCCAGCCAAGCTCAGAGCGGGTCTTGCTGGTATCCGCAACGAGGTGCATGGGCTCTTGAGGAAAGTAGGGTCGCGCTCCAAACCGCAGGTCCACCACCAGGCCGAGCGCCTGGCAAACCTTCTCAACGGTTTCCCTAATGGTGGCGGAAATGCCGCTTCCGACATTGAAGACCTCGATCGGGTTTTTCGATTTGTGACGCAGAGCTGCCACCACTGCCTGGGCGACATCCTGGACGGCGCAGAAGTCGCGCACCTGCCCCCCGGCCGTCAGAGCGAACGGTTCGCCCCGAGCCGCCGCCGTAAGTAATGCGGGAAAGAGACGGCCGCCGCCATCGTCCTGGCCGGTAAATGAAAACGGCCGTAGCACGGTGAGCGGCCGCCCGGCCGCGAGCGCCGCCGCACGCAGCAACAGGTCGCCGGCAGCCCGCGTGGATCCGTAGGGGTGGAGGCTCTCCAAAGGATCCGTCTCGGTCAGGGGCCGTCCTTGGGGTTTATACGCCAATCCGGAGCTGATGAAGATGAAACGTGCTTCCGGTCCGGCGTCGAACAGGCGCAGCGACATTGTTACGTTGAAATGTGCGATCTCGGGAAACGGCGGACGCGGGAGGCGCAACCCGCTGGCCGCCGAGTGAATCACTACGTCCGGCCGCACTTCAGCAACATAGCTTTCGGGCTCGGCCAGTTCCTTCCGCCGGGGCAAAAACAATTGGATATCCGGTTCGCATTCGAGCTGCCGGACCAGGTTGCGGCCCAACGTGCCCGTCGCGCCGGTCAACAAAAGACGCATCGGAGAATAGATCGACTGAGGCGAACCTCCATCATTACATAGCCTGCGGCCACGATGCAGCCCTCAAAACTGGAAGTGGTCGGCTTCAGGCGTGGCCAGCCACTCCTGAAGGGTTCTGGCCTTTCGGTCCTTGTCGGAGAGAATCGGTGCGGTTCCGGCTGCAACGGGCCAACTGATGCCCAAACGGGGATCGTCCCAGCGGATGCCGGATTCACACTGTTGGTTGTACACACCCGTGCAAAGATACTGCATCTCCGCATACTCTGAAAGCACGTAGAAACCACGGGCAAACCCCGCCGGCGCCCAAATCTGCTTCTTATTTCGGGCGGAAACCTCCATTCCAAACCACTGGCCCAAACTCGGCGAACCTTTGCGGATATCCACGGCAACCAAGTAGGCGCTTCCCAGGGTCACTCGCATGAGCTTACCCATCGCCGGTTCCCACTGGAAGTGCAGCCCGCGCAATACGCCCTTGCCGGAGCGCGAGTGATTGAGCTGAACGAATTCGGTTGGCAGCCGCAACTGAGCGAACAGATCGCGCCGGAACACCTCCACAAAAAAGCCGCGATCATCCTCAAACACATCCGGGTGCGAGAGGACCTTAAGCCCGTTCAAATGTTCCGATTCGATCTCGATTCGCATGGCGAAAGCTCACTATAGCAAGGGATTGGGATAGTTGCTAGCCTGGATTCCCAGAAGCATCGCCAGCTAACCAACGGAGCCCAGATTCCGCACCCTTCCGGCGGAATTTTGAGTCGGTGGGTTCATTGGTGGTTATGGATTCCCATAGACTGTAAACATACTTCCACCGGATGATCATGAACGGCCCGGTACGGGGGCGGGCCGGATTAGCCATCCGGAATTGGCATAAAACATGGTCGTTGAGAAATGGTTGAATTGTCCTTGCCAACAGG
>JAJYLS010000490.1 GCA_021787555.1 Acidobacteriota bacterium | reverse complement strand
GGCAAGACTCGCATCTACGTCGGCCAGGGGCGCTTCACCGACGATCCGCTTCAGACCTTTGGCGGCGCCGGCGTGGTCGAAATTCCGCGCCTTCAGGAACTGCTGCATTATATCTGCGAGAACGGCCTCGAGCACCACGTCGCGGCCAACCTCAGCGAGACCGCGCCGGCGGTCCACGAAGCAGCCACGAAGTATCTCGGCTGGGAGATGTATTGGCATAAGTGAGGAGTCAGGAGTCAGGAGTTAGGAGTCAGAATAGCAGCGCCAGCCGGCGCTCCTAACTCCTTCACTCCTAACTCCTAACTGGAGGTTTCCCCATGTCCATCGTCGCAGGCGTCGATTTCGGAACCCTGAGCGTTCGCGTCTCGCTGGTTGACAGCGCGCGCGGCCGCCTCGGGTCCGGCACCGCGGAGTACGCCCTCCGCCGCAGCAAAGACGATCCCGATTACGCCACTCAGAGCCACGCCGATCACATGACCGCGCTGGCCGCTGCCACGCGCAAAGCTCTGGTGGAAGCCGGCGTGCCCGGCGGCGCGGTGGAAGCCATCGCCATCGATACCACCGGCTCCAGCGTGATCCCCGTGGATGCGCGCATCGAGCCGCTGGACGATTACTATCTCTGGTGCGACCACCGCGCCTGGGAAGAGGCCGCGCTCATCACCGAAACCGCGCGCGCGCGGAACCTCGAAGCTATCCAGTGGTGCGGCGGCGTGTACTCGTCCGAATGGGGCTGGGCCAAATTGCTGCACTGGCTCCGCCACAATCCCTCGAAGCGCGCTCGCATGGCCACCGTGCTCGAACACTGCGATATGGCCGCCGCGGTGCTGTGCGGCATCGCCGACCCCGCCGCCGTTCCGCGCAGCATCTGCGCCATGGGCCACAAGTGGATGTGGAATGCCGCGCTCGGCGGCTTGCCGCCGGAAGACTTCCTCGCCGCCGTCGATCCCCTGCTGGCCGGCGTGCGCGCCAGACTCGGCGGCGCCTACGCCACCAGCAATCGCATCGCCGGCACGCTCGCTCCCGCGTGGGCCGAGCGGCTCGGCTTGCGCCCCGGCGTCCCCATCCCTACCGGCGCCTTCGACGCGCACTGGGACGCCATCGGCGCCGGCTGCCGCGCCGGCGACGTGGTCAACGTGGTCGGCACCTCCACCTGCATCATGGCGATCACCGATCGGCCCACTCTGGTCCCCGGCGTCTGCGGCGTGGTGCCCGGTTCGATTCATCCCGAAAAAACCGGCGTGGAAGCGGGCCTCTCCGCCACCGGCGATATCTTCGATGCCATCGCGCGCCGCGCCGGCGGCACCGCGGCGCAGCTTTCCGCCGGTCTGGAAAACTACGCCGCCGGCCAGACCGGTCTTCTTCGCATGAGCTGGGACAACGGCGACCGCACCGTGCTGGTGAATCCCGAGCTCAGCGGCATCGCTCTCGGCTGGCGCCTCACCCACACCGCGCAGGACGAGCTGTTCGCCGCCATCGAAGGCACCGCCTTCCACACGCGCGTCATCCTCGAGCGCATGGAGGAGCACGGCGTACCCGTACGCCGCATCGTCAACGGCGGCGGCATCCCGCAGAAGAACGCGGTGCTCAACCAAGTCTATGCCAACGTCATGGGCAAGCCGATCCTGGTGCCCAAGTCGGACGTCACCAGCCTCGGTTCGGCCATCTTCGCGTTTCTCGCCGCCGGCGCCTTCCGCACCGTCGAAGAGGCGCAGGACGCCCTTTGCCCCGAGTACACCGTGATCGCCCCGCAGCCCGCGGCCGTGGCGGTTTACGAGGCGCTCTATCCGCTCTATCGTCGACTGTATTTTGCACTGGGGCAGCGCGGTTCCGCCGCCGCGGAAATCGGCGACGTGCTGCCCGAACTGCGGCGCATCGCCGCGCGCGCCCGAGGAGGCCAGAGTGCTGGAAAAGCTGCGAACTGAGGTCCTGGAAGCCAATCTCGAAATCGTCCGCCGCGGGCTCGTGCTCTACACCTTCGGCAACGCCAGCGGCGTGGACCGCAACGAGGGCCTCGTGGTCATCAAGCCCAGCGGCGTGCCGTACGAGCACATGACGGGCGCCGACATGGTGATTACCGACCTTCAGGGCCGCGTCGTGGAAGGCCGGTTAAAGCCCTCGTCCGATCTCGACACCCACGCCGCGCTCTACCGCGCCTTCCGCACCATCGGCGGCGTCGTGCACACGCATTCCCGCCACGCCACCTCCTGGGCGCAAGCCTGCCGCGAGATCCCCTGCTTCGGCACCACCCACGCGGATTATTTCCACGGACCCGTGCCGGTCACCGATCCGCTCACCGCGGCGGAGATCCAATCCGATTACGAAGCCAACACCGGCCTCGCCATCGTCCGCCGCATGGAAGGCTGCGATCCGCTCGACTGTCCGGCCGTTCTGGTGGCCGGCCACGGGCCGTTTTGCTGGGGAAGTTCGGCCGGCGAAGCGGCGCACTCCGCCGTCATTCTCGAAGAACTGGCCGCGATGGCTTCGCAAACGCTGGCCATCAATCCCGCGGCGCAGCCCATCGCGCAGGCCCTGCGCGACAAGCATCACTCCCGCAAGCATGGCGCCACCGCCACCTACGGCCAACGTTAGTTAAAACACAACTTTAGTTAAAACAAAACTTCGGCCATCTTTATCGTTAATATCCGGGAGTTTCCCCAAACTCTGAACGCCTGATCGGCTAAGGCATCGTAAATAAATAACATTTACAAGTGCCACCTTAATGTGTTATCACGGTGGGCATGGACACCGACGCCCAACTCGCCCAGTACTTTGCTGGC
>JAJYLS010000156.1 GCA_021787555.1 Acidobacteriota bacterium | reverse complement strand
ATGCCATCCTCGCCCTCCGCTGCCGCCATCTCAACGGCAGGTTTGAGGACTATTGGGCGGGTCGGCGGGCCGCGTGACTTTCACTTCTGTGTCGCGCACCCGTGAAGGAGACTCAGCGATTCCGTAAACCCGCTGCTGTTCCGCTGGCAACGTCCTCAGCGGGCGTGGGTTGTCGGTCGAGGGCGGCGAATGGGCGTGGCCGTGAATCCGGCCGGAAACGTCATTATCACGGATTATTGGCTCTACATTTACCAATTGGATTACACATCATCCTCCCGGGGCACTTTGACGCGCATAGCGGGCGGGGCGCTGGGTGGAGACCGTGGGGATGGAGGACCCGCGGATGATCTGAATGTTGGATTGAATAATCCCACTGCGGTGACCTTCGACGATAACGGGAGTATTTACTTCGTCGACACCGGCAACAATCGCGTCCGCCGGCTTTCCTTTGATGGGCAGCAGTGGAAGATTTCAGCTTTCGCGGGCGTAAGGTTAGGGGGGACGGGGTATTCCGGCGACGGCGGGCCCGCGACCGCGGCGAAATTCGACATTAGCAGCACTTATGCAGGCATCGCTGCCGATCCGATGGGAAACGTCTATATTATCGATTATGGAAACAACGTCGTCCGTAAAGTTTCGCCGAGCGGAATCATTTCCACGGTCGCCGGCACCGGTCTTTCCGGTTACTCCGGCGATGGCGGGCAAGCGACCGCCGCCGCGCTTGATCCGCGCGGCATCGCCGTCGATGGCCAGGGCAATCTGTACATCGCCGCCGGGCTCCGGGTTCGCAAGGTGGACCCCAGCGGAAAAATCACGACGATCGCAGGCAATGGGACTCAAGGGTTCGGGGGCGACGGCGGGCCTGCGAGCGCCGCGCTGCTTTCTTGAAGACTACGAATTCGGTCCTGGTCGCCGCCATACGCTGGCACTTCAGGAGTAGATAGCGCAGGTTCTTGTACCCCCGACCTCGGCGCAGCAGGGACTTGATGTTTCCGGTTCTGAGCAGGAATTCGTGGGGCTTGCCGATTGACTGGGTCGCATCCTGCTCCACAGTTCGTTTCCAGCCCGCACCCTTACGCCGAATTCGTTGGCCACGTGCCGGGCTCGGCGCCGTCTTGAGTTCGTCGATTCCGCAGGATCACTGTTCCTCGCGACAAGCCGCTGGCTTGGGCCACAGCCGTTACTCCGCTGAAGTCCAGGGCCGTCGCCTCGGCGGCAGCCACCAAACGTCGGGTGTGCTCGTCCAGAACGCGGGCGAGGGCCTCGAACTTGCGCGACAAGGTTTCGGCGCCAGACACTACAGCCAGTATAGAACATTCTACCTCGTAGATGTTCTATTTATTTTGTGACAGCTCCTTACCTCACCACCCCCTCAAATTCTATGAAACTCCCGCTAGGAAGTGCTTGATAACAAAGCCCCGTCGAAATTTTCCGCCACTGCGTGTTACTCTCATTCCAGGCCCTGAAATCTTTTTTTGTCCGTGGCACATTGATTGCTATCGTTGTTTTTTTCGACGCAGTTTGCGTGATTTGACCCAGGGGCCTGCCCTGAAAGGATGGCGAATTATGGGATTGGCCGTGAAGGAAGCGAAGACCGAATACCTGCGCGCGCTGCCGGGCGATGACGTGCGCCAGATCCTGTGGCGCTTCGCGGACCGGTTCGATTTGCAGATGCTGGTGCAGTCCGCGCGGGCGGTGGCCCGCGGTCCGGTGGCTCGTCTGGTGGCCCAGGGGGCGCGGCACACGCACGACTGGACGCCCGAGAAGCGCACGCTGCTTCAGGCTTTCGACGAATCCGGCATCACCAGCGTTTTCCTCGAGCCGTCGCAGGGCGGATTCATCGAAGGTCCGAAAAACCTGGCGCTGGCGCTGGTGGCCTTCGAGCTCGCCTGGGTGGATGCCGGCGCCGCCACCGGGAGCCTTGCCGGTTTTTTGGCGCTCTCGCCTATCCACGAGCGTGGCACGCCGGAGCAGCGCGACTACTACATGAGCCGCTGCGCGCCCGCCCAGCCGGGCGAAAGCCGCGAGCCGTGGCGCGGCGCCTTCTGCCTCACCGAACCTCTTCCTTACGTCGGCGTGGAAACCGGGCTGCTGGGCGGCAAGGTGCGGGTGGCGGAATGGAAGCCGGGCGAGGAGCCGGTGCTCGAAGTCAACAAGCGCGGCCGCTTCATCACCAACGCGGCGTTCGCCAACTTCGTCACCGCCGCCGTGGAATCCGACGACCCGCGCATCAAAGGCACGTGCATGGTCATCCTGGAGGAAGACGATCCCGGCACGTTCGACCACGGCACTCCCACGCGCAAGCTGGTGCACCAGCTCTCCTCCACGGGCGATCCGATTTTCAACCTCAAGGTGCCGGCCAGCCGCATGGTGGGCGGATACAGCATCAAGGACGGCGTGATCGTGCCGCGCTACAGCCACGGCGAGATCATCGAGGCGGTCTTCCGCCGCACGCGCGTCACCGTGGGCATTATGACCTCGGCCAAGCTGCTCTCCGCCATCGAGCCGGTCATCCGCTACCAGCGCACGCGTTTCCGCGGCGGGTCGATCGCTTCTCCCGGCTCGCCGCGCTACGAGCTGGGGCTGCAACTGAAAGAAGATGCCGTCGAGCGGCTGGTGGAAGTCTGGGCCACGGGCGAAGCCAGCGCCTCGCTGGGGTTCGCGGCGGCGCGCGTTTTCGACCAGCTCGATCCGCTGGAGCGGCGGCGCGACGAAGTGCTGGCCGAGCGCAAGCTCAGCGGCACGGCGGCTATCAAGGCGCGGCGCCAGCTTCAGAAGGACGCGCTCGAATACCTCAGCGGCAAGCGGCCGGACCTGGCGGATGAGGTCACCATTCAGTACGCCATCCTCGATTCCGTGGCCAACGTGCTGTGCCCCGCATGCAAGCTCTGGAACACCGGCCACGGCGCACAGATGATGCGCGAGGCCGTGAGCCTGATGGGCGGCTACGGCATCACCGAAGATTGCCCCGGCTTCCTCGGGCACAAGTGGATGGATGCGCAGCTCGAAGCCACTTACGAAGGCCCCGAGGCGGTGCAGCGCCGGCAGCTCAGCATCACCATGGCGGATGATGTGTTCCTGGCGCAGTTCCGCGAGTGGATCCGCGAGATGCGCCGCGTGGCCAATGACAAGCCGGGCACCGGCGCGTGCGCGTTGGCCACCGCCATGCAGATGTGGCTGTGGACGCTGCATCATCTGCTCCATTCCACCGACGCCAACGGCCAAAAGCTCTATCAGGGAGCGCGGCAGGGCGTGACCTTCCCGCTGGCGGATGCGCTCTGCTGGCTGCTGGCCTCGCGCTGCCAGATCCTCGACGCCATCGAACTGGAACGGAAAGGCCCGGAGAATCCCGCGCTAGCCGAAGGGCTGCCGGGCCTGACGGCATTTCTCACGGACCTTTGCCACGTGCAGGCGGCGCGCGCCGCGGGCGAAGTGGGCCGCATCTGCGCCAGCCTGGTGTTCGGCTATAACCGGCATCCCGCGTGGGACACCGAAGGCTGCGCGGCGTGCTACCAGGCCGACGACCTCGAAGCCATGGAGGCCCTGATTCCCGGCATCGCGGCGCTGGCGCGCGGCTACGTGGATGTAATCGAATCCGACGGCTCGCATGTCGCCAAAGCCGGACCGTGCGTGCGCTCGGCCGGGCTCGACCAGTTCTCGCGCCTGCGTTCGCGCATGGATGGCTGCCTCACCGGCTCGCAGCTCGCCAAGGACCGCGCCGCCGAAGCGCTGACCAAGGTCATGATTCCCGAAGCGCTGGACTACCCCGCATGAGCGACGCGGACTTCGCCCGGCCGGCCATGGACGTGGATGTCGCCTGCGTCGGCTTCGGCCCGGCCGCGGCCGGCTTTCTGACGGTGCTCTCTCGCGCGCTCGCGAATACCAGCGGCGCGGCCAAAGCGCTCGAGAGCCGCGCGGCGCCCGGTCTGCCGTTGCAGGTGGTGTGCTACGAGCGCGCCGACGGCATCGCTTTCGGCGTCTCCGGCGTGGTGACGCGTGCGCACGGAATCCGCGCCACGCTGCCGGATCTCACCGCGGACCAGATCCCCATGGCCGCGGCGGTGGCCGAGGAAAAGCTGGTTTACCTCCTTGACCCCATCGGCGTCAGCCACCGCTCCCGAACGCTGCGCCTGGCCGACGGCATTCTGCGCGGCCTGAAACTGGCGCGTGACTCCGCTTGCGAACTGCCCTACATTCCGCCGTTCCTCGAAAAGGACGGCGGCATGGTGCTCTCGCTCGGCCAGTTCCTCGAACACATCGGCGGCGAATTGATGGGCGCGGGCGCGGTGCAGATCTGGCCCGGCATGCCGGTATCCGAGCCGCTGATCGAAGACGGCCGCGTGGCCGGCGTGCGGCTGGCGGATATGGACGTGCGCGCGGCGCTGACCGTGGTGGCCGACGGCCCGGTAGGCGCCGTCGGCCGCCGGCTCGATCTCGAATTCGGCAGGCCGCCCGGCCACGCCCACCGCGAATGGGCGCTGGGAATGAAGATGGTGGTGGAACTCGCGCCGGAAAAAGCGCTGAGGCCGGGCACCGTCATCCACACCTTCGGTTATCCCGAGCCGGAGATTTTCGGCTTCCTGTACGCCCTGCCCGGGAACCTCGCCGCCGTGGGAATTTTCGTGCCCTCCTGGTTCCGCAATCCCATGCGCACGGCCTACCGCTACTTGCAGCATTACATGCTGCATCCGCACCTGTGGCGATACTTGCAGGGCGGCAAGCTGCGCTCGTGGGGCGCCAAGTCGCTGGCGGAATCCGGGCGGCGCGCCGAGCCGTTTTTGTGCGGCCATGGATACGCGCGCATCGGCGAAGGCTCGGGCAGCACCAATCCGCTGGCCGGCTCCGGGGTCGATGAGGCGTGGACCACCGGCGCGCAGCTTGCCGAGGCGGTACTGGAGCTGCTTCTGGAAGGGCGCCCGCTCACCAAGGAAAATCTGGAAGCGAGCTACGTCGCCCTGCGGCGCAAAAGCTGGGTCGAGCAAGGCGCGCGCATCGCCGAGCGCGCCCGCGACGGGTTTCATGGCGGCGTTATCCGCGGCATGGCCGGCATGGCGCTGGCGGGCATGACTAACGGCCGGCTGTGGCTCAAAGGCGAGCCGCACCCTCTGGCGGACCTGCACGAGTATTATCGCGGTAGGATTCCCGCCGAAGAGCTGGACCGCATCGTGGCCGATTGCCGTGCGCGCGGCGTGCCATGTCATGACACGCTCATGGACCGCTGCGGCTGGCCGGCGATTCCCTACGACGGGCAGCTCCTGGTTTCGCATCAGGACGCGCTGCTCATGGGCGGCAAGGTGCAGGCACCCGCGGGCTTTGCCGATCACGTGCGTTTCCGCGACCCCGAATTGTGCCGGAGCTGTGCCGCGAAGACGTGCATCGAAATGTGCTCCGGCCAGGCGCTCTCGCCGGGCGAAGACGGCGTGCCGGCCTTCGACCGCGAGAAATGCGTGTACTGCGGCGCGTGCCTGTGGAATTGCACCGGAAATCTCGAATTCGCCGCCGGCGCGGGTGGGCTGCACTCGAATGAGAATTGAAAGGAAAGTTATTAGTTATTAGTTATGAGTTGTGAGTGCTAGCTCATAACTCATAACTCACAACTCATGACCGACAACTGGGAACGTCCAAACATGCCAACACCCTTACACATCGTCGTTTGCGGCGGCATCGTGCCCGACCCGCTCCAGACGCTCGAGCCGGCCGCCCCGAACGCGGCATTCCCGGCTCAGCCGTCCCTGAAAAATGAAATGATGCTGCCCGCGGTGCTCGACCCCTGGGCGGCGCACGCCCTGTTCGAGGCGGCGCACCTGTCCGCTCAGGTTCCCGGCAGCAAGGTCTGGCTGGTGAGCCTCGGCCCGAAAGCCAAGCTCCAGCAGGTGATGATGACCATCGCGCAGAAAGCGCCCTTCGAGCTGGTGGCGATCGATGGCCCGGCTTCCGGCTTCACCGATGCGTTTGCCGCCGCTGCCGCGCTGGCCGCCACCATCGAGCAGATCCCCGGCCTCGACCGCGGGCGCCTGCTGCTCTTCGGCGGATGGGAATCGGCCTCGCGCGGAGCCGGCTCCACGCTCCAGATGGTGGGCGAGCGGCTGGGCATCACCGAGCAGTTTCAGGGCGTGGACCGCATCGCCGCACGCGCTGAAGGCGCCGGCTTCGAAATTATGGAGCGCATCGAGGGCGGCCGGCACCAGGTTTCGCTGTTGAGCTCGCCGCCCGCCGTGCTGGGCTGGGCCACGGGCTATCTGCCCGAGCCGCGCAATAACCCGCAGGTCGGGATGGCCAATATGCGCACCATCATGCCGGCGTTGCAGCGCGCCAAGGCGGCCGCGATGAACGGCGCCGGACCATCGTTCGCATCGGTGCGGCTGCCGGCCGTCGAGCGCCAGACGCGCATCGTGAAGGACATGCCGCCGGAAGAAATCGCGCGAGAGATCGTCGCTTGGATGGGGGAGGAATAGCATGGACTCGATTCTGGTTTTGGCCCACACGGAAGCCGATGGCACCCTCGGCAAGCCCGCGCTCGAAGCGCTCTCGGCCGCCGTCGCTCTTGGCGGCGAGTTGACGCTCGGGCTGGTGGGCTGCACGGTGGCCCAGGCATCGTTGCCTGCATTGCCTTCGGTCCGCGTCCTGGCGGTGACCGGCGAGCCCTTTGCCAATCCGCGCTACGCCACCGATGCCGCCGCCGCGGAAGCGCTTTGCCGCGCTTCCGGTGCCAGCCTCATCCTGGCCCCCGGCACGTCGCGCTGGGCGCGCGTGCTGCCCGGCGTCGCCTACCGCCTCGGAGGCCGCGCCGATACGCATGCCACCGGCCTCGCGCTCCACGATGGCGCGCCGGCCATCACGCGCTGGTTCTACCGCCAGCGCATCGAAGCAGTGCTGACGCGCGCCGAGCGCCCGTGGATCGTGCTGCCCGATGCCGGCTGTTTCGCCCCGTGGACCGGCGCCACCGGCGCCGCCCACATCGAAAGCGTGCCGGTCGATCCGCCGTCCACACGCACCACCTGGGAGCGCATCGAAGCGCCCGCCGCCGATCGGCAAACCATCCGGCCGGATGCCAAGCTGCTGTTCGTGGCCGGCGCCGGCTGGACCAAGAAACAGGCCGACGGCGCGGTGCATGCCGCCGATGCCGCCGCGCTCATTCACAACTTCCTCGAACGCTCGCAGGCCAGCCTGGGCGGCAGCAAGTCGCTGGTGGACCTGAGCGGCGAAGGCGAAGCGGTGCTGCCGTTCATGACCCACATGAACCAGATCGGCCAGACCGGCGCGACGCCGCGCCACCCCAAAGGCCTCTCGACCTGCTGCCACGGCGAAGAGCCGCACGTGGTGGGATGGCGCTTCATCGCCCAGCGCCGCGCCGTGAATCTCGATCCCAACTGCGGCTGGGCGCGCGGCAAGGCCGACGTGCTCTACATCGCCGACGCCTTCGCGGTCCTCCGCGAACTCAACCGCCTGCTGGCTTAAGCCGCACCCACGTTTGGTGCGCCGTTGGCGGCGGCGCGGTCCGTCTTGGCCGAGACACCGGCGTCCGTGTCCAATCCAAAACGCCCGTTTCCCGATGGGCGCTTCATCCGCTGGAGATTGGGATATTATGGTCTCGAAGCAGAGGTGCGGAAGATGGACAAAAACGGTTCCCGGCGGTCGGCACAACACGGGAAGAAGGCGGCGGCCAAGGCGCAGCACGACAAGCATCCCTCCGATGGCCAGCCAGAAGTCTGTACTCTTCACGGCAAGGGCAGATACAAAAAGGAGCTGCGGCGGCTGCAAGTAGAACTGGTGAAACTCCAGGAGTGGGTGCGAGCACGCGGCTTGAGGGTGGTGTGCATATTCGAGGGGCGGGATGCGGCAGGCAAGGGAGGTGCCATCAAGCGCATCTCGGAATGCCTGAATCCCCGCGTGTGCCGCGTGGCCGCGCTGCCCACGCCCACCGAGAAGGAAAAGACGCAGTGGTACTTCCAGCGTTACGTGGCGCACCTGCCCGCGGCCGGCGAGATCGTACTCTTCGACCGGAGTTGGTACAACCGCGCTGGCGTCGAGCGGGTGATGGGGTTCTGCACCGAACCGGAATATCTGGAGTTCATGCATTCCTGCCCGGAGTTTGAGCGGATGCTCGTGCGTTCGGGCATCATTCTTATCAAGTATTGGTTCTCCGTCAGCGACGAGGAGCAGGAGCGCCGCTTCCAGGAGCGCATCAAGAACCCGACCAAGCGCTGGAAGCTCAGCCCGATGGACCTGGAATCGCGCCGCCGCTGGGTGGATTACTCGCGCGCCAAGGACGAGATGTTTTCCTACACCGACATCAAGCAGGCCCCTTGGAACGTGGTCAACGCCGACAACAAGAAATGCGCACGCCTGAACTGCATCCACCACCTGCTTTCGATGATCCCCTACGAGGACCTGACCCCGGAACCGATCAAGCTCCCCAAGCTGGAAAAGAGCAACTACGCGCGGCCTCCGCTCTCGGACCAGACGTTTGTGCCGGAGTTTTATCGGTGAGCGCCTAACCCGAGGACGGCTTGTCAGTATTCCCGCGTGGTTACGATGCCAGGCTGCGGCACCGGATATCTGCCTTTGGCGTCCGCAACCAGTGGGGCAGGGGAATCCATGGTGAACTTTTCTACGTCCGGCGCCATATCGTGCTCGCAGTTGAGCATCTCGTCAAAAGTAATCTCCCGGCCGGTGTTGGCGGCCATGCGGCCCATGCTCGAAACCAGGCTCGCCTCCACGCCGCGTTTGACCTCGTTGTAAGGTTTGTCGTCTCGAATGGCGTCCATCAAATCGTTCCACTCGTTCTGATAAGGGTCCTTCTCGGCCGGGCTCACCTTGGATTCCCAAATCAGGTCTGAGGGATTCGCCATCTGACTCTTGTACAGGCTTGATGGCAGCCCGCAATCGCCCTTCTTGGAAGCGACCCCCATGCCCTTGGTCCCATGCAGGCGGCTCATGTAGATCCGCTCGCATCCGTTCATGCAGCGCCCGTCAAGGAAGAATTTGGTGCCATCCGGATAGGTGTATTCCACCGAATAGACGTCAAGATTCTGATCCACGTAGGCGACCCCTTCGGGACTGACCTTGTAATGCCGGCCGCCCAACGCCTGCGCCTTTACCGGCCATGCATTTTTCATCCATCCCAGATGATCGATGATGTGGATATAAAAGTCGTTGTAGCAGCCTCCGCTCGCCCAGATGAAACTGTGGAAGCGCTGCACCTGGTAGAGCAGGTCGGTGATACCCGCCGGTTTGGGCAGCGATTGGAAATATCCGACGGGACCATGCATGCGGTAGCCACGTTGCAGAACGATCTCGCCGATCTCCCCGTTATGGACACGGTCCGCCAATTCCTGTAGCGCCCGGCTATGGCGCGACATGAGCCCTACTCCCACCTTGAGGTTCTTGGCCGAGGCGTCCTGGGCGAGCGCCAACATGCGCTTGCTCGTCGGGCCGTCGGCCGTGAGCGGTTTTTCCATGAAGACATTCAAGCCCTTCTGGATAGCGTAGGTGAAGTGCACCCAGCGAAACGCCAGAGGCGTTGCGAAGATGGCGATATCGCCCGGCTTCAAACAATCCATCGCCTTCCGATAGGCGTCGAAGCCGAGAAACTGGCGATCCGGCGGTACGTCGACCTGACTCGGAAAACGCTGCTTTAACTTATTCAGGTCGCTCGCCAGGCGTTCCGGGAACACGTCCGCCATAGCGACCAGCTTGACGGGACCGCGCTTGACGGAGAGCGCGTTCGCCGCCGCGCCGCCGCCCCGCCCGCCACAGCCGACGAGCACTACCTGGATCAGGTCGCTGCCCGCTGCGTGGACCGGGGGCATCGCAACGTTGGCCAAAGCCGATAATGCAGCCGTTTTGCCGCCGGTCTTGATGAATTCACGACGGCTGGTCGAAGCTTGTGAAGAGTTCATCCCTATTCAGTCCTTCCGAGGCTAGCTCTACCTGGCTGATAGAAGGCCTCCGTGGTACGGTTCCAGTGTACTCCAGAGGACCCCTGGATGTCGCCGCATGGTGAAAAGCGGATAATGGGCGAGGGAACTCGCCCGAAGAGACGCCCATGTCCCCGCTCCAGTCTGTCTTTGGCCAAATTGACATCTACCTCTTCGATCAACTGCTGCGCGGCCGGATCGCTCCCGGTATGTGTATTTTCGACGCCGGTTGCGGCACCGGCCGAAATCTCGCGTACCTGCTGCGGGAGGGGTACGACGTTTTTGGCGTGGACGCCGACCCGCAAGCGGTGGCGGCCGCGCGGGCCTTGGCTGCTTCTCTTGCACCGGGCCTGCCGCCCGGCAATTTTCGGGCTGAGCCGGTCGAGGCCACAACGTTCCCCGACCGTTTCGCCGATGTGCTCATCAGCAGCGCCGTGCTGCACTTCGCCCGCGATGACGCGCAATTCGACGCGATGCTGCACGGGAGTTGGCGGGTCCTGAAATCCGGTGGCCTGTTTTTTTGCCGCCTGGCGTCGTCCATCGGCATCGAGGACCGCGTAAAGCGGATTGACGGGCAGCGTTTCCTGCTGCCGGATGGCACTGAGCGATATCTCGTAAACGAGGACCGCCTTATGCGGCTGACCGAACAGCTTGGCGGCCAGCTTTTGGATCCGCTGAAAACCACCGTTGTCCAGAATCAACGGGCGATGACGACGTGGGTGCTGCGGAGAATCGCGTGACCGCCGCCCGGCTCATCGAGGGAATCCGCGGCGCTCTCACCGCGTTCGCGGACGAAATGGAGGCCGCCGCGGGAAACAGGAGATCATACCCCGGATTCTTCTAATTGGTCTTGACGCTTGTCAGGGTTCCGCCAATGCTCCAGAACATCATCGATTGCATCCCGAACCCGCTGCCGCGCATCTTCGCGATTCCATCCGGCCATCAGTAATGCGTCGTATTGCGTGTGGCAATGCCGGACGTGCGCGACAACCGCGGTCGTCAACGCCCGCTCCTCCAAGTGCCGCCCCGCCGCGCTGCGTCCTACCCGACCGCTGCCGCGCACCGCCGTGTGCTCGGCTATTCGCCGCGCCTCCTTGGGAGGGCAGCCGGGAAATAATGCCCGCATGGCCGTCGCCATCCTCTCCACGACCTCCTGGTCCTCTGGTTCTGGTGATGGGATCGCGGCCCAACCAGGCCTGGGGCAGCGCGCCGGAAGATGCACCGCCTTCGCTGTCGCGTTGAACTGCGCTACCCTTTCCCTTGCCTATGCCGTGATGCCGCACATAATGGCGCCTGTCATCTTTGCGAGATCGCCCGGAGCGAGCAGCATCTGCAAACCTCGGGCGCCGGCGCTGACCGAAATCAGGTCCCACAGATCGGCGGTTTCGTCCAGATATAGCGGATACGCTTTCTTCGTTCCCAGCGGCGATACGCCTCCTCGAATGTACCCGGTCAGCCCGAGCACTTCTTTCACTGGGACTAGCGCCACGCCCTTATTACCGCTGGCTGCGGCAAGCGCTTTCAGATCGAGTTCCATATTGGCCGGTATGCACGCCAGCAACACGCCGGTACGGTCGCCTCGCACCACCAGCGTTTTGAACACCCGCTCCGGAGGAATCCCGATCGCCTCTGCGACGTGTGGCGCGCTCAAGTCCGACTCGTCCACCGGATATTCGCGCAGTTGATAGCGGATACCTTCGCGATCCAGGAGCCGGACGGCGTTAGTTTTGGCCATGTTCAATAATCTATTATCGGCATGCCGATCTGTGTGCGCCGCGGTGTCGAGGCGGAGGGCGCCGGCCCCCACACGGCCGCCGGCCGCGCCGGACCTGATAGAATCTCCCAATGGCCGCTTCGGCTTCGCGGCACGCCGCCGTTATCCACCTCACGCACTGGGTCGCCACCCCCGCTTTCCTGCCGACATCCTGACCGCGGCCAGCCGCAAGGCGGCGTTACAGGGCCGGCCCTCCGGGCTCGACGCCGGGCAAATGAATGCCGCGCAGTTCTCGCCTCTCGAATTCGGCAATTCGTCAATGGAGTCGGGGTCGCCTCCTTTCGAGTGGAGCCAATTGTCACGCGCGCATGAGCAACCCATTCCGTGTACGGAGCAACCGCTTGTCGCGAGATTTCCACCGTTTCAACTAGGCGCGTGGCGAATGGTGCCATCAGGCGGCAGTTTCCATCGTGCCTCTCAAAAGGCCACTCCCGTTTGAGCGTTTCCCGGCTGATCCAATCGAAAAGGTATGCGTCTACTTGCGGGCGGACCGGTTCCATAAGATCGCAGGCGAGACTATCGCGCGCGGCGGTATCAAAGTGCAAGAATCCGAGCCCAGGATCAAGGCCCATTGATTCGCCACCAGCGGTGCTTATCCAGGGGCATCTCTAGAGCATCCTAGCTCCTATCCCGGATCTTGCGAGTCGCCCCTTTCCTCCGCGCGGCGGCCGCTACGGAGGATGAATGAAAGCCGGCTGCTTGGTGCTAACCCGCTGGCGCCGCCTCCGAACGTCGCGTCGCATTCCTGTAAGCATCAGCGACTGCACGTCACAGTGGAAGGAATCCGCCGCGGGCACGGCCCCGCTTCATTTATCGACGACTTCTACCTCGGGCCAGCCTGATTTCCAGGTGAGTGGCATAATGGCGAGGGTGGCTTTCCCTCTCATCCGGACGTCGCCCTCGAAATGGGAAGTGAACCAGCTCTTTCCGCCGTCGACAAGAATGCCGGCATGCCCGGGTCCAAACAGCGGTCCTTTACTTGAAAGCAGGAGAGTGCCGCCGGCTGCTAGCATGTCGGCACCACTCTTATCGAGGTATGGCCCCGTAACCTTCCGGCTTCGTCCAACGCGAATGTTGTAAGTGCTGTTCACGCCGCGGCAGCATGAGCCCCAATTTACAAAGAGATAGTAATAGCCATCGTGCTTGTATAGGCACGACGCCTCGATTGACTTGTTGTACGCCAGCGATGACAACGGCGAGTCGGGAGTCAATCGCTTACCCGTTTTCGGGTCGAGTTGCACGAGCTTGATTCCGCTCCAGTAGGAGCCGAATGCAAGCCACAGAGTCCCGTTGTCATCGGAAAACACCGAGGGATCGATTGTATTGAAGTCGCCGCCTTCCCGCGATTGCACGACAATGCCGTGATCGGTCCAGTGATAGGCGGGATCGGCTGGATCGAGAGTGGGAGCGGTAGCGAGCCCGATGGCCGAAGTAATCTTGCCGAAGCTGGAGACGGAGTAGTAGAGCAGATATCGATCGCCGAGGTAGATGATGTCGGGAGCCCAGTAGTTCATGTTCCGGTTCTCGGGAACGGTTCCGGCAATCCACTGGGGAGCTGTCGAGAACACCGGTGGGCCGGGTTCCCACTTCACCAGATCCTTGGAATGAAAAGAAGGAATACCGCGTCCGGTATAGAAGACCCAGAACTCGTCTTTGCATTTCACGATCGTCGACGGATCGCGAGTGATGATTCCCCGGCTTGCGGTTTGCTCAAGCGGCAGTCCGGCTCGCCATGCCAGGGCTGCGTCATCCGCCTGGGCGATTGCCGGCAGAGATCCACCCAGCAGCAGCGTTGAGACGACACAGTACGACGCGAATTTCATTGATCTAGGCTCTACCGTCATTCTCCTATACTCGCCGGAATTCTCACATATTCCGTCAAGGAGCCGCTGTTCACCCATCACCTCCGCCTCGGTGCGGCAATTGCCCCTGGCAAACCGCTTGCGCGCAAGGGGTTTCTTCCCCGTAACCTCTTTCTTTTCTTTCCAAGGCCGCTTGTGTGCAAGCGGTTTCGGTTCGTTTCGCCAATTCCCGCGCCAGCCCCACACCCGCCCCCACCCCGAAATTGGCTTCGTTCCGTCAACTCGCCCGCCA
>JAJYLS010000489.1 GCA_021787555.1 Acidobacteriota bacterium | reverse complement strand
CGAGACCGCCGCGGAGGTGGCGCGGCGCCGGCGCCTGTTTCTGGGGAAATGGCGGCTAAAATGTCCGGCCGTGGCCGCTAGCCCGTCTTCGCGGATTGGCGGGTTTTGCTAGGCCACACCCATTGTTCATCAATGGGTTAGCCGGAAAGGTCTTCACTACAGCTTGTTTCTGGGGAGGATGGCTGGGGCAATTTTCGGAGGAGGTTGCGGCGGCAGATTGAGCTTGAGCTGCTGGATCAGGAGCAGGAGTTCAGGCTCCGGCTGGGTGTAGCGGGTCAGCAGCAACTCGCGGCCGTCGGTTGTCGGCAGATGGACATCGATCATCTGGACGGCGGCGAACTTCTCGAGGGCACTGCGCGCGGTCAGCCCTGGCGCCAGTGCATGCAGGCGACGCTGCAGCGTGATCTGGAGACAGTAGGCCAGGAACGCAATGAAGATATGAGCTTCGACCCGGCGCTCCTCCTGATGGAAGATTGGTCGTATCGCCAGGTCGCCTTTCAGGTTTTTGAACGCCTCTTCCACCGCAACGAGCTGCATATAGTATTGCCATAGCAGCGCGGGATCGTTCTCGGTGAGGTTGGTCCGTAACAGATATCGCCCTTCCCGCCGCCGGGTCCGCCGCAGCTTCTGGCGGTTGAGGGTGTAGATGAACATGGCGCTTTCCTTGTCCATCTCGATATCGACCAGACGCCATGCAGTGGGGGCGCGGGACCTTGCCGCCCCCAGTTTCATCAGCATTTCCTCGCGCGGGACTTCCATGGCGGCCAGCTCTCGTAGCCGCTTCCACAGCCACTTCAGCTGTCGCCTGCGCATCGCACGTTCCTTGCTGACGCGCTCGACACTCTCGGCGAAGACATAAAGTTCGCCGTCCTCGGCCAGCAGTTTGACCGCGACACCCGCGCGGGCCTCCTGCCAAGGTATGGCCAGGAGCTGCTTTTCAAGGCGCGAGAGGCGGCCTTTCGGCGTTCCCACCAGATACTGCACCGGCGGGTCGCTGCCGCGCATCTCCGCCAGTACCGCTTCAGTGGGAATGCCTCGATCCATCACCCAGACACGCCGAGCACGACCGTATTGCCGCTCGATCTTGGCCAGAAACATCCGCAGCGTCTTGCAGTCCGCCGTGTTGCCGGGCAGCACCTCATAGGCCAAGGGAAGACCGTCCGGGGTGACCACCAATGCGATCACCACCTGCGGACAGTCCGGCCGTTTGTCCCGGCTGTAGCCGTGGCGGCGCTTGTCGTCTTCCGCCACGTCGGAGGCGTTGATCTCGAAGTAGGTGCTGGTCAGATCGTAGAGCAGCACGTCGAATGTGGCATTGAACAGGTCCCGCCAGCGCGCCATCAGATGCGAGAACAACGCGTCTTTGTGCTGCAACAGGAAGTCATGGCAGGCGTAGAGCTTGTGCGACTCCGCCAGTCCGAAGTCCGCCCCCAGCAGGTCGGCCATGGCGCTCTTGCCAAACCAATCGCGATGCAGCTTCCACTCGCTGCCCGGCGCGATCAGCCGGTAGGCGACCAGCACCTGCAGGACCTGGTCCCATTGCGTGCCCTTACGGCTCGGCGGCAGGCGGTTGGCCCAGAAGCTGTCCAGCTGCAATGCCTGCCACAATTGACCAACCAGCCAACAGGCCCCCCATTGCCGCGGCCGACATAGCCGCATGTCCGACAGGCGAAGCTGGACAACTGACGCGTCGGTCGCGACGGCGGCGCAGCGATCCTCGGGGAACAGCGCCAGTGTCCGCGCCCGTCCGGTGTCCGCATCGAGAACATCGATCGCCTTGCGCCACGCCGCAGCCTGTGACGAGTTGATCTCGCCCAAGTACAGAACGTGGCGCTGCACAACGCGGCCACCTGCAACGCGCTTGTTCTCGACGACGCTCCAATAGTCGTGCGTCTTGCCGTCTTTCTTGCGCTGGGTCTTCCGCAGAAACATGACGGCACGAATCTAGCCGCGAGAATCCACAGATGGGAACAGGGTAGGTCTTCACTACAGCCGATTTCAGCCGTGGAAGCAAAATACTTCCCATAAATCTCAGATACTTATGGGGAGCTGGCCGGTCGAAAATAGCTCTTCAGGGGGGCGAATCCGCGAAGACGGGTTAAGAGATCCCTGATGTACTCACGGCGATGGCCGCGGTGCCCGGGAGTGGCCCCCTTGACTTGACCGATCAGTCAACTATCATTCCTTCCCATGAACACCCTCGCCGATACCCGCGAGCGGATCCTGGCTACCGCCCGCAACCTGATCTATGCCCGCAGCTACACGGATGTGGGGGTGGCGGAGATCTGCGAGCGTGCGGTGGTCTTCAAGGGCAGCTTCTACCATTTCTTCCCGAGCAAGCGTGATCTCACCCTGGCGGTGCTGGATTTCATCCTTGCCGAGACCAAGGAACGGCTCCTCGACCGGGCTTTCGATCCGGGCATTCCGCCGCTCGATCGCCTCGACCGGCTGGCGGAGCTCGCCTACGGCATCCAGAAGGAATGGGCGGCCCCCGGAGGCCGGGTGCTGGGCTGTCCGGTCGGCAACCTCGCAACCGAACTTGCCACCCAGGACGAGGCGATCCGTGCCGCCACTGCACGGGCCTTCGCACGCCTCCAGCGGTTGCTGCGCCAAACCCTGGAGGAGGCCGTGGACAGTGGTGCTCTGCCGGCGGTGGATCTCGACGCCACCGCCCAGGCCATGGTGGCCTACTTCGAAGGGGTCCTGATGCTCGCCAAGACCGAGAACGACCTCAAAGTCATCCGTCGGCTGCTGCCGGCGCTGCGCCACATCCGGGTGCCCAT
>JAJYLS010000488.1 GCA_021787555.1 Acidobacteriota bacterium | reverse complement strand
GGAAAAATGAACTCCTTCTGCGCGATGTATTCCTTCAGGATGTCGTTCTGGAGGGTGCCCGAAAGCTTCGCCCAATCGGCGCCCTGCTGCTCCGCCACGGCCAGGTACATGGCCCACAGCACCGCCGCCGGCGAATTGATGGTCATCGAGACCGTCACGTCCGCCAAGGGGATGCCGCGGAACAGAATTTCCATGTCCTCCAGCGAACAGATCGAGACGCCGCATTTCCCGACCTCGCCCGCGCTCATGGCGTGATCGGCATCGTAGCCCATGAGGGTCGGCAGGTCGAAGGCCACCGAGAGCCCGGTCTGCCCCTGTTCGAGCAGATACAGATAGCGCCGGTTGGTCTCTTCGGGCGTGGCGAACCCGGAGAACTGCCGCATGGTCCACAGCTTGCCGCGGTACATGTCCGGATGGATGCCGCGGGTGTACGGAAATTCGCCCGGTGCGGGCAATGCCGGCCGTCCCGCAGGGCCGTAGACCGGTTCGATTTCCACCCCGCTGATGGTTGTGAACCGCCGCCCTGTAGCTTGCATATTGCCCGTTACCATCTTAGACCGGTTCCCCACACGACTATCTCCACTTCCAGTGGAGCACACCGCCACCAAGGATTTTGTGGGGGCGGAGCTTCAGCCCTTTGAAAACACGCTAAATATAAATTTCAAATTTGAATGACCGGGGCTGCTCACAATTTGGTTTTGGAAGCGGCGAGCGCCCGCGCCAGAAGCGAAGTCCGGCATCCTTGACTCCGGTGGTGCCGCCCTGCTTCTGCGCCTGCGTCTCTCGCGTGTTCCAGAACTACTTGATGGCTGCTTGCAGCCGTTTCTCCAGCGCGGGAGTCATTCCGGGTGCGGCCCTCTCCGCACCTCGACAGTGGTGGAGCCGAACAGCGACGATGTCCCGTTCGAAATCCGCCTGTGCGCCAGATCGAAGTAGTGGTCATCGACCTCGAATCCAATGCTGTTGCGGCCGGTCTTGGCGGCCGCGACGGTGGTCGTGCCGGTGCCCAGAAACGGGTCCAGCACAGTATCTCCCACGAAGCTGAACATGCGGACCAGGCGCTCCGCCAATTCGAGGGGATACGGTGCGGGGTGATCGCGGGTCGAGGCGCCCGTCAGGCCGGACCAGATCTGCTGGAACCACCGGTTGTGGTTTTCGGCTGAGATTACACTCAGCACGCGGGTGGGGACGTCCGGGGCTCTGTAGCCCCCCGGCTTTCGTTCCATGAGGATAAACTCGATATCGTTCTTAATGACAGCGTTTGGCTCGTAAGGCTTGCCCAGGAATCCCGATCCGTTCTCGACTTCGTAGGCCGCATTCGAGATCTTGTGCCAGATGATCGGCGCCAGGTTATCGAACCCGAGCGTTCGGCAGTGCTCCTGAATCGAAGCGTGGAGCGGAACCACCATGTGGCGCCCGTTGTTCTCCCGGCGAGAGAGACATACATCCCCGACCACACAGATCAGCCTGCCGCCGGGTACAAGCGCGCGAAAGCAGTGCGCCCATACTCTATCCAACTCGCTCAAAAACGTGTCGTAATCCTCGATGTGGCCCATTTGGCCGCTCGAATAGCGATACTCCTTCAGCGTCCAGTAGGGAGGCGAGGTAAGTACAAGATGCACGCTTTCCGGCGCGATTTGGTCCATACACCGCGCGTCCCCAAGGTTGATCGCGTGGGTGGTTGGAATCCCCTGGACGGCCGCCTCGATGAGCCGAATGAGCTTTTCGTCTTTGGCGATCCGCGGCAGGTCTGTCTGCGGGTTGCCCAGGGGAAACACTTCCGGCGGGAGGAATGCTGCAAAATCGGAGCCGTACGGCGGTGCAACCTTCAGTCCAGCACCTGGGGCTTCGTTCTTAACCGACATGTTCATGAGGATTCAATCGGCAGTCCTAAGCTAAATCTTAATGCACGGCTTACGGATCGGCACAGTTACCGGAGGATCACCAGGCGCACCCACAGGCGCAGGAGTTGCATGAAGGTGGCGGCCAGGGAGCGGAGGCGGAAGAACTGGGAGTGGCCGTGGAGGCGGGGGTAGTGGTGGACGCCGGTTTCGGCGACGCCGCAGCCGCTCAACTCCAGTTTGCGGACCAGTTCGACGCAGATGGTGCCGCTGGTGCAGCCGAGGTGAAGCTTCTCCAGGACCTCGCGGCGGATCAGGCGGTAATCGCAATCGATGTCGCGCAGGCGGATGCGGAAGAGCAGGCGTGCGCAGAAATTATACGTGCTGCCGATCCAGATGCGGTGGGCGGGATCGCGGCGCTCGAGCTTGTATCCGTTCACCAGGCCGATGCCGGGGCGGGCCAGGGCCAGGAGCGCGGGGATCTCGCAGGGGTCGTATTGGCCGTCGCCATCGGTGTAGAAGACCCATTCCCTGGTGGCCGCGGCGAAGCCGCTGCGCAGGGCGCCGCCGTAGCCGCGGTTTTGCGCATGGGTGACCACGCGCAACTGCGGGCCGTGCTCGCGCTGGAGTTCGGCGAGGACCTCGCCGGTGCGGTCGTGGCTGCCGTCGTTGACCACGATCACCTCGAAATCGGCCACGTGCTCGCGGAGCACGGCGAAGGTCTTGCCGATCAAGCCGGGCAGAGAAGGAGCGTCGTTGTACGCGGGAAAGAAGGCGCTGAGGGAAGGGAACTTGGCGATGGACACCGTCACACTGTCTTCTCACCGATCAGGACGAGGGACTGGCCGATGGGGAAATTGCGGCCGGCGCCGATCCAGGCGGCTTCGAGGGCAAGGGCGCCGTGGAAGATGCGGTCGAGCCAGGGCGCGACGGGCTGGACGC
>JAJYLS010000155.1 GCA_021787555.1 Acidobacteriota bacterium | reverse complement strand
GCCGGACGCCACTTGCTACACTGAGAACTCAATGCATCCGTGGTTGCGGGCGGGCGTGGCGCTGACCTGCCTGGCCTCCGCCGGCTGGTCGGTGAATTGGACGGCCCTGAAGCCGCAAGGATATGTCAGCGACTTCGCCGGCGTCATCGACCCGTCGAGCAGGGCCCAGTTGGAGAATTATTGCGGGCTGGTGGAGCGCGCCACCGGCACGCAGATGGCGCTGGTGACCATTCCGACGCTGGCGGGCGAGTCGATCGAGGAAGTGGCCAACACCATTTTCCGCGCCTGGGGCGTGGGGCAAAAGGGCAAAGACGAAGGCATCATGCTGCTGCTGGCAATCCGGGACCGGCAGGACCGGCTGGAAGTGGGCTATGGGCTCGAGCCGATCCTGCCCGACGGCTTCGACGGCAGCATCCTCCGGGCCATGCGGCCGGCGCTGCGGCAGGGCGATTACGGCGATGCCATAATGGCCGCCGCCCAAACCATCGGTGAGACTATCGCTAAGGCCAAGGGGGTGTCACTGGAGGCGCGGCTGCCGCGGCGCGTGCAGGAAAATCCGGTGGATGAAATTCCCTGGCCGCTGATTCTGGGCGGTATTTTTCTGCTGCTCTGGCTGGCGCGCGTGGGCCGGCCGCGTGGGTACGGCTATGGCTATGGCGGTGGAGGGTTCCTTCCCGGCTTGATCCTGGGTAACATGATGAGCCGGGGGGCGTGGGGCAGCCGATGGACGCCCTCCGGGCACGGCGGTTTCGGCGGGTACGATTCGGGCGACACCTTCGGCGGTTTCGGCGGGGGCGATTCCGGCGGAGGCGGGGCATCGGGCAGTTGGTGAGGACGACGGCATGCACAAGGCGCTGGAGCAACTCATCGGGAAATTGCGCAAGGCTTACGGCGACCGGCTGGTTTCGGTAGTGCTGTACGGGTCCGCCGCCGATGGCGACCACTCGAAATTTTCCGATTACAATGTTCTCTGCGTGCTCAGCCGGATTACGCCACGCGAGTTGAGCGAGAGCGCGCCCATCTTCCGCTGGTGGCGCGAGCACCGCAGCCCCGCTCCGCTGCTGCTGACCGAAGCGGAAATGGCCGAGTCCGCCGACTGCTTCGCTATCGAATTTCACGACATCCAGCGGCAGCACCGGATTCTCTACGGCAAGGACGTCGTCGCCGGCCTGGCGGTGGACGACGGGTTCTACCGCGCGCAGGTGGAGCACGATCTGCGCGCCAAGCTTTTGCGGCTGCGGCAGAAAGCCGCGGGCGTGCTCGAAGATCCCAGCCTGCTGCGGCGCCTCCTGCTCGATTCGGTGTCGACTTTCTGCGTGCTCTTCCGCCATGCCCTGGCGCTCGACGGTGCGGAGGCGCCGCTGCGGAAGCGCGAGGTGGTGGCGCGGGCCGCGGAGCGGTTCGGCTTCGATCCGGCGCCGTTCGATCGGCTGCTGGATCTCCGCGAGGAGCGCATCAAGCCGCGCCAGGTCAATCCAGCGGCGCTCTTGGGTCCATATTTCGAGGGAATCTCCGCCGTGGTCAGCGCGGTCGACCGGCTGGCAAAATAGGAGATACACGTGAAAACTGGTCTGATTATCGCGCTCGTGGTGGTGGTCGCCGGCGTAGCGGCCGCGGGCGAATTCATCAGCGTGCGCAACAACCTGGTGATGCAGCGCGAAGCCATCAACGAGCAATGGTCGCAAGTGGACGTGGCGCTCGAGCGCCGCGCGGACCTGCTCCCCAACCTGGTGGCCGCGGTGAAGGGATACATGCAGCACGAGACGGAAGTTTTCAAGGATATCGCCGATGCCCGGGCCGCGCTGGCCGGCGGGCAGACGCCGCAGGAGAAAATCGCCGCCAACGGCCGGCTCGAAAGTGGCCTTTCCCGGCTGCTGGTGATTTCCGAGAATTATCCGCAACTGCGCTCGAACGAGAATTTCCTGCGCTTGCAGGACGAAATCGCCGGCACCGAAAACCGCATTGCGGTGGAGCGCCGAAAATATAATGAAGCGCTGGAGCACTACAACGCGCAGATCCAGCGATTTCCGGATAATATTGTAGCGAGGCTATCCGGTTTCACGCGGAACGACGCGTATTTCAAAACCGGGCCCGGCTCGCGCGCGGTGCCCAAGGTGCAATTCTGATCTATGGCTCAACTATTTTCCAACTACATCGACGGCGAGTGGGTAAACGGCGGCGCGGTGTTCGAGAATCGCAATCCCGCCAACACCGAGGAACTGATCGGCAAATTCGTGAAGGGGACCGCGGCGGATGTGGGGAACGCGGCGCAATCGGCCGCGGCGGCGCTGCCGGGGTGGTCGGCGATGAGCGGTCCGGCGCGCGGCGCCATCCTCTACAAGGCGGCCGATCTGCTGGACAAGAATTTCGAGCAGATCTCGGCTGAAATGACCCGCGAAGAAGGGAAGACGCTGCCCGAAGCCAAGGGCGAGGTGCGGCGGTCCATCAACATCTTCCGCTATTTTGCCGGCGAGGGCGCGCGGATGCCCGGAATGCTGGTGCCCTCCGAGCGCGACCGCGTGCACATGTTCGCGCTGCGCAAGCCCATCGGCGTGGTGGGGCTGATCACGCCCTGGAATTTTCCCAGCGCCATTCCCGCCTGGAAGCTGGCGCCGGCGCTGATTTGCGGCAACACGGTGGTGCTGAAGCCGGCTTCGGCGGCACCGCTGAGCGCCTGGCGCATCGTCGAGGCCCTGGCCCAGGCGGGCATTCCGAAAGGCGTGGTCAATTTTGTGGCGGGTCCGGGCGGCGAACTGGGCGAAGCGCTTCTCAATGCGGCGCCGCTGCGCGCGGTCTCGTTCACCGGATCCTGCGCCATCGGCACGCGGCTGCACGAGCAGGCTTCGCGGCGGCGGCTGCGCATCCAGCTCGAAATGGGCGGCAAGAATCCCACCATCGTTCTGGCCGACGCCGATTTTTCTTCCGCGGTCGAGAACGTGGTCAATGCCGCGTTTTTCTCCACCGGCCAGAAATGCACGGCCACCAGCCGCGCGATCGTCGAAGATGCCATCTACGACCGCTTCGTCGAGGCGGTGGTGGAGCGCACGAAAAAGCTGAAGGTGGGCGACGGCATGCAGCCGGGCATCGAAATCGGCCCGTGTGTGGACCAGGCGCAGATGAACACGGTGCTGCGCTACATCGAAATCGGCAGCAAGGAATGCGGCGAGCCGCTGTGCGGCGGCCGGCGATTGACGGACGGCGCGCTGGCCAACGGCTGGTTCGTCGAGCCGACGGTTTTTGCCGGCGTCGGCGAGCAGCATACGATTGCCCGCGAAGAAATCTTCGGCCCGGTGCTGGCTATCATGCGCGCCCGCGATTTCCAGGACGCCCTGTGCATCGCCAACGCCATTCCGTTCGGCCTCTCCTCTTCCATCCAGACCACCAATCTTTCGCGAGCTTTCGAATACATCTATCGCGCCGAAGCCGGCCTGTTGACCGTCAATTTACCCAGCGCGGGCGTCGAGTACCAGCTTCCCTTCGGCGGGACCAAGGAATCGAGTTTCGGACCCAAGGAGCAGGGCCCCGCGGCGCTGGAATTCTACAGCGATTACAAAACGGTATATCTGAAGTATTGATGAAGCCTGTATTCACCACAGAGGCGCAGAGAACGCAGAGGAAGCACAGAGAAAGTCTTTGGTTTTCTCCGTGTAACCTCTGTGCTCTCGGTGTCTCTGTGGTGAATTGAATTTTCCCATGCATCTTGGACAAATCAAACCCAACGGCGCGGTGATCGCCGCGCTTTTCGAAGAAGGGCTGGCCCGGCCGATTCCGGGCCACACCCTGCTGGACCTGATCCGGCGCGCGGAAGCCGAGAAACTGCCGCTTCACGAATTGGCCGCGCACCTGGCCAGCCGGCATGCGGAGGCGCATCCGCCGGTGCTGCCCATCCATCCGCCGGAAGTCTGGGGATGCGGTTGCACGTACGAAGCCAGCGCCTCGTTCCGCGATAGCGAACACGGCACGCGCGAAGGCATGTATGCGCATGTCTATCGCGAGGCACGCCCGGAGATTTTTTTCAAGGGGACGGCGCGGGTGTGCGTGGGGACGGGGCAGGCAATCGGCATCCGCGCCGATTCGCATTTCACCGCGGCCGAGCCGGAGCTGGCGGTGGTGCTGGGGAGCCGCGGCCGCATCGCCGGCTACACCCTGGCCAACGATGTTTCCGCGTGGGACATCGAGCGCGAAAACGCGCTGTATCTGCCGCAGTCGAAAATTTACGACGGCTGCTGCGCGCTCGGCCCGTACCTGGTCACCGCCGAAGCGTTGCCCGATCCCTATCACCTGGAAATGACCTGCACGATCACGCGCGACGGCACGGAGCTTTTCTCGGGCAGCATTTCCACCGGCCGGCTGCACCGCCGCGTGGACTCGCTGATCGAATACCTGCTGCGGGCCAATCACGTCCCCTGCGGTACGGTGATGCTCACCGGGACGGGCATTATCGTTCCGGCCGGGGCCGCGCTGGCTCCCGGCGACGTGGTGACCATCCGCATTCCGGAAATCGGCGAATTGGTCAACACGGCCGCCGTGGTGGAATGAGCGCCTTTACTCCTCGGGCTCTTCGGGAGGCTCGAAATCGTCCAGCAGTTCCGAGTTCCGCGCGAACCGCTTGAGCACGCGCACGATCTCCGCCGTACGAAAACCCGCGCGCTGCAGGCGGCGATACGCCGCGGCCATGTCCCGATCGCTCTGAAACAGGGCTTCGCGCGGCGCCAGGCGGTACTTGCGGCGCACCCAGTCTTCAATCAGTGCTTCCTCTTCAACGCCGTCGTAGACCTGGCGCACGGTGCGGGCGGCCAGGTCCGGCGCAACTCGCCGCTTGCGCAGGTCCTGGATGACGCGGGTACGGCCGAGGCGGTCGTTCGCCAGGCGCGCCGAGGCGAAACCTTCGGCGAAGCGGCGGTCGTCCAGGTAACCGTCGTCCTTCAGCCGGGCGAGCACGCCGTCCACGTCCTCGGCCCGCCCGGCGCGCAGCCGCAGCTTTTCGCGGAGTTCGCCGATGGAGTACGCACGCCCGGCCAGCGCTTTCACGGCGTAAGCCCAAAGGCCGGCGGCATCGAGGGCGCGCGGCTCGCGTTCACGCATGTTCCGTCATCTCATCCGGAGTATACCCAACATGCCGGTCCGAACGCGCCGCGGATCGAATCCGCACAAGCGCAAAACTGCCGCGGCATTGAGCGCGCGCGGCTTGTGTTCAGAGTATACTGAGAAGGGTTGAAGCGGAACGCGGTGTAGGAGGATTCAAATGGACAAGAACGGATTTTCCAGCTTTTTATTGGGATTGGGCGTGGGGGTCGGGATCGGTATGCTCTTCGCCCCGAAATCCGGTCAGGAAACGCGTGAGATGCTCAAGACGAAAGCCGGTGAAGGCGGCGAGTATCTCAAGCAACGCAGCGCCGAATTCAAGCAGACCGCCTCGGAATGGGTCGATAAGGGCAAGGAAGCGCTCGGGCGCCAGAAGGACACCATCACCGACGCTTACGAAGCCGGCAGGCAGGCGTATCGCGAGACGGTGAACCCGCCGCAGCCTCCTCCTTCCGAAGGTCTGGCGCACTAGAGCCTTTTCCGGAGAAGCCTCTCGATGTCCGACGACATCTTTCGTATGTTCGTGGTGGCGGGCGTGGTCCTGGCCGGTGTGGCGTTCGCGGTGCAGGCGATTGTGGCTATCGCCCTTTACCGCAAGGTAGGGAGCATGCAGCGAAAGATGGAGCCGCTCGCCGACCATGTCGGGCCCGTCGTCGATAAGGTCGGACCGGTGCTCGAGAAGATCGGGCCGGTGATGGAAAAGGTGGGCCCGATGATCGAGCAGACCGGGCCCGTGCTCCAAAGAATCGGCCCCGTGTTGGACAAGAGCAGCGCCATCGGCGAACGCGTCGAGGTGGTCCTGGCCACCGCGAATCGCATCCTGCAAGAGACGCGCCCGCGCATCGCCGAAATCTCCGATGAGGTGACCGGCATTGTGCGCGAAGGCCGCGGCCAGGTGGAGCGCCTGGGCGACCTGTTGGAAGATGCCGGCGAACGCGCCCGCACCCGTCTGGAGCAGATCGATTCCACGGTCGGAAGCACGGTCGAGCAGGTCGAGCAGGTCGGAGACGCCGTGAAGCGCACGGTGATGCGCCCGGTGCGCGAGGTCAACGGCCTGGCCGCCGGGATTTCCGCGGCGATGTCGACCCTCGTGCGCGGTTCGAAGAGGCCGGTGGATTCGGCCACGCAAGACGAAGAGATGTTCATCTAGCGGCGGGCAGCCGCTCGCCTAAGCGAAAGCGCAAGACGATCAGGCAACTTGTTGCGGGGGCACAGAGCGGGCGGCTGTGCGAGCCGTTTGATGCCGCCGCTGCGAATCGGGCCATTGGCATAGACTTCGCAGGTGTTTTCTTGCCCAAGCACGGGTTCGGTAATCCCGGCGACAATACACCCCTCTTCATCCGGATCAGTGAACGCCCCGCTCTGTATCACCTCAACCGCGACTTTCTTGCTCGGCGTGGCGACTCAGCCTGGCCAAGCACGCTCACTTGAAAAAATCGATTGGGTCGGGCTTGTCGCCATACCAGTTTTCGCGCTCTCGACGGATGAACTCCTCGCCACCGCCGAGGCTCGCGAAAACGTCCTTAGCGATGCCGTGCAGACGAAGGAGCGAATCGGCTGCGGCTTTCTGGCAATAATTGCACGTACATCGATGGAAATCAAAGCCCTCTCGCTTGAGGCGCTTGCCTTCCGAATCCAGTTCCATTTCTGAATCGAATCTCTGCCAGAAATTCGCCTCGTGGCTCACCTGGGGGCGCAGCGAATATGGGCAATAGGGCGGATGCGCGACGGCGCGCTTCGTTGGCTTGTTCACATGCAGCAGATAAGCCATGCCCGATTATAGCCGCCTGTTCACTCTGCATTTTTCCCTCGTCTCACCGCGCCACCACCAGCCGGATCTGCTCGTAGGTGATCTCCGCGGGCAGGGCTTCGCGGAGCGGCTTCAGCCATTGGGAGCCCAGCCGCCGCACGGCGTCTTCGATGCGCGCATGGTGCGCCTCGCCTACCCACTCGGTGCGGTATTCCAGGCGGCCTTTCTCGATCAAATCCGCCACCATGCCGACTACCGTCGCGACCTGCCGGCCGCGGATCTGCGCAATTTCCTCGAAGCTCTTCCCTTCGGCCAGCAACCGGATGGTTTCAGCCGCCGGCGAGACTTGCGCGGTCTGGCGCGCGGCCGCCCGGGCGCCGTTGCGGAAGGCTTCGAAGGCGGCGAAAATCTCGCTGCCGTAAAGCTCGGCTTTGCGCTCGCCGATGCCGGTCACGCCGAGCAACTCGCGCAAATTCGACGGCTGCTTGTGGCACAGGTCTTCGAGCGCCGCGTCGCTGAGCACCACGTAGGCCGGAACCGCGGCCCGTTTCGCCGTGTGGGTGCGCCATTCCTTGAGGTAGTCGAGCAGCGCGCGGTCGGTTGCCGCGGCCGGCGTCGTCGTCGTCGTTGTAGCGCTCTTGCGAGGCGCCGGCTTGGGCTTGGACGCCGGCGCCGGGATAGTGGAGGGTGCGCGCAGCCAATCCGGGGCGTTCCCGCAGACGTCGCACATCTCGCAGCGCTGCCATTTGGGCACCTGGCCGAAATGCAGGCAGATCTGCAAATGCCGGCAGCGCGCGCTCTCGGCGAACCGCCGCACCGCGTGATAGCGCTGCCACGCGCGCTCCTTTTCCTGCGGGTCGTTGAGTTGCTCGATGAAATACGCCAGCAGGCCCGCGTCTTTGGGCTGCCAGAGCAGGATGCAATCGGCCGGCAGGCCGTCGCGGCCGGCGCGCCCCGCCTCCTGGTAATACTGCTCGATGGATTTCGGCAGCGAGGTGTGGATCACCGCGCGCACCGCCGGCTTGTTGATGCCCAGGCCGAACGCGATGGTGCCCACCAGCACGCGCACTTCATCGCTCATCCAGCGCTCCTGGTTGCGCCGGCGCGTGGGGGGTTCCATCTGGCCGTGATAGGGAACCGCGGCGATGTGCCGGTCGGCCAGGTAATCCACGATTTCCTCCACCAGCGCGACGGTGGGCGCGTAGACGATGACGCTTTCGCCCTGATAGGCGCGCAGCGCCGCCAGCAGCGTCTTGCGGTGCGATTTCTTGTCGCACTGCTCCACCACGTAGCGCAAATTGGCGCGATGGAAGCTGGCGATGTATTTGTGCGGCTCGCGCAGCCGGAGCTGGTCCAGAATATCGTGCCGCACGCGCCGCGTGGCGCTGGCGGTGAAAGCCGCTATGGGCTTTTCCGGAAAATTCTCCCGCAGCGAGCTGAGCTGCCGGTATTCCGGCCGGAATTCGTGGCCCCATTCGGAAATGCAGTGGGCTTCGTCGATGGCGAAAAACGCCACCGGCACGCGCTGAAGCCACGCCACCGTGTCCTGCCGCGCCAGCCGCTCGGGCGAGAGGTACAGCAGCCGGTAGGCGCCCTGCATGGCCGCACGCATCACGATGCGCTGCTCCTCGGGCGGGAGCGAGCTGTTGAGCACGGCGGCCGGGATCCCCATATCGCCAAGCTGGGCCACTTGGTCCTGCATGAGCGCGATGAGCGGCGAAATCACCACCACGGTCGCGCCCAGTACCACCGCCGGCAGTTGATAGCACAGGGATTTCCCGCCGCCGGTGGGCATCACCACGGCCACGTCGGTGCCGCCCATGAGGCTCTGGACGATGCGCTCCTGGAGCGGCCGGAATGCGTCGTATCCCCAGTACTTTTTCAGCGCTGCGTGCAGGTCTGGCACTATCGATTACGAGTGTAACAGCCGTAGCCGCCGGCACTTAATTTGGCTAATCTAAAGGTATGAGGGCTGTGGCTGTCGTTGGGGCGGGGAAGACGCGCTTCGGCGCTTTTCCAGACCGCGATTTGCGCTCGCTGGCGGTCGAGGCGGGCGAAAAGGCGCTGCGCGACGCCCACCTGGAGCCGCGGCAGATCGAATCCTTCTATCTCGGCAATTTCTCCGGACCGGCATTCGTGGGGCAGAACCACCTGGCGCCGTATGTTTCCACCGCGCTGGGAATCGTGGACGTGCCCTCGACGCGCATCGAAGCGGCCTGCGCTTCGAGCGGATCCGCGCTTTTCCATGCCTGGTCGGAGGTGGCCGCCGGAATCTACGACCTGGTGATGGTGGTCGGGGTCGAGAAGATGACCTCGCAAACCACCGGCCGCGTGAGCGAAATCCTGGCCGAAGCCGGCGATTCCTCGGGCGAGATGCGCGCCGGCAACACCTTCGCCTCTCTGTTCGCCATGATCGCGCGGCGCCACATGCACGATTTCGGCACGAAGAAAGAGCACTTGGCCTCCGTAGCGGTCAAGAACCATGCCAATGGCGCGCTCAATCCCGACGCCCACATGCGCAAGGTCATCACCCTGGAGCAGGCTCTAAATGGCAAGCCCATCGCCGATCCGCTGAACATCTACGATTGCTCGCTCATCAGCGACGGTGCGGCGGCGGTGATCCTGGCGCCGCTCGAACGCGCCAGGGAGTTCACCGAGAAGCCGGTGCGCATTCTGGGGATCGCGCAGGCTTCGGACTACGTGGCGCTGGATCAAAAGGAAGACATCACCACGTTCCCCGCGGTCCGCCGCTCGGCCGAGCGCGCTTACAAGATGGCGGGCGTGGGGCCGCGCGAGATCCAATTCGCCGAGTTGCACGACTGTTTCACCATCGCGGAAATCATCGCCACCGAGGATCTCGGGTTCACCGCGCGCGGCACCGGAGGCCCCTACGCGTTTTCCGGCTGCACCGCGCGCTCGGGCGAGCGCCCCATCAATGCCAGCGGCGGCCTGAAATCCAAGGGCCACCCCGTGGGCGCGACGGGCGCAGCGCAGATCTGCGACGTGGTTCAGCAGATCCGCGGCCAGGCCGGTGAGCGGCAGCTTGCGCGGCATTCGCTGGGGCTGGCCGAAAATCTCGGCGGCTCGGGCGCCACGTGCGTGGTTACCGTTTTGGGGGCCGCATGAGAAGCGGCACCGTCTACACCGAAACCGTCATCTACTCCGCCCCGGAAGCTTTTGCCAAAGAGGCGCCCTACCAGACCGCGATCGTCAGCTTGGATGGGGGCGGCCGCGTCACCGGCCGCATTCTGGGCGGCCGCGTGTCCATCGACGATCGCGTCGTCGAGGTGGAAGAGCGATCCGGCGTGCCGTTTTTTCAGAAGGCGTAATCATGAGACTCGCAGAGCGAATGAGCCACATCGGAGTGGAGTCGGCCTTCGATGTGCTGGTCAAGGCGCGCGCACTCGAAGCGCGCGGCCGAAGCGTCGTCCACCTGGAAATCGGGGAACCCGATTTCCCCACCCCACGCCACATCGTCGAAGCGGCCAAACAGGCGCTCGACGAGGGCTGGACGCATTACGGCCCCACGCAGGGCTTCCCCGAGTTGCGCGAGGCCATTGCCGAAACGGTTTCGCGCACGCGCGGGATTCGCGTGGACCCACGCAACGTCTCGGTGGTGCCGGGCGGCAAGCCGATCATCTTTTTCCCCATGCTGGCGCTGCTCGAGCCCGGCGACGAGGTCATCTACCCCAATCCCGGGTTTCCCATCTACGAATCGATGATCCGGTTCCTGGGTGCGAAGCCCGTGCCCATGCCGCTCGAGGAGAGCCGCGGCTTCGGCTTCGATCTGGACCTGTTTCGCGACCGCCTGAGCCCGCGCACCAAGCTCATCATCCTGAATTCGCCGCAGAATCCCACCGGCGGCGTGATTCCGCGCGACGATTTCCGGGAAATCGCCGGCATGCTGGCCGAACGCGATGTGATGGTGCTGGCGGATGAAATCTATTCGCAGATTCATTACGGCGACGAGCCGCCGGCCTCCATCACGGAATTTCCGGGCATGCTGGAGAAGACCATCATTCTCGACGGCTTCTCCAAGACCTATGCCATGACCGGCTGGCGCATGGGCTACGGCGTCATGCCCGAGTGGCTGGTGGGCGCGGTCACCAAGCTGATGGTGAATTCCAATTCCTGCACCGCCAGCTTCACGCAGCGCGCGGGTATCGCGGCGCTCACCGGACCGCAGGATTGCGTGACCACGATGGTGGCGGAATTTCGCCGCCGCCGCGACGCCTTCTGCCGCGCCTTGAACGAGGTGCCCGGCTTCCGCTGTGCCATGCCCGGCGGCGCGTTCTACGCGTTTGCCAACGTGCGCGGAACGGGTCTCAGCTCCAGGGAGATGGAGGACCTGCTGCTAAACGAGGCTGGCGTAGCGTCCCTCAGCGGCGAATCCTTCGGCGACTACGGCGCGGGATATGTGCGCTTCAGCTACGCCAATTCGCTGCCCAACCTGATGGAAGCCGTGGACCGCATCCGCAAGGTGGCGCCTCGCTGGGTGCCGGCGCTGGCCGGGCGGCTGGGGTGACTAATCGAAAACCGGCCAGACCGTAGGAACCACAGTTCCACTACAATGTGGAGGTGATCAGTTTGCTCAAATCCAGGCGCCAAGCGATAGCTGAGCTATGCGCCCGCTACGGGGTGAGGCGTCTGGAAGCATTCGGCTCAGCCTTGCACGACGACTTCAAGCCGGGCGAGAGCGACTTGGACCTGCTCGTCGAGCTCGGCCCCATGGCGCCGTATGCTCGTGTCGATGCCTACTTCGGCCTCCGGGATGAACTCCGGGCTTTGCTGGGGCAGGAGATCGATCTCGTAATGGCCGGGGCAGTGAAGAATCCGTACGTGGCTCGCAATATCGAACGCACCAAGCAATTGCTCTATGCCGCGTGATGAGCGTGCCTACTTGAGTGACATTCTTGAATCGTGCGAGGCGATCGCCGCCGCGGTTCATGGGATGGATTTGGCAGCGTACCAGTCCACGCGCTTGGTCCGCTCAGCCGTCGAGCGCGAGTTCATTATCATCGGCGAGGCTATTGCCGCGCTGGCCCGCGTAGCGCCGGAGAGCTTCGCGGCGATCACTCGCGCGCGGCGCATCGTCGATTTCCGGAATCAATTGACTCACGAGTACCCGACCGTCGACGACGCGTTGGTTTGGGCGATCATCGAGACCGATGTGCCGGTCCTTCAGCGGGAGTGCGCGGGGCTTCTGAAGCGCAGTGAGTCCGCCGCCGAGGAGGACTGATGGTTATGGCACGGGATCGGAACGCCATTCTCCTCAGCAAAATGCGTCTGTCCCCTTTTCTCCCCCTGTCCCCTTTTCTCCCCCTGACATCCGACATAGGCGCGCCCGTCAGCATTCACCACGACGGAACCATCAGCAACCGGTATCCACAGCACGCCGTCATCATGCCGCCTACAACTCCGTGTGCCAGCAAGGCGTGGCGTTAGTGGCTCAGAATGACATCGAGCAGACCAAAAGCCATCCATCCGGCTGCCAGTATGAGATAGCCCACCAGCAGAAGGACTTTCACAGTTTCAAAAACCTCTTTCACTTGCCGCACTCGTAAGTCAGCGGCTTCCGTACCGCTAAGAAGTTTAGCCCGCGCTAGATGAATTCCCACGGCCATAGGGCGTTACTCCATCTGCTCGATCCCCATGTCTCCGAAGGCTGGACTTTTGGCCGCTGCTGCCCGGATAGACCTTCGCACCCTGTCATATTGATGAGTGCAATCGAAGCTGAAAGTGCAATCTGTTTGGCCGAGTAGAGCCGCTTCCATGCACTTCATATCTAGCCATTCGATTAGTTGGTGGTCTTCCTTGTACTGTTGCGTATCGCGCTTGAGCTGTTCGTTTTCCTCCTTCAGGTCCCGGTTCTCCAATCCCAGTTCTGAGGCCTGATTATAGAGGTCCTTATTCCATTCAGCGAATTTGCCTAACCGCCTCCAAAGGCCACAGCACTGAATGATCAGAAAACCGATAACGAACCACGTCGCCGTTGTTTTGATTCCTCCGTGCCCAAAAGGAATAAGCAAAAATGCCGCTACGACGAGGGCCAGCAACAGCACCAGCCAGAAAATGAGCAGCGCGCCTTTTACCATGTCCCAACTCCACTCAACGTGAGGTTCGTGCTTCGGCGTGAGATTCGTGCTTCGCCGTCGCGATGTGTCATACACAAATACCGCGAAGAAGACTATGGCCCAGACGAGAGCACCGACGCCAACTGCTTCCTGGTGAGCGCCAAGGCGAAGATCAAAAAGCCCACAGATTGCGCAGAACGTAAAGAACGGTAGAGCCGTCAGCAGAAGGGGTAACGCGCTAGGCTTTTTCGCTTCTGGGGGGCTCTTTGGGAGGCCAACCATGCGTCGAGACTCCGTGGTAAATCTTCCACGTCTGTGAAGACTTGCATTTCGGGCAAATCGCTCTTATTTTTGCAAAGGTCGGATCAAGTCCAAGGTACTCTAGGTCTGCATCCTCTTTGCAGGAAACGCATTCGACATGAAGAAAATCGACCTTCTGGACGAACTGAAACCGTTTCGAGGACAACAGATCACCTCCTCCATTCAGGATAAACGGCCCTTAATAGGGCTACCATGCCGCGTTGTCGAACGCAACCGTCACTGGCTGCTGTGGGGTGCGGAGGTGGCTATGCTCAGGCGGCCAGCGCCAGCGCGCCCATGCGCGTTACCCTGCGTCCGGTCCCTCTGCGGCGCTTCGGGTAGACGTTCAAAGAGGGAAGATGGGAGACAAAAAGGGGACAGACGCATTTCTTTGGCGCACTCCTCGCCTCTTCAGAACAGGCATCCTTGCCTGGCGGCCTCCTCGGCCGGCTGCCGGATTGGCTTCGGCCGGCCGCGCTTCCGAACGCGCAGCGGCTTGCCCGTCCGCCGCTCCAACCATACGAGAAATTCCCGCGAGCCCAGCGGTTCGCCGGTGCGGGTCGCCCGGCGCACCGCCTCCAGATCGCCTTCATCCATAGCGGCGG
>JAJYLS010000154.1 GCA_021787555.1 Acidobacteriota bacterium | reverse complement strand
AGCGTTCGATGCGCGCCGCGACGCCATCCTGATGGGATCCCAGGATGGCCGCGTATATGCTTGGGATCTGAAAACGAGGCAGCGAATTTCGGCGTCACCGGCACAACCCTCGTACGTCGACACCTTAGTCATTTCCGGAAACGGATGGGCGATCTTCGCTGGATTCGGCAAGGACATGCAGTTCTGGAATCCAGATACCGGGCAGCGGCGTTCCCTGCCTGCGGCGCGACCTACCAGCAATTTGGTTCTTGGCCCGGATGGCGCCTCCATCATTTTCGGAACTGCGGACGGCAACATCGAGTTCTGGGACTTGAGGACGGAACAGTGCGTTCGTGCAATGAAGGTTCCGGAGGCGTAGGCCGTCGGCCATCTTCCCGGCTACTTTTGATCAGAGGAGGCCCAATGCCTAAATCATCGCCACCCATTCATCCGGTGGAGGTCATCAAGGAGGATGTACTGAAGCCGCTGAATCTCAGCGCTAACCAGCTCGCGAAGGCGCTGGCGGTAGATGCCGCGCGGTTGAACGATATCGTGCGCAGACGGCGCGGCATCAACGCCGATACGGCTTTGCGCCTCGCCCGGTACGTGGTACGAGCGCGGAGTTCTGGATCGGGCTGCAATTGAACTACGAACTCCGCGCCGCGCGTCAGCAGAAGCTCAAGAGAATTGAGCGGGAAGTTGCGCCGCGCGGCAAAGTGGCCTGCCGCGGAGTTTACGCTTTCGCCGCTTCGCTGGCGTAGCGCTTGGCCATTTGGGAGAGCGGGGTCGGCGTATAGTCGCCGGCGTGGCCGGCCTGGCCGAACTGGGTCATGCGCAGCGCCACGACCTTCTTCATAGCTTCGCGGGCGGGCTTCAGGTAGCTGCGCGGATCGAATTCCTCTGGCTTCTCCATGAAGACCTTGCGGATGGCGCCAGTGATGGCCAGGCGGTTGTCCGTATCCACGTTGATCTTGCGGACGCCGTTCTTGATGCCAAGCTGGATCTCTTCGACCGGCACGCCCCAGGTGGGCTTCAGCTTGCCGCCGTACTGGTTGATGATGTCCTGGAGGTCCTTGGGCACGCTGGAAGAGCCGTGCATCACCAGGTGAACGTTGGGCAACTTCTTGTGAATCTCGATCAGGCGCTGCATTTTGAGCGTCTCGCCGGTAGGTTTTTTGGAGAACTTATACGCTCCGTGGCTGGTGCCGATGGCGATGGCAAGCGCGTCGAGCCCGGTCTGCTTGACAAATTCCACGGCCTGGTCGGGGTCGGTCAGGTGACTCAGGCCGTCGAGGCCGGCGCCGTGTCCGTCTTCGATGCCGCCGAGGCAGCCGATCTCGCCTTCCACGGTGATGCCCTTGGCGTGCGCCATGGCTACCACTTCGCGCGTCGCCTGGACGTTGTATTCGAAGGTCGAGGGCGTCTTGCCGTCGGGCATCAGGGAGCCGTCCATCATGACGCTGGTAAAACCCATTTCGATAGCGCTCTTGCAGGTCTCGACGCTGTTGCCGTGATCGAGGTGCAGCACGGTGGGGATCTCGGGGTAGAGTTCGGTGGCTGCCAGCATCAGGTGATAGAGGAAACGGTCCTGCGAATAAGAGCGCGCGCCGCGGCTGGCCTGCACGATGACCGGTGACTTAGTTTCGCGGGCGGCCTCCATGATGGCCTGAATCTGTTCCATGTTATTGACATTGAACGCGCCGACGCCGTATCCGCCTTTGGCTGCCTCGTCGAGCAACTGGCGCATTGACACTAAGGGCATACTGATTTCTCCTTACAATTTGGTGAGTTTATGACCGAAATCTGCGAAACTTCACGCTAGCATCATTGCGCGCGAGCGGGCAAGGCGCGGTAAGTTGTTAAAGAGAAACCGATGGCCCATCCGCTCGCCGGGCAGCCGCCCACGCCCGCCATGTTGGCAAACATTCCGCGCCTGGTCGCGGCCTATTACACGGAAAAACCCGACGCCGGGGTTGCGGCGCAGCGCGTGAGCTTCGGCACCTCGGGGCACCGCGGATCGTCGCTCGAGGGATCGTTCAACGAGGCGCACATTCTCGCGATCACGCAGGCGATCTGCGAATACCGCGCGCAGAGCGCGGGGGCTTCCTCCGGTCCCGGGCCGCTGTTCCTGGCGAAGGATACGCACGCGCTGTCGGAGCCGGCGTTCGCCACGGCGCTCGAAGCGCTGGCGGCCAATGGGGTCGAGGTGATGGTGGATAGCGACCTCGGCTACACGCCCACGCCGGCGCTCTCACACGCCATCCTGGTGTACAACCGCGGCCGGAGGGAGGGGCTGGCGGACGGGATCGTGATCACGCCGTCGCACAACCCGCCGGAGGACGGCGGGTTCAAGTACAACCCGCCGAACGGCGGACCGGCGGATACGAACGCCACGCGCTGGATCGAGAACCGCGCCAACGAAATTCTAGGCGGCGGGCTGGGGGCGGTGCGGCGGTGCGTGTATGCGCGCGCGCTGGGGGCATCCTCGACGCACCGCCACGATTACGTGAGCGAATATGTGAACGACCTGGGCGCGGCCGTGGATCTGGACGCCGTGCGGGATGCGAAGCTTTCGCTGGGGGCGGATCCGCTGGGCGGTGCGGGCGTGGCGTATTGGCCGCGGATCGCCGAGCGCTACGGGCTGTCGCTGACGATCGCGCACGGCCAGGTGGATCCCACGTTCCGCTTCATGGCGCTCGATTGGGACGGCAAGATCCGGATGGATTGCTCGTCGCCGTATGCCATGGCCGGACTGATCGCGGTGAAGGACCGCTTCGACGTGGCATTCGCCTGCGACACCGATCACGACCGCCACGGGATCGTGACGCGCAGCGCCGGGTTGCTGAATCCCAATGACTATCTGGCGGCGGCGATTGGATATCTATTCCCAAACCGGCCCGGGTGGGGTGCGGCGGCGGGGGTGGGCAAGACGCTGGTGTCGAGCAGCATTATCGACCTGGTGGCGGCGGACCTGGGGCGCCATGTGGCCGAGGTCCCGGTGGGGTTCAAGTGGTTTGTGGACGGCCTGCTGGAGGGCTCGATCGCGTTCGGCGGGGAAGAAAGCGCGGGAGCGTCGTTTTTGCGCCGCGACGGCACGGTCTGGACAACGGACAAGGACGGGATGATCCTGGCGCTGCTGGCGGCCGAGATTCTGGCGCGGACGGGCAAAGATCCCGGCGAGGTTTACCGCGGGCTGACGGAGCGCTTCGGCGCGCCGGTCTACGAGCGCATCGACGCGCCGGCCACACCGGAGCAGAAGCAGGTTTTACAGCAGCTTTCGCCGAGCCAGGTTACCGCGCGCGAACTGGCGGGCGATCCCATCGAAGCCATGCTCACGCGCGCTCCGGGAAACGGGGCGCCGATCGGCGGGCTGAAGGTGGCGACGCGGCGCGGTTGGTTTGCCGCGCGGCCCTCCGGCACCGAGAGCGTGTACAAGCTCTACGCCGAAAGCTTCGCCGGCGAGCAGCACCTGCGGCGGATCCAGGAAGAAGCCCGGGAGCTGATCGGCAGAGTTTTTGCTGAGAGCCAATAACTGTTAGACTTGAGACATGACCCCCGGGGGGGAATTATTTTCGATCTATAACCAGAACGCCACGCTGGGGGCGACCCCGCGGATTTCGTCGCTGCTGATCAAGCCGGCTTCGGCGGTCTGCAACCTGGACTGCGAGTACTGCTTTTATCTCGACCGCGAGGCCGATCCGTATAAGAGCCTGCCGGCGCGCCGCATGACGCTGGAGACGCTCGAGCGGCTGGTGGACACGTACATGTTTTATTCGTATCCCGCCAGCACGTTCGCGTTTCAGGGCGGCGAGCCGACGCTGGCGGGGCTGCCGTTTTTCGAGAAGCTGGTCGGGTTCCAGCAGCAGTACGGCCGGAACGGGCAGTCGGTGAGCAACGCGCTCCAGACCAACGCCGTGCTGATCGACAAGAACTGGTGCGACCTGTTCCGGGAGTACAACTGGCTGCTGGGAGTTTCGCTGGACGGCCCGGAAGAGATCAACGACCTGTACCGCTTCAACAAGGACCACCGCGGCACGTGGAAGCGCGTGATGCAGAGCGTGGAAATGATGAAGGTGAACAAGGTCGAGTTCAACATTCTCTGCGTGCTGAGCACGGCGAACGTCGGCCGGGCCAAGGACCTGTACAAGTTTTTCCGTGGGCTGGGGATCGACAATATTCAGTTCATCCCGCTGGCCGAATTCGACGGGGAAGGAAACCGGCTGCCCTACACCCCGACGCCCGAACAATACGGCACGTTCCTGTGCGAGGTCTTCGAGCTGTGGTGGCCGGAGCGGCGCAAGGTGCGGATCCGGTTTTTCGACAACCTGGCGGAGGCGCTGGCCGGCCAGAAGCCGGGGAGCTGCACGATGCACGAGACCTGCGACAGCTACGTGGTGGTGGAGTACAACGGCGACATTTACCCGTGCGACTTCTTCGTAGAGAGCTCGTGGAAGCTGGGCAACATCACGGTGGATTCGTGGCCGGAGATTGCGCGGCGCACGCGGCGGCTCTCGTTTGCGTCGAAGAAAACGCTGGCGCATCCCGATTGCCAGGTCTGCGAATATCAATCGATCTGCCACGGCGGGTGCCCGAAGTTCCGGCACGGTCCCTACCGGAAGTTCGAGGACCTGGATTACTTCTGCCAGGCGTACAAGATGATCTATGCCCGCAGCGTGGAGCCGTTGCGCGCCGAACTGAAGCAGATGTTCGGGCACGAGATGCCGGAGCTGGCGATGCACTCGATCAGCCCGTACTAAGGCTGTTAGCATGAAGTAGGAATGTCCGATCTGCCAGACCCGGAGTGTGAACTTCTGCGCCAATGGGCGGAGAGGTGGCAGCGCGCCGGCCGGGAACTGGAAGAAATCCGGCGGCGGGAGATCGAATCGGTGGACACGCAGGAGGCCGTCCGGCAGATCTTCGGCTCGGGAGAGCCGTTGGATCCAGGGCCCCGGCGAACGACTTCAGGGCTGGTCGAGCAGCAGGCGTGGTTCGCGCGGCTGCGGGTGGCGAAACCGCCGCGATGACACCGTTGCTGAGAGCCGCCCGCGAGCTCCAGGCCTTTTTCGAGGCGCGCCAATGGCGGTTTTGCATGATCGGAGGATTGGCGCTGCTGCGCTGGGGTGAGCCGCGCTTCACCCGCGATGTGGACGTGACGCTGCTCTGCAGCTTCGGAGCGGAGGAAGAGTTCGTGGCGCCGATTCTCAGCTCCGGGTATCGCGGGCGCATTCCCGATGCCGCCGAATTTGCCCGCAGCAGCCGCGTCCTCCTGGTCGAATCAGCGGAGGGCGTTCCCATCGATATTGCGCTTGGCGGGCTGCCGTTCGAGGAGCTGATGGTCGAACGCTCCAGCGCGTTTGAGTTCGCTCCAGGCTGCGCGCTGCGAACCTGCTCGGCGGAAGATCTGTTGATCTTGAAGCTGTTTGCGTTCCGGCCGCGGGACGTGCTCGATGCCGAGACCGTCGTTGTGCGGCAACGCGGGGTGCTGGACTGGCCTTACGTCGAGCGCCATCTTGCGCCGTTGGTCGAGGTCAAGGAGAAGCGCGAGATCATGGAGACGCTCGCGAGGCTGCGGGGGCTTCAGTAAGCAGCCGCGCCGCGCCAGCAGTTACACTGTCCGCATGGTGCGGCTGCTTACGGGTCCGGCGGGTTCGGGCAAGACGGTTTGGGTGCTCGACCGCCTGCGCGAAGCGTTGCGCACGGGGGAGACCGGCGTCCGGCTGCTGGTTCCCACCGCGACGCTGGCGCAGCACTTGCAAAATCAGCTTGCGCGCGAGGGCTTCGTCATCCGACGGACCTCCATCCAGACGCTCTACGGGTTCATCGAACAATGGGCCGGCGACTGCCCGCAGGTTCCGGAAACGGTGCTGGCGTTGATCGTGGAAGCGGCGGCCGGGCGCGTGGGCCGCGCCGAGTTCGCGCGCGTGGTGCAGATGCCGGGATTTCGGGGCTCGCTGGCCCGCACGATTGAAGAATTTTCCTCCGCCGGCTGCGGCAGCGAGCGCCTGGCGGAGCACCTTCCGGACGCGCCCTTCGCACCGGCGTTCCTGGCGGTTTATCGCGAAGTGGAGCGCGAACTGGAGCGCCGCGGGCTGGCGCTCCGCGCACAGCGTCTGGAGCGCGCCGCGGCGCGCATCGAAGCGGAGGGTCTGGACGGCATCCGCGCGATCTGGCTCGACGGATTCCACACGCTTCCAGATCCGGAACTGCGCGTGATCGCGGCGCTCGGCGGGCATGCGGAGGTCACGCTCACGCTGGCGGATGCCGATATCACCGCGGCCGTGCGCGCGCTCGGTTTTCAAATTGAAACGCTGACGCGGTTGGGGCGGCCCGGCGCCGCGCGGGTGCTGGTACGGGCGCCCTCGGTCGAGCGCGAGGCCGAGGAGATCGCGCGGCGGATCCTCGAACAATCGGCCGCGGGGCGGCCGTTTCGCGAAATGGGAATCATCGTCCGCTCGCCGGAGATTTACGTGCCGGTGCTGCGGGCGGCGCTGGAGCGCTTCGGAATTCCCGCGCGATTCTATTTCGATGCGCGGCTCGAAGAGCACACCGCGGCGCGATACCTGGCGGGCGCCGTGGACGCCATGCTGGGCGAATGGGATTACGCGCAAATGCTGGGCGTGCTGCGCCTGGCGCCGCGGTTCGCCGATTCCGCCGCGATGGACCGCCTGGATTTCGCGGTGCGCGAGCAGATCCCCGGCAGCGGTCTGGGAGGGTTGAAGGCGCTGGCGGGGGAATCCGAACGCCTGAAGCACCTGATCGACTCGTTGGGTGCAATCGAGGAGTGGCGGGCGCTGGCGCTGGCGCCGGAGGATTGGGCGGCGCGGCTCAAACGCCTGCGCAGCCTGTTTCGACCGGCGGCGCTGGGGCCCGTGTTGGTGCTGCGCTCGCAGTCCGCGGCGCTGGATGCGTTTGACGCAGCCCTCGACGACGCCGCGCAGGCGCTGGTGGGGGGCCGCGCGATTCCGCTCGAGGAATTCTGGCGCACGGTGAAAGCGGTCCTGCGCCTCAAGATGCTGCGGGTCGAGGACAACCGGCGGGATGTGGTGCAGGTGCTCAGCGCACACGAGGCGCGGCAGTGGGTGCTGCCGGTGGTGTTCATCTGCGGCATGGTGGAGAAGCAGTTTCCGCAGGTGCATCGCCAGGATCCGTTTTTTCCGCAGGCGGCGCGGCATCGTCTGAATGCCGCAGGCATCCGCGTGCGCACGGCGGAAGAATTCGAGTGCGAGGAGCGCGCGCTGTTCGATTCGGCGCTCACGCGCGCAAGCATGCTGGCGGTGCTTTCCTATCCGGAATTCGACGCGCGCGGCGAGCGCAACCTGCCGTCGATTTTTCTGGAGGACCTCGGGCTCGATCCGCAGCCGTCGCGCGCCGTACGACCGCGCCCAGAGGGCACCCGGCGGCGCAACGTGGCGATGCGACCGCAACCGGTGTTGGCCCATCCCGACCTGCTGGAATGGGTGCGGAGCCGGAGCGCGCGCCTCTCCGCCACGGCGCTCGAATCCTACTTGCAGTGTCCGTTTCAGTATTTCGGGCGCGCGCTGCGGCTGGCGGCGCCTCCGCCGCGGCCGGCCGAGCGGCTCGATTTTCTGACGCAGGGCTCGATCGTACACGAGACTTTGAAAGAGTGGTACACCGGCCATCCGGAAATCGGCGCGGTCTTCGAGGAGATCTTCGCGCGGTGCGCCGAGGAGAAAGGCATTCCGCTCACCTACCGGACCGAGCGCCTGCGGCAAGCGATGCTCGAAGATTTGCGCGCGTTCGTCACCGGCGACCCCTGGCCGCGCGCGGATTTCGAATCGCGCACGGAGGAGGACTTCTCGTTCCAACTCGGCGGCGCGGTCGAGATCAGCGGCAAGATCGATCGTCTGGATACCGGCGCCGACGGCCGCGCGTACGTGATCGATTACAAGTACAGCGCGGCGCAAACCACGAAGGACAAGTTGGAGAACGAAAACCTGGTGCAGGGGCCGCTGTACCTGATGGCGGCGGAGGAGAAGTTCGGCGTGAAGCCCGCGGGCATGTATTACGTGGGGCTGAAGGGCGGGATTACGTATGCCGGGTGGAGCGTGGACGGTCCGGGGGAGATCCCACATGAGCCGCTGGCGGAAAACTGGCGCGCCGCGGCAGAGCAGAAGGCGCTGGCGGTTCTGGAAGAGATCCACTCCGGCCGCATCGAAGCGGCGCCGTCCGACCCGGAAAAGTGCCGCTGGTGCGATTACCGCGACGTTTGCCGGTTCGAAACCGGCGGCGCCGCGGCGGCTGCGGAGGGCGCATGAACTTCACGCCGCATCAGCTCGAGGCTGTGGATGTGGAGCGCGAAGCCGCGGATACCTGCGTGGTGGCCGGCCCGGGGTCCGGGAAGACGACCGTGCTGGTGGAATATTTCCGGCGCCTGGTGGCCGCGGGCGCTGACCCGCTGCGCATCCTGGCCATTACGTTCACCGAGAAGGCCGCCGCCAACATGCGCCAGAAGCTGGCGAAAGCGTTCGAGGGCGATGCCCGGCTGCGCGCGCGGATGGAGCGCGCCTGGGTGGCGACCATCCACGGGTTCTGCGCCCGGCTGCTGCGCGAGAACGCGCTGGTGGCCGGGGTGGATCCGGATTTCCAGATCGCCGACGAGCGGGACTCTTCGCACATGCGGCAGGAAGCTCTGGCGGAAGCCATCGACGAGAAATTCGATGAGCACCCCGCAGCCGTGCGCGGGCTGATTCGCGGGCTGTGCTCGCCGGATTTCGAAAGCGCCGTGCTGGCGGCCTACGATGCCATGCGCTGCGCCGGAGTGCCGGTGGGGGAACTCGAAGAATTCCCGGCGTCGGCGGGCGTTACGGTGGACGATGTCGCCGGGACGCTCGATCTGCTGCGGGCCGAGCACCCTACGGCGTGGAACTACGCGCAGAAACAGCAACTCGCGGCGGCGATCGAAGGCGCGGAGCGCATCGTGGCTGCCGCCGATCCCGGCGCCGCGCTGCGCGAAGTGGCGGCGTTCTCCTGCAATCTGAACAAGTGCAAGCGGGGCAACGGCGCCTACGATCTTTTGAAGCTCCTCAAGCAACAGATCGGGGAATCGAAACGCGCGCTCATCACAGAGTTCTATGCGCCGCAGCGCGCGCTGCTCGTCGAGATTTTGCGCCGCTTCGACCAGCTTTACCGCGAGCGCAAGCGCGAAGCCGGCGTGCTGGATTTTTCCGACCTCGAAGAATTCACCGTGCGGCTGCTCCGGGAGAGCGCCGAAACGCGCGCCGCGATTCAGGGCGAGTTCGATCACGTTCTGATGGACGAATTTCAGGACACCAATCATCAGCAGGACGCGCTCATGCGGCTGGTGCGCCCGTCCGGCCGGTTCTACGCGGTGGGCGACATCAACCAATCGATCTTCGGCTTCCGCCACGCCGATCCGCAAGGCTTCGCTCAATATCGCGACGAGATGGCCGGGGGCGGCGGGCGCATCGTACCGCTGCTGGAAAATTTCCGCAGCCGGAAGGATGTTCTGCGGGCAGTGGAAACCATCGTGGAGGGCGCGGAGGGGATCGAGCCGCGCGAACTCGTTCCCGGGCGCGCTTTCGAATCCGAGCGGCCGGTATGCGTCGAACTGCTGGCGGCCGCGGATGCGCAGATCGAGGCGCGATGGGTGGCGCGCCGCATTCTGGACCTGCTCGCCGCGGAGCCGCGCTTCACTTTCGGGAAGGTGGCCGTGCTGGTGCGCAACACGGAAGTGGTCCCCGGGTTCACGGCGGCGTTCGACGAGGCCGCCATTCCGTACGTGGTGAACCGCGGCCGCGGGTTCTACGAAACGCGCGAGGTGAACGACCTCACGGCGCTTCTGCGGACCATCGCCAACCCGCGGGACGAGATCAGCCTGGCGGCCGTGCTGCGTTCGCCGCTGGTGGGGATTTCGGATGAGGGGCTGGCGCGGCTGAAGATGCTCGGGCCGAACCTAAGGGCTTCCTTGATGCTGCTGGACGAAGGGGCGTGTGCCGCTTTCGATGCGGACGATGCGCGCGTGCTCCTGAATTTTCGCGGCCGTCTGCAATCGTGGCGGGTGCGCCGCGAGTACGATTCATTCGACCGGCTGTTGCTCGCCGCGATAGACGATTGCGGGTATCGTGCCGACTCCGGCGCCCGCGGTGACGCCAACATCGACAAATTCCTGGCGCAGGCGCGGGAGGCCGCGCGGCGCATGTCTCTCGATAAATTTGTCGAGGAACTGGAACTGGCGCGCGCCGAAAATCCGCGTGAGCCGGATGCCCCGCCGGAAGATTCGACCGATGCGGTAAAGGTGATGACCGTGCATTCCGCCAAGGGGTTGGAATTTCCGGTGGTGATCGTGGGAGCGATGCAGAAGGGCGTGGAGAACGATCCGGGGGTGGTGGCGTTTTCGCGCGTGCACGGGCTGGGAGCGAAGTGGCGGAATCCGGCGGAGCGGAAAAACAAGAGCGACCTGGCGCTGCACGCCATCCGCGAAGAGCGCCGCCGGCGCGAAGCCGAAGAAAGCAGCCGGCTGCTTTACGTGGCCATGACGCGCGCGGAGGAGCATCTGATTCTGAGCTTTTCCGGTAAGCCGAAGGAATGGGCGGCGGTGGCCGCACGCGCGCTGGAGTTGGAGGATCTTGAGAGCGGCCGCGCGGAATTGATCCAGCGCGCGGCGCCCAATGGCGACGAATGGAGCCTGCGATTGCTGGTGACCGACCGTTCGCCTGAACTCACGCGGGCGCAAGCGGCGCGGGCCCAGGGGGCGGCCCCTCGGCAAGCGGATGAGGCGTTCGAGTTGCTCGGTCCGCCCGCGGTTATCGACCGGCACGATTCCATCACGACGGTGACGGCGCTGGCGGATTTCACCCGCTGCCCGCGGCAATATTATCTCCGCCATTACCAGGGATTCCAGGGCGGCGCGCCGGCGCGCGGCGAATCGGAAGGAGGGCTTTCGGCGGCGGAGTTTGGGACGCAGGTGCATGCACTGCTGGCGGGCGGCACGGTCGCCGCGCCGGACGCGGAAGCGCTGCGGCTGGCTGCCGTCTTCCGCCAAAGCGCTCTGGGACGCCGCGTGGAGCGCGCCGCGCGACTCGAGCGGGAATTCGATTTTCTGATGGCGCTGGAGGACCTGGTGATCCGCGGGCAGGTGGACCTGTGGTTCGAGGAGGGCGGGGAAGTGGCAATCGTGGACTACAAGACCGACGCCGTGAGCGCGGCGGAAGCGCGCGGGCGCGCGCAGGATTACGCCCTGCAACTGCGGCTCTACGCGCTGGCGGTGGAGCGCGCGGCCGGCCGCCCGCCGGCCAGCGGCTGCCTGCACTTTCTCCGCCCGAACACGATCGTCGAGGTGGACCTACACCCGTCGCTCCTGGAATCGCCCGAGCAGATGGTCCGCGATTTCCTGGACGCGCAATCCCGCCAGGAGTGGGAACTCAACGAAGGCGCCCACTGCCACCGGTGCCCGTTCTACCACGATTTGTGCCCGGCGGGTTGAGTGCGCGCGCGCTTCCGCTACATGCGGCGCGCCGGCCGGTGGTGCGCCATGGGCTTCTGCTGAGTGAGCTGTTCGAACTGGGCCTCCGGCATGCTCGCGGAGATGTTCACCACGTTGCCCGACGTGCTGATCTTCAGCGATTGCGCCAGCGCGGCGACCGCGGGATTGTTCGAACTCTGCAACTGCGCCATGTTGGCCAGCATCTGAAGCACATTGGCTAGGGACTGCGCATCGGCGGGATTATCGGCCTGCGCCTGCGCGGTCAGGGTCACCAGGTTTCCGAACTTTACGCCCGCGGCGGCGGATAGAAGCGTCTGGAAGGCGGCCTGCCCGCCCACTCCCGGCACCTTGGGCGCGCCGGATGGCGGATGCAGCGTCGACGGCGGCACTGTGGTGATGACCCAGGCGTCCTGCGTGCCGCTCCACTGGTTCACCTGCACCGTCACCGCGGCTGGCAGCGATGCCGGTAGTTTGAGGCGGTCGATGGCGGCTTTCACGTTGGCCAGATCGCCCGCGATCACCAGCGTTCCGTTCGGAAACGCGAACCCCTGGGTTTGTTTCGGATCTTCCAGGATGGTCACGCCGCCGTAGGTTTCCGTCACCGCTTTGGCCAGCGTCGCGGCGGCGGCGATCTGCGAGACCGGGAAGTTCCCGCGCGCCAGCGCCAGGCCCGAGTGGCCCGCCGGCTCGGCGTCGGAAGCCACCAGCAGCTCGGTCACGTCCTTCGTCGGATCGAATCCGGTCAGAGTGATCAAAGCCTGCAACTGCTGTTGCTGCTGGGATTGGATCTGCGCCAGAACGTACTGGCCGAACGGGGTGGTGATGGCCTGCTGTACGTTCACGCCGGCCAGAACCTTGGCGTCCGGCATTACCAGCGTGAGGAGCTGCGGGTCGGCCGCCAGCCCGGGCAACGCGCCGCAGAGTGTGCCGATCAGCGCGGCGGAAGTGAGAAGTCGTGCGCTCATATCATTCAGGACGAAGGGCCCGCTTCTTTATTAACGCAAGCGCCGGTGCCGGAGTTCCCTTCAGGCGCCGACCGGGACCTGTTCCACGATCTGGATGCCAAACCCTTCCAGCGCAACGATTTTCCTGGGGTGGTTGGTGAGCAGCCGGATGGTGTGGAGGCCCAGGTCGGAGAGGATTTGCGCGCCGATGCCGTGCTCGTGCTGGAGCTGCCGCTGCCCGTCGGCGCCCTGGTAGTGCATGAAATCGCGGCTGTGCGAAACCATGCGGGCCTGGTCGATGCGGAAACCGGGCGCGGTTTCATGCAGGTAGACCAGCACGCCGCGGCCCTCTTCGGCGATGGCCCGGAGGGACTGGCGCACCAAACGGCCGCAATCGCACGTCGTGGCGCCGAATACGTCCCCATAGAGGCAGCGTGAGTGCATCCGCACCAGCACGCGCTCCTGGCCGCCCACGTCGCCGCGCACCAGCGCCAGGTGATATTCGGGATCGAGGTCGCTGGAGTAGGCGATCGAGCGGAACTCACCGAATTCGGTTTCGAGGCACCCTTCCGCGACGCGGCGCACGAAGTGCTCGTGCTTGAGGCGGTGGCGAATCAGCTCCGCGACCGACATCATCTTCAGGCCGTGGCGCGCGCAGAATTCCAGGAGCTCCGGCACCCGCGCCATGGTGCCGTCCTCGTTCATGATTTCGCAGATCACGCCCGCGGGCGCCAGGCCCGCGAGCCGCGCCAGGTCCACGGAGGCTTCCGTCTGTCCGGCGCGCACCAGCACGCCGCCTTCGCGCGCGCGCAGGGGAAAGATATGGCCGGGGCGGGCCAGGTCGTCCGGGCGGCAATCCGGGGAAATGGCGGTGAGGATGGTGCGCGTGCGGTCGGCCGCGGAGATACCCGTGGTCACGCCCTCCCGCGCATCGATGGATTCGCAAAACGCGGTCCCAAACCGGGAAGTGTTGTACGGCGAGATGAGCGGCAGACGCAGGTAATCGCAGCGCTCCGGTGTGAGGCTGAGGCAGATCAGCCCGCGGCCGTGAGTGGCCATGAAGTTGATGATCTCGGGCGTCACTTTTTCGGCCGCGATGGTGAGGTCGCCCTCGTTTTCGCGGTCCTCGTCGTCCACCACCACTACCACCCGGCCGGCACGGATCTCCTCGATGGCTTCCGGCGCTGAAACGAAGGACATAAGCATATTGTAGCTGTCAGCTTTCAGCTATCAGCTATCAACTAACCCGGTGAGCGCGGAAGCCGATACCTGACAGCTATTAGCTATCATGGTTCTGAGACGTACCGATGCCGTCACTGTCCCGCTACTTGCCGTCGCTCCAGGGCCTGAGGCTCACCGGCATTATTGACATCCTGGTGGTCGCATTCCTGATTTACCAGGCCCTTATGGTGGTGCGCGGCACGCGCGCGGGACATATCCTGGTTGGCATCCTCATCATGGTGGTGCTCTACGGTGTGGCCTCCTG
>JAJYLS010000153.1 GCA_021787555.1 Acidobacteriota bacterium | reverse complement strand
CCGCGAACAAACGGGCGGCTTGTTTGCGCCGATGCTCCAGTGCCTGGAAATCACGGCGCGGGCGAAAGTGCGTGGGCACGCTCTCATTATGGATCAGAGCGGGTCAAATGTCACTATATTATGCGACATTGTCACTGTATTATGCGAAATTCAGTAAACAGCCCGCAGCCCGGTGACAAGGTCACGCTCTGGTATCAGAACCAGTCCTTCGTCAGCCCGGCGATTTCGACTTCGCACACCACGACCGACCAGGCCATGTGGTGGCAGGGCAACGCTGCCTACAACCACTGGGTGAGGATCGGCTCCGCCACCTATTCCTGCCTCGAGGATTCGCTGAACAGCGCCGGCGTCGCGGGCAACATCGCTGCCCAGATCAACGCCTCCGATCCGAACTGCACCGCCACGACCGGTGGGACGTACGGCAACGAGATCTTCACGCTGAAGACCGGCGTCGCCGGGTCGGTGGCGGTGTCGAGTTCCGATGGATCGGCCCCGGACTCGCTCTCGCAGGTGAGCGCCGCGACCATTCTTCAGTCCATCGCGCAACGAGAACCGCCCTTCTCTTCACTGGCTATCCGAAGTCGGCTCGATAGAAGTCTCCCTCTTCGGCCCTTCGAGAGCCTGGCGGACGGCAACTTTCAGCTTCGGTAGATCCGCACATCCGATTCGAAAGACGCATCCCCGCGTGCGACCGAACCGAAGACCGACAGCCGCACGATTCCAGCGGCCTTCAATTCCTATTCGCATGCGCGGAGTTTGGCGACTACGGTACCCCTATCCATCGCCCATATTCTCGCGCAATTGGCCAAGTTTCGAAATCCGAGATGCGGGCTCGGGCGTTGAGACCGAAGCCTCTTACGTCCGCCCGGAGGCCTGCTCTACCGCCGCCGGCACCAGCTTCCCTTCGCGGATGTAGTAATCCGCGCCGCGCCAGCGGATGCTGCGGCGCATGAAGCTGGTGAGCCAGATGCCAAACGCGGCCGCATCCCAGACCGGGATGAGTGCCAGGTCGCGCCACCCGCGCGGCTGGCGCATGCCGTCGGCCATGGTGAGCGTCATCGCCGCGCGCAGGCAGGCGTAGGTCCCGAGGAAGGCGAGCGCGACGGCGGGCGTGGGATGCACCGCCACGGCGGCCAGCGACCACGGCAAACCCTGCGTGAGCAGCAGGCCCAGATGGCCCGCCGGGCGCATGTGCCGCATCACCACCAGCCAGCGCAGGCGCTTGTAGAACAGCGCGCGCATGGATTGATAATCCGGCACTGTCTCGATCACGTAGGGCAGCAGCACCACTTCATAGCCCTGCTCGGCGATGAGGCGGCCCACCAGGAGATCGTCGGCGGGCTGATTCTCGATGGCGGCATAGCCGCCGAAGCCGGCGAGGTGCGCGCGCGTGGTGGCAATCGTGGTGCCGAGCGCAAACTTGATGCCATCGAGTTGCCAGGCCACCAGAACGCCGGCGTAAAAGTCGGAGGTCATGCCGACCGATTGCAGGCGGTCGGCGAAGGTGCGGATGCCCGCCGGGGCGTAGAAGCAGGTGACCGCGCCGATTTTGGGATCGCGCAGCGGCGCGGTGACGCGGCGAAGGTAGTCCGGGCCGACGCGCACGTCGCTGTCGCTGATGACCAGGGTTTCATAGCGCGCTTCGCTCGCCAGGCGCGCTAGCTTGGCCACCTTGTCATTGCTGGCCGAGCGGCCGGAGCCGTAGAGCACGCGGATTTCGCGCTCCGGAAAATTGGCCTTGAGGCGCTCGATGGCCGCGATGACGTTCTCATCCTCCCGGTCCACACAGAAGACGATTTCGTATTCGGGATAGTCCTGGCGGCAGAAGCTCTCCAGGTTTTCGTAGGCTTCGGGATCGAGGCCGCGGATGGGCTTGAGGTTGCTCACCGGCGGGGTGAACCCGGTATCGGGCGGCGCGGCGGGCTGGTGGAAATAGCGCAGCGTGCTGTAGATGGCGATCAGGTAGTAGATGAACGGGATGGCCGCAATGGCGAAAAAGAAGTAGAGCATCAGGAGGTTCCTCCCGGCGGCGGTACCGGAGCATTGGTGAGCAGCAGTTTGCCGCCGCTCCGGGCCACGATGTGGAGCGCATCCATCCCGGTGAGTTTTTCCAGGCGCGGCATGGCGGATTCGCTGGCGACCAGATACCAGCGTTCGGAGCTTTCCCAGAGCTTTTTCCACTGCTGGTCGTCGATGAAGACATCCGGCGCGCCGGGGGCGTAGGAACCGTAGACGAGATTATTGATGCGGCCGTTGAGGAGGAGAGCGTCGCGATCGGTGTAGAAGAAGATCGAAGAGAAAGTGTAATAGTGATGGTCCACGATGAGCTTGCCCGCGGGCGCGCGGCGCAGCGCTTCGGCCAGCGGGCGCGAGGACATATAGGGATCGAAAACCACCAACGCCATGCGGGCGGCCTGGAAGAAGAGCACGGACATGACGGCAGCGGCGAGGAAAGCTTTGCGGCCGCGCGCCCGGGCGGTGCCGGCGGCGCCGATCAAGAAGGCGATAGCCGCCACCAGGAGCGGCGCGCGGAGATAGGCGAAGGATTTCAGGGTGAGGTCTTCGATGTGACCGAGCGAAAGCGTGTAGGCGCCGGGATGGAAGCTTAGTGCGCTCGAGATATCGCCCGGCGCCGGAATATTCCGCGTCAGGAACACAAGCGTAGCGGCGGCGATGCCCGCGCAGAGCAGGATGGCACTCAGGACGCGGGTGCCGCGGCGGATCCAATCGCCGCCGGCAGCCATGGCGCATCCGGTGAGCAGCGCCAGCCCCGGATAGCAGGGCATGGAATAGTATTCCTGGGTCGTGGAGAAAGTGAAGAAGACCAGGATGAAGCCGGTCCAGCAAAGCGCCAGCAGGCGCGCGCGGCCGCCGCGGTCGGCAGGGCGAAAAGACAGTTTGGCCACGGCCGGGAAGTAGACGCTCCAGGGAAACAGCCACACCAGGTGCAGCAGCCAGAAATAGAGCCGCGGGACGGTGTTGTAATCGCGGGGATAGCGCAGGTTGAGGAAGCGCAGCACCTGCTCGTTCATGAAGAAGAACCAGAGGAAGCCATGGTATTGGCCGGGCACGCTGCGGAAGGAGAAATCGAAATAGGGCGGGTTGCGCAGGGTGGCGAGGACGTGCCAGGGCGCTACGATGGCTAGGATAATCAGCGTGCCGCTGATGGGCCGGAGGCGCTTCCAGATTTTGCGATGCGCGATCTGGCCGGTGAGTGCGAGGTAAATGACCGCCGCGGCCGCGGGGAAAACCACGCCGATGAGACTCTTGAGGAGCAGGCTCACGCCCAGACTGGCGGCCAGGACGAAGGCCCACCAGCGCGGGTGGGGTTCCTCTTCGTCGATAACACGCAGGAAGGCCCACATGGAGAGCGTGATGCAGGCGGTGAGCATCACGTCGGGGATGAGGATACGGGTAAAAAGGAAAAGGCCGAAGCAGGTGGCGATGCACAATCCGGCGTAGAGGCCCGCGCGTTTACCGAAGGCCCAGACGCCGAATGCGGTGGTGAGCCAGGCCAGCGCCAGTGCGGCCAGAACCACAGGGATGCGCGCGGCCCAGTCGTAAGCGCCGAAGATGCGGAACGAACCGGCCATGAGCCAATAAATGAGCGGCGGTTTTTCGAGGTAGGGGATGCCGTCGAGGCGCGCGGTGACCCAATCGCCGGTGTGCAGCATGTTGTGCGCGATCTGCGCCTGCACGGCATCGACGTCGTCCATGAGCGACGGTGGAGAGAGCATGGTGCCGCAATAAATCGCGGCGGCGAACAGGAGAACGATGAGCCAGGGGCGCGAAAGCCACCGCTCCCTCACGGTCGCGGCTCGGGTCGGAGCCGCGACCGTGAGGGAGCGGGGCTCTACCGCAGGCTGAAAACTCTCGTTGCTTGTGCTGTCTCGATGCATGGGGTCGATTGAACGTGCCACCTCTTCATCCACAGGAACAATGTCATCAGCCCCCATAGGTGATATCCGGCATTCACGCGGCGCTGTTGATGGGCCCGCGCCAGGGCCTCGATCCGGTCGAAGTAGAACAACTCGCCGTGCTCCACGGCGGCGGCGCGCAAGGCTTCCGCCAGCAGGCCGCGCAGGGGGCCGCGAAACCAGTGATGCGCGGGAATGTCGAAGCCGACTTTCTTACGCGTGAGGATGCGGGCGGGAAGCTTGCCACGCATCAGATCTTTGAGGATGACCTTCTGCCGCGAGCCGCGCACCAGCAGGTCCGCGGGGAGCGAGGCGGCGAACTCCACGATGCGGTGGTCGAGGAAGGGCGGACGCACTTCCACCGCGTGCGCCATGCTGATGCGGTCCACCTTGGTCAGAATGTCGTCAGGGAGATAATAGCGGCGGTCGAACCACAGGTAAGCCTGGAGGTCGTCGCCGGCGGCGGCCAGGGGCTGGAGAATGGCCTCCAGCGCGCCAGGGAGCGGCGCGCACAGCAGGCGGCGCTTTTCGACATCGGAGAACGTGCCGTTCCAGTGGACGTGGGCGCGTGCGGGCGGCATGCGGCAGCCATCCAGAAAACGCCTGGCTTTGTACTCGAAGCCGATTTTTTCGTCGGAAACCGGCCAGCGGCGCGCGACGGCTTCCATGAGGCCCAGCGCCGCGGACGGCCAGCGGCGGACGGAGCGCGCCAGCAGGCTGGCGCGGTAGGTGAGATAGCCGCCGAACAATTCGTCGGCGCCCTCGCCGCTGAGAGCGACAGTGGCATGGCGCTTGGTGAGCCGCGCCAGCAGCCACACGGGAAGCGCGCCGGCATCGGCGGTCGGCTCGTCGGAATAGTAGGCGAAGGCTTCGATGGCGCCGACCAGATCGGGCTCGTCGGAGATGTCCAGTTGGTGGTGCACCGAGCCGTAATGGCGGGTGGCGTCGCGGATGTAGGACGATTCGTCGAAGCTGCGCCCCTGAAACCCGATGGAGAAGGTCTGGAGCGGCGTTGGGGAGGCTTGGGAGGCGTAATGCAGGATCGTGGAAGAATCCACGCCGCCCGAGAGCCAGACGCCCAGCGGCACGTCCGAGAGCAGGTGCTCGGCGACCGACTGGCGCAGCAGGCGGTCCAACTCCTCGCGTGCGGCCACGGGATCCCGCGGCGCGGCCTGACCCTGCGGGAGACGCCAGTAGGGCTCGATGCACACGGCGCCGCCACGCCCCGCATCGTCACGCCCGGCATTATCACGCCACTCGAGCCAGTGGCCAGGCGGCAGCTTTTGGATGCCCTCGATCAGGGTCCAGGGAGCAGGCACGTAGTTCAACGAAAGATAGCAGTCGAGGCCATCGAGGCTCAGGCGCCGCTCGATCTGCGGATGCACCAGGATGGCCTTGAGCTCGGAGCCGAAGTAGAGATCGCCGCCGCGGCGGGCGTAGTAGAGCGGCTTGATGCCGAGACGGTCGCGCGCCAGCACGAGGCGGCGGTCGGACTCGCTCCAGAGCGCCACGGCGAACATGCCGCGCAGCCTGGTGAAGCAGGCGGTATCCCATTCGAGAAAAGCCTGAAGCACGGTTTCGGTATCGCTGTGGGATTGGAAGCGGCGGCCGCGCCGCTCGAGTTCGCGGCGCAGTTCCAGGTGGTTGTAGATTTCACCGTTGAAGGCGATGGCGGTGCGGGTGGCGGAGTCCACGATGGGCTGGTCGCCGCCGTGGAGATCGATGATCTTCAGGCGCGTGGCGCCGATGGAGGCGAAACCCGACTCGAAAACACCCTGCTGGTCCGGTCCCCGGTGCGCCAGCGAATCAACCGCCGCCCGGATGCGCCCGGGGTCGGCAGATCCCGTCCGGTGCGTGAAGCCCGCAATCCCGCACATCTAGCTGCTCGCGGTGGCGGCCGGGACCGTGGCGAGCCGCGTGCGCCGGTTGCGCGGGCTCTTCCAGTTCACCTGCGGCAGGAACTGCGAAATATCCACGCGATCCTGGTACTTCACCGTGATGTTCAGGAGCGAATCGAGCAGAGACTCGCCGAGATAATGCGGGCGCAGGCCGAGGTCGATCAGCTTGGAGTGTTTGGCGTTGTAGTAGTGGTGCTGCGCCTCGACGCGCGGGCTGGGCAGATGATCGATTTCGACTTCCATGCCCATTTTGCGCGACGCTTCCTGCACCATCTGTGCCAGCTCGAGCACCGAGAACTGCTCGGTGAACTGGTTAAAAACGCGGCATTCGCCGGCATTGGCCGGGTTCAAACAGGCCAGCTCGATGCAGCGGACGGTGTCGCGGATGTCCAGGAACCCGCGCGTCTGGCCCCCTTCGCCATAGACCGTGAGCGGGTGGCCGCAGGCCGCCTGGATGCAGAAACGGTTGAGCACCGTGCCGAAGACGTCGTCGTAATCGAAACGGTTGATGAGACCTTCATCGAGAGCGGTTTCATCCGTTACCGTGCCGTAGACCACACCCTGGTTGAGGTCGGTGGCGCGCAACTCCCAGATCTTGCAGGCGAACATGATGTTGTGGCTGTCGTGGACCTTGGAGAGGTGATAGAAGGAGCCGGGCTGCTTGGGATAGGGGAGCACGTCCGAGCGGCCGTTGTGCTCGACACGGATATAGCCTTCCTCGATATCGATGTTGGGTGTGCCGTATTCGCCCATGGTGCCGAGCTTGACGAGGTGGCATTCGGGACAGAATTCGCGCATGGCGAACAGCACGTTGAGCGTGCCGACCACGTTGTTCACCTGGGTGAACACCGCGTGTTTCTGATCGATCATGGAATAAGGCGCGGCACGCTGTTCGGCGAAATGGATCACCGCATCTGGCTGAAAGTCCGCAAAGGCGGTAGACACGAAGCTGTAGTCGGTGACGTCCCCCACCATCAGCTCAATGGAAAGTCCGGTGATCTCCTGCCAGATTCGCAGCCGATCGTTGAGCGGCAGGATAGGGGTAAGAGTTTGAGTGCCCAACTCGAAATCCCATTGCCGGCGCAAGTAATTGTCGATGATCGCGACCTCGTGGCCCCTCCTTGACAGGTATAGCGCCGTAGCCCAACCGCAATAGCCATCTCCGCCCAACACGCACATCCTCATGAGATTCCCCTAGTCCTTAGATACGAAATTTATCGCTGCGTCGAGTGACGCAGCTATGGGCCCAGAATTTCCGCTAATCGACCTATCTTGCAGCAGCGGGTCCGCAGGGCAGACTCCGCCTTGCAGGATCCCTCCTCAGACACGAACCATAAACATCGACGTATCGATACGGTTCGTGGTTACAGGACCATTGTAGCTATTTTGGGGCTGGGTTAGCGCGCAGCCATGAGGGCGCGGAGACGACGGGCACGTTCGGGGGCGCGCAATTGGCGCAGAGCTTTGGCTTCTATCTGACGAATCCGCTCGCGGGTGACATCGAACTCCTGGCCGATCTCCTCCAGCGTGTGCTCACGCTCACAGCCAATGCCGAAGCGCATGCGGATGACTTTCTCCTCTTTCGGAGACAGGGTCTTGAGGATGCCGGCGGTTTCGTCGCGGACGTTGGTTTCGATGACGGCGTCCACGGGCGAACCCACCCAGCGATCCTCGATAAGGTCGCCGAGGGCCGATTCGCCATCGCGCCCGACGGGGGTTTCGAGGGAAACAGGATCGCGGGAGATGGTCTTGAGCTTCTGGACCTTTTCCACGGGAATGTCCATGCGGTGGCCAATTTCGTCATTTGTAGGAGTACGGCCGAGCTCTTTTTCCAGCTCGCGCGTGGCGCGCAGGAACTTGTTCATGCTCTCGTTCATGTGAACGGGAATGCGGATCGTGCGGGACTGGTCGGCGATGGCGCGGGTGATAGCCTGGCGGATCCACCACGTGGCATAGGTGGAAAACTTATAACCGCGGCGGTATTCGAACTTGTCGGCGGCGCGCATCAGACCGATGTTGCCTTCCTGGATGAGGTCGAGGAGGTGCAACCCGCGGTTCACGTATTTCTTAGCGACGGAAACCACCAGCCGGAGGTTGGCTTCGACCAGATCTTTCTTGGCGCGTTCGGCTTCGGCCTCGCCGTGGCGGATGACCGTGAGACTATGCTTGAGCTCGGGCATGGTAGCACCGGCGGCAGTCTCGCGCCTGCGGATTTCCTTTTTCAGATCCTTCAACCGCTGCTGCTGGGTGGGGTCCTTGCGCAATTCGAGCTTCTTGACTTCGCTATCGAGGTGGTTTATCTCCTCGACGGCGCGCTCGATTTCGCGCGCGAACTCCTTCCATTTCAATATTTTGAAAGGCACCATGCGGATGGCCAGGGAGGTTTCGACCTTGGCCCGATTGAGCTTGGCACAGAGGCGCTTGCGGGGGCGCTTGTTAACGATGGGGGTGCTCTCGACCTTCTCCTGCAACTGGGTCAACTTCTTGTAGACCGCAGCCACGTCGGTGAAATGCTTCTGAGCGTCGGCGCGGACCTTGAGATCGGCGGGGGTGCCCTCCTCGACATCGCCGAGGTCCACCACACTTTCCAGTTCGACGATTCCCTTTCTGACCTGCTCGGCCAACTCCACGACCACGTGCTGGACCAGGGCAGAACGGCTTATGGCCTTCTGCATGCGTAACTTACCACGTTCCATGCGGCGCGCGAGATCGACTTCCCCTTCACGGGTGAGCAGCGGAACGGCACCCATTTCGCGCAGGTACACGCGCACGGGGTCGTCCGTATAAATGGACTCCTCCACCGGTTGGGGGTGCAGGAAATCTTCATGTGCGGCCTCAGCGTCAAAAAACTTCGATTCCTCCTCAAAATTGAGGCCCAAAGATTCCGGGTTTTCCGCCAAGAATTGATCTTCGAAATGATCCACTGAGACTCACCTCCCCTTGGACATGCGACTTCTTACATCATGTCTGGGAAATGGCATTTAATTGAAAAAACCTGTCGATGATCCTGCCCCACGTGTCAACGATGTGGATTCCATCCGGGGTCCGGCTTTCGACTGATGATACCATCATTCCCCTGCAAAGTTAATAGCTATTTTAAAGATGTCTTAAAACTGTTTAGGTTACATGAATTGGCCCTCCCGCGGAGCGGCTACGTGAGCTTCTGCCGCATGAGGTTTTTCAACTCGTTAAAGAACGCTTGTTCGTCCTGAAAGTCGCGGTAGACGGAGGCGAAACGGACGTAGGCGATCTTGTCGAGTTCACGGAGACTTTCCATGAGGAATTCTCCTATTTCAGTAGTTTGAATCTCGCGATCGGAAGAATCGCTGACCTTGCTTTCCACGCGATTCACGAGATCGGAGAGACGGGCCATGCTGACCGGACGTTTTTCACAAGCTTTCAACAGCCCGGTGAGGACTTTCTGGCGATCGAACTTTTCGCGGCGCCCATCTTTCTTGACGACCATGTAGGGAACTTCATCAATACGCTCGTAGGTGGTGAAGCGGCGCTCGCAGGCCAGGCATTCGCGGCGGCGGCGAATGGTATCGCCTTCCTTGGTTTCCCGGGAATCGACGACCTTATCCTGCAAGTGATTGCAAAACGGGCACTTCATATTTTTATATATGTAATACTACACTTGTATTCACTAGGGGCACGTCCGGTGGCCACGCGTTTGGGGTGGCGCGCCGGAAAGATTGAACCTATTATGATAAAGCCTCGTTTATCCAATTGAAAGGAAACGAGAGCCATGGCGGCCGCGAGCTACATTTTCAGTGGATTTCCGAATCCGCAAGCTTGTGGTGAAGCGGTTCACCCGGGAGTGGGTGTTCGTGGCGCGCGCAATCTGATAGAAAGTAGCTTGGACCCGGATCGCAGCCTCGTTTCGCAGTGCCTCCGCGGCGATGAAGCCGCCTGGGAGGAACTGGTGCGGGTAAACACGCGGAAAGTGTACGCGCTGTGCTACCGGTTCACGGGCAGCGGGACGGTGGCGCAGGACCTGACGCAGGAAGTGTTCCTGCGGGTGTTCAGGACATTAAAGACCTTCCGGTCCGATGAAGGGTCGTTTGCCACGTGGCTGTCGCGGGTAACGCGGAATTTGCTGATCGACCATTACCGGCGGACGCGGCAGGAGCGGGTGACGGACTCGATCGAGGACCAGCTTCCGGTGCTGGAAGAAGAAGGTGCGGCGGCGGCGCGTCCGGACAGCGCGGTGGCGGGGCGGGAGGCGAGCGAGATTCTCCAGGCAGCTTTACAAAAGCTCTCGCCGGATCTAAGGGAAGCAGTGATTCTGCGCGATTTGCAGGAGATGGAATACCGCGAGATCGCCCAGGTGCTGGGGATACCGGAAGGCACGGTGAAATCGCGAATCAACCGCGGGCGCGCCGAACTGGCGCGGCTGCTGCGCAAGCGGAAGCTGGCATTATGACGTGCGCGGATGCCGAAATTCTAATCTGCGATTATGCCACGCTGGCCTCGCACGAGCGGTTCGCGCTCGAGCGGCACCTGGCGGAATGCCCGGCGTGCGCGGAGCTGGCGCGCGATTCGGCGGCGGCGCTCGATTTCATCGGGCGCGCGGCGGAAGTGGAGCCGCCACCGGAGCTGATTACGCGGATCCTGTTCGATGCGCCGTGGACCAAGAGCAGAACGAGGGTGCGCGGGCGCAGCGCCCTCTGGGCCCGTCTGGCGGGCATTTTCAGCCCCCTGCTGGCGCCGCGGTTCGTGATGGGGGCGGCGATGACGATTCTGTCGATCTCCATGCTCGCGCGGCCGGTGATGCAGATCAAGCCGGAGGACCTGGAACCGGTGCACGTGTGGGCCGGGCTGGAAGACCGGGCTGTGCGGGTGTGGGCGCGCACGGTGAAGTTTTACGACAATTTGAAGATTGTGTATGACATTCAAAACACGCTCCATCAATGGCAGCAGCAAGACGAAGAGCTGCGGCCGGCGGCGGTGCCGTCCGGCAAGGGAGCGGACGAGCATCGGCTGCCGCTGAAGAACGCACCGGAGCAGGGACGTTAAGAGAGGTCATTATGAACTGCCAAAATCATCCAGATGTGCCGGCGACGGCTTACTGCCGCACCTGCGGCAAGCCGGTTTGCGACGAATGCCGGCGCGATGCCTACGGAACGGTATACTGCGCGGAGCATGCGCCGGTGCCTGCGGCGGCGCCGGAACCGCCTCCGGCCGCGGCGCCTCCGCCTCCGGGCCCAGAGGGCGCCCCGAGCGCAACCTCCGCGCCGCCGCCCGGCCCAGGGGGCACCCCGGGCGCTGCGCCGCCGGTCTATGTCTACTCCGATGTCTCGCCGGGACTGGCGTTCCTGCTCGGCTGGATTCCCGGGGTGGGCGCGATCTACAACGGGCAATACGCCAAAGGGCTGGTGCACGCGGTGGTGTGGGGGATCCTGGTGAGCATCACCAACTCGCAGGCATCGGCCGGATTGGAGCCGGTGTTCGGAATTCTGATCGCCGCGTGGATGTTTTACATGGCGTTCGAGGCCTATCACACGGCGCGCAAGCGGCGGATGGGCGAGCCGGTGGACGAATATTCGAGCCTGGTGGACCTGCGGGGTAACACGCACCAGGTGCCGGTGGCCGGAATTGCGCTGATCGTGGTAGGAGTTCTGCTGCTGCTGCACACGCTCCACGTGCTGGATTTCGATGTGGTAATCCGCTACTGGCCGGTGCTGCTGATTGCGGCCGGTGTTTACCTGCTCTACGCGCGGTTCGCGGGCCGGGCGGGCGAGAGCCTGCGCGGAGCGGCGCCGGGGGAGGTGCGCCATGAACGATAGCGAGCGTTCGCTGATCCGCGCCATCCGCGGACCGGTCGTTCTCATTACGGTGGGAGTGCTGTTTGTGCTGAACAACTTCACGCCGTATGGGTTTGGGGAGACATGGCCGGTGCTACTGATCGTGTTCGGGCTGTTCTCGCTATTGCAGCGGGGCGGCGGACGTCCACCGGCGCAGCGGGGGCAGCCGTGGCCGCCGCGGACCGGCGCACAGGCGGGACCGAGCTACCGGCAGAGCACATACCAGGGGCAGGATCCGGGAGGTGGGCGATGAGAAGGCGTTCTTTGACGGGGCCGCTTTTGCTCCTGCTGATCGGGGCATTCTTTCTGTGGCGCAACTTGCATCCGGAAGCGCACATGTTCGACCTGGTGGCGCAATACTGGCCCTTCGTGCTGATCGCGTGGGGCGTGCTGCGACTGGCCGAGATTCTGATCTGGCGAAACCAGGGATTCTACAGCGGCGGCGGGCTGACGGGCGGTGAGATCCTGCTGGTGGTGCTGATCTGCATCGCGGGCAGCGGGTTGTGGGAAGCGCACCGGCACTTTTACCGGATTTACACGACCGGGCTGGGCGAGGTATTCGGGGAGCAGTACGATTATCCGGTATCGGCGCGCGGCGCGGCGGCGGGAGTGAAGTGGCTGACGATCGAGAATGCGCGCGGCAATATGAAGGTCACCGGCGGAGACACGCAGGAGATCACAGTGACCGGGCACAAGACGATCCGGGCATGGTCGCAGCAGGATGCCGACAAGACCAATGGCAACACGCCGGTGGAGATCGTGCCGCAGGGCGACCGCGTGCTGATCCGGACCAACCAGGACCGCGCGCCAGAGGATTTGCGGGTTTCCGACGATCTGGAGATCACGGTCCCGCGGGGCATGACGCTGGAGGCGCGGTCGACCTCCGGCGACTGCGAGATCTCCGATCTCGGGGGCAACGTAGAGCTGACGAGCGAGCGCGCCTCCAACGTGCGGCTGGCGCGAGTGAATGGGAACGCCAAGCTGGACGTGGGGCACAGCGATTCGATCCGTGCGACAGATGTGCAGGGGAAACTGGACATCGAGGGGCAGGGTTCGGACATCGACCTGGAGAACATCGCGGGGCAGGTGACCATCACGGGCGCGTACCGTGGCGCGCTGGCGTTCAAGAACCTGGCGAAGCCGCTGGAATTCGAGGGCGCGCGGAACACGCAACTGCGCGTACAGGCGATTCCCGGGCAGATCAACATGGACCTGGGGCAACTGACCGGCAACGGAATCACGGGGCCACTGAAGCTGGTGACGCAATCGCGGGATATCAAGCTCGAAGACTTCACGCAATCGGTGGAACTGGAGACGGAACGCGGGGATATCGTGCTGGACCCGGGGAAATTGCCGCTGCCACAGATCGAAGCGCAGTCGGGATACGGCAGGATCGAGCTGGTGCTGCCGGACAATTCCACTTTCAACCTGGAGGCGACGGCCGGGCGCGGCGACGCGGTGAACGACTACGGGCCGCAGATTTCGAAAGAGGTTGAAGGGCGGCAGGCAACGTTGAAGGGCAACGTGGGCAACGGGCCGCAGATCCGGCTGGTGGCGAACCGCGGGCTGGTGGCGGTGCGTAAGGAAGGCACGCCGAGCGACCTGCCGCTCAAACTGCCGAAGGCGCCACGGTCGCCCAAAGTCCCGAAGGACTTCAAAGGCACCGAGATCAAGCTGTGAACAGGCGGGTCCTGTTCCTGCTGTTTCTGGTCAACGCACTGAATATCTACGACCGGCAGGTGTTGGGGGCGGTGCTGGAGCCGCTGCGCCACGCCTTCGGCCTTTCCGACGCCGAACTGGGCGCCCTGCCCATGGTGTTCACGATGGTGTATGCGGTGGCGGGGGTGCCGCTGGGGCGCGCGGCGGACCGGTGGAGCCGGCGGAAGCTGCTAGCGTGGGGTGTGGCGGTGTGGGCCGGGCTGACGGGGCTGGGCGGGCTGGCGGCGAGCTACTGGTTTCTGATGTTCACGCGGGCGGGCGCGGGAATCGGGGAAGCGGTGTGCGCGCCGGTGGCGGCGAGCTGGATCGGGGACCTGGTGCCGGCGGAGCGGCGCGCGCGCGCCATGGCGGGATTCATGATGGCGGTGCCGGTGGGGATCATGCTGAGCTTCGCCATCAGCGGGCCGGTAGCGCAAGAGTGGGGATGGCGGGCGGCCATGGCGCTGGCGGCGGCGCCGGCGGCGGCGCTGGCTCCGGCGGTGATGCGGATGAAGGAGCCTGCGCGCCGACCGGAGGCCGGCGCGCAGGGGTTGGGGGCTGGGGGCTGGGGGTT
>JAJYLS010000152.1 GCA_021787555.1 Acidobacteriota bacterium | reverse complement strand
AGCAATTTCATGAGCTTCACCGCCGCGGGATCGAGGCGGCTGCTGGGAATGATATTGCCGGCGAAAGGCTGCCGGACAAGCTGGCCGTTAATGGTCTGGAGCGTCGTGGGATCGTAGATGGTGGTGCCGAACTGCGAGAAATTACCAGTTTCGACCATCTGCTGCTGGGCCGCGGTGGGAATGGTGGAGTCGGCGTTTTGGCCCTGGCGGATGCGGATCCCTTGGTAATCTCCGAAGAAGAACGTCTTGTCGCGGCGGATGGGGCCGCCGACATCGGCGCCGAATTCGTTGCGGCGGAATTCGGGCGCGCCCACGCCCGCGCGATTGTTGAAGAAATTGTTGGCGTCCATGGCGTCGTTGCGCATGTATTCCCAGGCGTTGCCGTGGAGCTTGTCGGTGCCGGACTTGGTTTCGACCAGGGTGATGGCGCCGGCCGCCTGCCCGTATTCGGCGGAGTAGTTATTGGTGATGGTGCGGAACTCCTGGATGGAGTCGAGGACGGGCACGAGATTCAGCGTGCTGAGCCAGAGACCGCGGTCGGTCAGGCCATCGATGAAGTAGGAATTGTCGCTGGGCGGCGAGCCGTTCACCGTGTAGTTGGTGCTGCCGCGGAACGAGTAGTCGCCGCTGCCCAGATTGCCCGCGGCGCCCACACTGGTGCCGGGCGCCAGCAGCAGCAGCGAGGTGAAGGTGCGGCCGTTGAGCGGCAGCGCCACCATCTGGCGGTTGCCGACCAGCGTGGAGACCGACGAGCTCTGCGATTGCAGAAGCGGCGCGATGGCTGCCACGGTGACGGTCTCCTGCACGCTCCCGACGGTGAGTTGCAAAGTGACGTCGAGGCGGTCGCCCACGGTCAGCACGATGCCCTCGCGCACCAACTTCTGAAAGCCGGGCTGATCCACGGTGATGGTGTAGTTTCCGATGGGGATGGTGGCCGCCACGTACTGCCCTTCCCCATTGGTTTTGACGGCCACCTGATAGTGCGTATCCGTGTTCAGAAGTGTTACCGTCGCGCCGGGCACGGCGGCCTTGGCCTGGTCCAGAACGGTGCCGGCAATGGTTCCCGACTGAGCCTGGCCGAAAAGATTTCCCGCTGCGAGTAATACGAGAATTACCCCAAGCGCCCCAAACCTGCGCATGGATGCCTCCTTGCAAATTGAATTGTCACTACCCCTACAGCAGTTCCTGGGGAAGGAGTATATCACGGTCGCTGTGGGCTGGCCATAAGGGAAATCAATGAGTCGAAACCGCGAGCGCTAGCATGGTGGAATGAAAATTTTCGTTGTGCTGCTGGCCTCGACGGCGCTCTTTGCTGCCGAGAAGGTCGAGATCCTGCGCGACCAGTACGGCGTGCCGCACATTTTCGCGGCCACGGCCGCCGGGGCCGCTTTCGGATCCGGATACGCGCAGGCGGAGGACCGGCTGGAGGAACTGCTGCGCAACTACCGCAAGGCCGAGGGGACCATGGCGGAGGCTTTCGGACAGGACTGGCTGTTTCACGATTACCGGCAGCGCGTGTGGCGGCACCGCGCCGTGGCCGAGCAGCACTATCGCGAGCTCGATCCCAAGCTGCGCGCCATTTGCGAGGCGTTTCAGGCCGGCATCAAGCAATTCATGCACGAGCATCCGGAGCAGGTGCCGGCGTGGGCGCCGAAATTGGAGCCGTGGCAGATCATTGCCCTGGGGCGCTACATCATCTGGGGCTGGCCGGAAGGGGATGCCGGCGGCGATTTGCAGCGCATCGGCGTGCGGCCGGACCCGATTCCGTATCACGGCTCGAACGAATGGCTGCTGGCGCCCTCGCGCACGGCGATGCACGTCCCCATCGCGCTGGTGGATCCGCACCTGAGCTGGTACGGCGAATTCCGCTGGTACGAGATGCGCATCTACGGCGGCGAGCTGGCTTTTTCCGGCGGCGCGATTCTGGGCCTTCCCTTCCCCTCGCTGGGCAACAGCCGTTATCTCTCGGTGGCCATGACCACCGGCGGTCCGGACACGGCGGACGCGTACGAGGAAACGGTCAAGGACGGCAAGTACCTTTTCAAGGGCCAATGGCGGCCGCTCCAAGTACGCACCGAGCATATCCGCGTGAAGGACAACACCGGCGCGGTGAAGACCGTGGACGTGCGCATCGAATCGACCGTGCACGGACCGATCGTGGCGCACCGGAACGGGAAGGCGTACTCGCTGGCGGTTCCGTATGCGGATCAGTTCCGGCTGCTCGAGTCCTCCTGGCGGCTCGATACGGCGCATAACCTGGCGGAAGCCAAACGCGCGCTGGCCATGCTGCAATTCATGGGGCAGAACATCATGATCGGGACGGTGGACGGCGACATCTACTACGTGCGCAACGGGCGGGTGCCGATCCGGCCCAAGGGCTGCGACCCTTCAAAACCCATGCCGGGAGCCAGCGGGGCGTGCGAATGGCAGGGCATCCATCCCTTTTCGGACCTGGTGCAGATCGCCAATCCGCCGCAGGGCTACATGCAGAACTGCAATACCTCGCCGGTGAACATGATGCGGAATTCGCCGCTGGTGCCGGAGAAATGGGCCGCGCACCCGTACCTTTACAACGCGCGCCGCGAGCCGCCGAGCCAGCGCGCGGCGATGGTGCTGGACCTGCTGGATGGCGCGCACAACGTCACCGTCGAGCAGGCCCTGGGGATCGCCTTTTCGCCGCAGGTGTGGCACGCGGAACTGTGGCAGGACCGTATCCGCAAGGCGGCGCCGGGCAACGCGTTCGCGCAGATGCTGGTGGGCTGGAACCGCCGCAGCGACGCCGGTTCGCGCGCGGCGCTGGCGTACTACCTTTTCAAAACGTCGCTGGGACCGGCGGCGCGCGCGGCGGACCCGCCGGCTTCGCTGACCGATGCCGAAATCCGCGCCGCGCTGTCGGCGGCGGAGCAGAAACTGAAATCGCAGTTTGCGCCGGACGCGGTTTTCGGGACGTTGTTCCGCGTGGGGCGGAACGGCGCCGGGCGCACATGGCCCGTCGGCGGCGGCACGCTGTTCGAAGCGGCCATGGCAACGCCGCGGGCCATCACCTTTCGGCGCATCGGCAACGAGATGGTGGGGCAGGCGGGGCAGAGCTCGACCCAGATCGTGATTCTCACCAAGCCGCCGCAATCGTTCATGGTGATCCCGCTGGGCGAGAGCGATCACCCACAGTCAGGGCACTTCGACGATCAGGCGGAGAAGCTGTTCAGCAAGAGCATGGCGAAGCCGGCATATTTCCTGAACCGGAAGGAACTCGAGAGGCACGTGACGCGGCGGGAAGAGCTCTCTTTTGGCGCCCGCTCCCTTGACCTTGGCCCCCTAATTTTGATGTGGGGTGAACGCCCTACTGAATGTACAGGTCTTGACATGAATACGCCCCCAATGCTTAATGGACTAACGGGGTGAGTATGCATTTCCAGACAGTTGTTTGTTGGGCAGGGCTGCTTCTGCTCTGCGTAGCGGAGCCGGGTGCATCCCAGACCATCACGGGGTCGATCTTTGGCTCAGTGGTGGATAACACCGGTTCGGTGGTGCCGCGCGCCAGCCTGAAACTGGTCAACACCGACACCGGAGCCGCGCGAGCCGCGATCACCGATCAAAGAGGCGAATTCGTGATCAGCGCGCTGGATCCCGGGCGGTACTCGCTGACGGTACAGGTTACGGGGTTCAAGACACTGGTGCGGAACGACGTCGTGCTGACGCCCTCGGAGAGGCTCGCCCTCGGCAACCTCACGCTCCAGCTAGGCACCCAAACCGAGCAGGTGACCGTAGCCGCGGAATCCACGCCCGTGCAGACCGCCAGTTCGGAACGCTCCGCGGCGATTACGGCTTCCGAGGTCGTCAGCCTGCCGATCTACGGCCGCACTGTTACCACGCTGGTATCGCTGGCTCCCGGCGTCGTCGATACGGTCGGCGCCGAGAACCGTAAGCTGGGCGGCGGCGGAGCCGGCGGAACGAATTTCAACATCGCCGGCAGCCGCAGCGGCGATAACGATTTCAGCCTGGACGGTATCACCATGTCGGCCGTCGGCGGCGCTCCCAACGCGGGGTACGGCGTCGCCATGGAATCGGTGGCTGAAGTCAAAGTCATGGTCAGCAACTACCAGGCGGAATTCGGGCGGGCCTCCGGCGGCAACGTCCAGATCGTCACCAAGTCCGGCACGCGCGATTTCCACGGCGAGGGCATGTACTACATGCGCAACGAGGCCCTCAACGCCAACGACTTTTTCGACAACCGCCTGGGCCACGCCAGGCCCCGCAATCGCTTCAATGCCATCGATTACAGCCTCGGCGGCCCGGTGTACATTCCGCGAGTATTCAACAAAAACCGCCAGAAGCTCTTCTTCTACTGGAGCGAGGAGTACCAGCCGGCGAAGCTCACCGGCGGGCTCCAGTATTCCACCGTGCCCACGGCTCTGGAGCGGGCCGGCGACTTTTCGCAGTCCATCGATCAGAACGGCGCGCTGATCCCGATCACGGATCCCACCACGGGCGCGCCCTTCCCCGGCAACAAGATCCCGCAGAACCGCATCGACTCCAATGGCCAGGCGCTGCTGGGAGTCTTTCCGCTGCCCAACTTCCTGAACCGGGCGGTCTCCAAGGGCGCTTACAACTACGTGACCCAGTTCACGGGAAACGACCCGCTAAAGCTCTACACGCTCAAGCTGGACTACAATCTCACGTCGAAGGACGCCTTCGCCTTCACCCTGGCGGACAACGGCGACGACAACAGCACTCCCAACGGCGGCGGCATTACAGCGCCTTTCGCCATCCTGAACGATGTCACCCACAACTCGGGCCGCCTGGTGACCGGCCACTACACCCACGTCTTTTCGCCCCGGCTCGTGAACGAGGCGGTGTTCGGCTACGGGCAGATGTACGGGCCGACCGCCACCGGCCTTACGCCGGGCGTGGTGCAGGGCATTCAGGGGACCAACTACGGATACACCGCCAGCCAGTTGAACCCCTCCAATAATCCGTTGGGTTTTTTGCCCGGCATGAGTTTCGGCGGTCTGCCGGGCGCCGCGGCCATCAGTTACGACGGCCGCTTCCCCTATTCCCTCACCCGCTGGGTGGTGGACTATAGCGACAACGTGAGCATGACCCTCGGATCGCACGCCCTCAAAGCCGGGATCTTCGCCGAGCGCATGCGGCAGTACGACAGCGGCTGGGCGGGGAACTTCAACGGCACTTACAATTTCAACCGCAACGTCAACAACCCTTTCGACACCAACGATCCCTACTCGAATGCCATCCTCGGAATCTTCAACAACTATACCGAGGCCACCTCGCGCCCCATCGACTCGCGCCATTCCTGGGGCGCGGACTGGTTCATCCAGGACGATTGGAAGGTCACAAAGCGCCTGACCCTGGATTACGGCGTCCGCTTCACCTGGTGGAACCCGTTCACCAACTGGAACAACGAAATGGCCACCTTCAACCCCAACATGTACAATCCCGCCCAGCAGGTCAGCCTGATCGCTCCCGGACTCAGCGGCGGAAAGCGGGTGGGCATCAACCCCGTCACCGGCCAAGCTTACCCGGCGGCGCTCATCGGGTTCATGGCCCCTGGCGTGGGCAATCCCACGGACGGTATGGTGGTCACCACCCAGACCCCTGGCTACCCGAGCGGTCTGGTTTACAACAACGGCCCGCTGGTGGCGCCGCGCTTCGGGTTCGCGTACGATCCGTTCGGGGATGGGAAGACGGCCATTCGCGGCGGCTTCGGCATCTTCTACAACCGCCCCCTGGGCGGCGACAACCCGGACGCCATCTATTCGTATCCGATCGTGCAGAGCCCGGTGGTCGAGTTCGGCACGATCCCGTCGATCCAGTCGGCGCAGGGCTTCGTGGCCGTGCCCGGGGTCCAGGCGTGGCAGGAAAACATCAAGGCCGCGTCGGCCATGAACCTGAGCCTGAGCGTGCAGCGGGACATCGGTTTCGGAACGATGATCGATGTGGGCTACCTGGGATCGCTAGGGCGGAATCTCACCTGGCAGCGCGATATCAACTCCATCCCGCTGGGAACCCGCTTCCTTCCGCAGAATGCCGATCCGACGGAGAAGGGCGTTCCGCTCCCGGACGTTTTCCTGCGGCCGATCGTCGGTTACGGCGCTATCAATTACCGGGAGGCGGCCGGCTCATCGAACTATCATTCCCTGCAAGTCAGCGCCACCCGGCGCATGGCGCGGAACCTCACCTTCACCGCCAACTGGACATGGTCCAAGGTGCTGGACTACACCGACGGCAATTTTGGCGGCGTCAACATCGTCGCGCCCTTCCGGGCATGGAACTACGGGTTGGCGGGCTTCGACCGCACCAATGTCGTCAAGCTGACCTGGATCTGGGACGTGCCCACATGGAGAACCAAATTCCGTCCCGCCCGGGCGATTGTGAACGGCTGGGAAATTTTGGGCATCACCACGTTTTCGAGCGGCGCTCCGCTGGGCGTGGGCTACTCCCTGGTAAAGGCGGCCGATCTGAGCGGCACGCCCAGCATCTCGCCGCGCATCGATGTGATCGGCAATCCGGTTCTGCCGCGCGGCGACCGGACTTTCAGCGAGGCCTTCAACACCAGTGCCTTCGCAATGCCGGCGGTGGGCACGTTCGGCGATATGTCCAAAACGCTGCTGCGCGGGCCCGGGATCAACAATTGGGATGTTTCGCTGTTCAAGAACATTCCCATCGTGGGGGAGCGCGTGAATCTGCAACTTCGCGCCGAGTTCTACAATTTCTTCAACCACACGCAATTCAGCAATTTCGACCACTCCGCGCGATTCGCCGCCAACGGCGCCCAGGTAAACGCACAGTTCGGGCAGTATACCGCGGCCCGCGATCCGCGCATCATGCAGCTTGCGGTGCGAATGGAATTCTAAGAGAGATATGCTAGATCCAATGCTGAACCGACGAGACTTTCTCCGCACCACGGCGGCCGCCGCGGCGGCGCCGCTGCTACGCTCTCAGCAGCGGAAGCCGAATTTTCTGATCCTTCTGGCCGACGACATGGGTTTCTCCGACGCAGGCTGCTTTGGAGGGGAAATCGAGACGCCCAACATCGACCGCCTGGCCACGACCGGGCTGCGCTTCACGCAGGGCTACTCGACCGCGCGCTGCGGGCCTTCCCGCAGCAGCCTGCTCACGGGATACTACGCGCAGCAGACCGCCTGCGACGTGATGACGCGCGGCCATATCCCCAACTACGCGCGCCTTTTCCCGGACTATCTCAAGCCCCTCGGGTATCGCACTTATCACTCGGGAAAATGGCACATCAAATTCACCACGGGCGAAAACGGCGCGGGCTTCGACCACTCCTACACGCTGATGGACGAGAGCCGCTACTTCGACCCGCACGACCTGCTGCTCGATGGCGAGCGGCTTCCGCAGCCGACGATCGAGGACCATTACTACACCACCACGGCGATCGCCGATTACGCCATCAAGTTCCTCCGGGAGCACGCGCGCGAGCACGCTTCCCAGCCCTTCTTCCTGTACTACGCGCCGCACTCGCCGCACTTCCCGCTGCAAGCGCCGCAGGAGGACATCGAAAAATACAAAGACAAGTTCGCCGAAGGCTGGGACGTGATGCGGCGGCGGAAGTGGGAGCGCATGCGGAAGATGGGGCTGGTGAACTGCGCGCTGCCGCCTCTCGAACCGGACATGTGGACGCGCTGGAACTCGCCGGACGCCGAATTGTTCGCCCAGATCGGGCCGGGCGAAGTGACGCGCGCGGTGCCGTGGGCGACGCTCACGCCCGAGCAGAAGAAGCTGCAACGGACCAAGATGGCGATCCACGCCGCCATGGTCACGCGCATGGACATCGAGATCGGGCGCATTCTGGACCAAATCCGGGCGATGGGGGCCGAGCGCGACACGGTGATCTTCTTCACGTCGGACAATGGCGCGAGCTCGGAGCAACTCATCCGCGGCGACGGCCACGACCGCAACGCACCTCCCGGCTCCTGGCACACCTTCCTCGGCGTTGGCCCCGGCTGGGCGGCCTGCTCAAACGCGCCCCTGCGCCTGTATAAATCGTGGGTGAACGAAGGCGGCATCGCCGCGCCGCTGGTGGTGCGCTGGCTGGGCGGCATCCAGAACCACAACCAGCTTCGGCACGACCCCTGCCATTTCGTGGACGTTCTGCCGACGATCGTGGACTTGGCCGGCGGGAAGACCAGCGACACAGCGCCGCCGGGAGCACCTCCGGTGGCGGGGTGCACGCTGGCGCCGGCGTTCCAGAAGGACGGCGGCGCGCCGCACGATTTCATCTACTTCAACCACAACTTCAACCGGGCGCTGCGGGTCGGCGACTGGAAGCTGATCTCGACCGGCCAGGGCCTGCCGAGGACCTACTGGCGGGACTGGGACCTGTACGACATGAGAACAGACCGGTGCGAGATGGTGAACATGGCGGCGGCGCAACAGGACCGCGTGAAGCAGATGGACGCGCAGTGGACGGAGATCGACACGCGCTACGCCAAGGAGCGGGACAGCGCTCCGGATTCGACCAAGCAGCTCATGGCGAGGGGGCGGCGGCCCAATACGAAACGCGGGTGAGTAGAGCTACGGTGCGCTGGAAAGCTGGAGCGCCGCCGGGCGGGCCACCCCGTCCGGCGCGGGTTCCACTTTCCAGCGCTTCATCCAGAGGAAGAGCGTGAGGAGGCCCCAGAGCTGGTAGCCCACGTTGACGCGGCGCTCGATGTGGGCGCGGACCAGGGCGCGGATGGCGCGGCCGTCGAAGATGCCGGTGGCCGCGGCGGCGTGCGGTGTCAGGGTGTCGAGCAGCAACGGGCGCAGGGGGCCGCGGAACCAGTCGTGCGCGGGGATATCGAAGCCGGTCTTCTTGCGCGCGAGCACCGCGGGCGGCAGCTTGCCGCGCATGAGCTCGCGGAGGATGAACTTCTGGCGGCGGCCGCGGATCTTCATGCGCGAGGGGAGCGCGGCGGCGAAATCCACGATGCGCGGATCGAGGAACGGCGGGCGGACCTCGATCGAATGCGCCATGCTCATGCGGTCGGTCTTATATAGGATGTCGTCGGGCAGATAGTAATTCCGATCGACGGCGAGATAGCGCTCGACGGTATTGAGACCGCTCAGCCCGAGGCGGTCCACCAGCGCGCGCAGGCCGTTGCCGTTGGCGCCGGGGTGAATACGGCGGCGCTGCTCGTTGGAGAACGCGCCGTTCCAGAAAAAGTGCGCTTCGTCGGGATGGAGCCCGGTGCCTTCGATCCAGCGCTTGAGCTTGTATTCCAGGCCGATTTTTTCGTCGGAGACCGGGAGGCAGCAGTCGAGCGCGGCGAGCATGAGGCGGCGCACGGGCGCGGGCACGAGGCGGAATGGGCGCGCCAGACGGTCGGCGAGATAGGTCACGTAGCCGCCGAACAATTCGTCGGCGCCCTCACCAGAGAGGGCGACGGTCACGTGGCGGCGGGTCATGCGGGAAAGGAACCAGACCGGGAGGGCGCCGGCATCGGCGCTGGGCTCATCGGAGAACCAGGCGAAATCCTCGATGGCGCCGGCGAGGTCGACTTTGGGGCTGAGATCGAATTCGTGATGGTCGGTGCCGTAGACGCGGGCGATCTCGCGGAAGTAAGCGCTCTCATCGAAAGAGCGGCCGGCGAAAGAAACCGAAAACGTTTTCAGGCGGCCGGAAGTTTCCGTTGCGGCGTAGTGCAGGATGGTGGAAGAATCCAGGCCGCCGGAAGCCCAAACACCCAGGGGAACGTCGGAGACCAGGTGCTCGCGGATGGATTCGCGGAGGAGCCCGTCGAGTTCCTCTTTGGCGGATTCGAGCGAGTGGTGCCGCGCCGGCGCGCCGGCCGCGGGCTTGTGCCACGGCTCGACCGACAGTTGGCCATTGCGCCATTCGAGGAGATGGCCGGGGGGCACTTTGCGGATACCATCGATCAGAGTGGCGGGGCCGGGGACGTAGTTGACGGCCAGGTAGGTATCGAGCGCTTCCAGGTCCAGGCGGCGGGGAACGTGCGGGTGTTCGAGGATGGCTTTCAACTCGGAGCCGAAGCAGATATCGGCGCCGGAGCGGTAATAATAGAGCGGCTTGATGCCCATGCGGTCGCGGGCCAGCACCAGCCGGTTGCGGGATTTGCTCCAGATGGCCAGCGCGAACATGCCGCGGAAACGCGCGAAGCAGGCCGTATCCCATTGGAGGAAGGCGCGCAACGCGGTTTCGGTATCGCAGTGGGAGCGGAAGCGGTGGCCCAGGCTTTCCAGCTCTTTGCGGATCTGGCGGTGGTTGTAGATTTCGCCGTTGAAGGCGATGGCGGTGTCGCCGTCCTCGGTGACGAAGGGCTGATCGCCGCCTTCGAGGTCGATGATTTTCAGGCGAACGGCGCAGAGCGTGGCGGTGCCCGATTCGAAGACGCCCTGCTGATCGGGGCCGCGATGATACAAGGCGCCCGTAATGCGATGAGCAGTGCCCTCATCAACAACCTGGCCAACCGAGGTAAATCCCGCTATTCCGCACATGGACGCTACTTTCCCCGTTTCCCCAAGGGAGCGATTCGTTCCATTCTGCGATGGATTGTGTTGACTATATCACAGGATAGCAGCTATCAGCTGTCAGGTTTTGGCACCACAGCGGAACGAAGCCATTCCGGCGGTCGAGCGCCGGTTTTTTTGACGGAAGGAAAGGGATTATTCGACAAAACCGGCGGTCGAGCGCCGGTTTCAGGCGGCGGGGGCGCGTTCGAGGGCGGTGAGTTTCTGAAGGGTCGAGGCGATGAGGTCCCGCACGCCGGAATCGCCATGGAGCGCGGCGGCATCGGCGATCCAGGAATCGGTGCGGCGGAGGAGGCTGCGGAGATTTGGCTGGACGGGCCCGCTTTTGAGGGTGGCGACGGCCTGGCGGATGCGCGCGGCGTTTTCGGGAGCGATGGGGATGGATTCGCCGCCGATATCGAGAGTTTCGCCGGCGACGGAGGGGGCGAGACGGCGGTAGTCTTCGGGCGAGATGCGAACGAGGTCGCATAACTGGAAGTAAGTCGTGCCGAACTCTTCCAGGCGCTGGATAATTTCATCGACGCGGCGGCGGGAGAGGCCGAAGTGCTGGATACAGAAATCTTCCCAACTCAGGCCGGTGGACTTATAAGTCTGGGACTCGTGGATGCGGTGCATGGACTCGGCCTGAGCGGCGGAGCACTTATTGGCGATGACGGCGAAGGCCTGAGAGCGCCCGACGGCGGTGCCTAATTCGAATTGAGTATCTTGTTCCATAAAACTACTCTCAATTACAGGGTGGCATAGGGTTTTGCGGCTGCCGGGCGAATTTGAGCTGGGGGTGTTGAGGGTAAAGGAGATAGAGGGCGAAATATTTTTGGAAATTGCGTAACCGCTTTTTCTTCGCCCCCCATTTTGTTGGGATCGTTATCATTATGCGCGTGAATTCTTCACTGCAAGGCGTACAGATACCCATCGGTCGCCAGGAAGAAGACTTTGTCGCCGTAAATCGCGGGGCAGGACTCCTCTTCAATGCCGCCCAACTTATAGGACCACAGCAACTGCGGCACGCTGCCGGCCTCTGGCTTCGCGCGGATGCAGCGGAAGAAGATATCCGTGCTCGAGCCGAAGCACACGTGATCCCGCGCGATCACCGCTCCGGGCAGGCCGCCGCCGGGGCGGAATTCCCAGAGCTTCTTGCCGGTCCCGGCGTCCAGCGACACCAGCCGCGAGCCGATGTTGCACCCGTTCACGCCGTTATGCGTCGAGATGATGATCTGCTTGCCGTCGGTCGCGGGAGTCACGTTGGAGCCACCCTCGGTCAACGGGGTTCTCCAGAGCCGCCGTCCCGTCCGGGTGTCCAGGCAGAAGACACCGCCGCCGACGGAAGCGAACATCCGCTCTCCGATCAGCGCCGGGGCTCCCGAGTCCGGAGCAATCACGTTGCGCTGTGCTTGCCCCGCCGGACCTTCCGGAACGTAATACGCCCAGTCCATCCTGCCGGTCTGCTGGCCGAGGCCGAAATAGTTGCCGCCCCAAGCGCCGGTGTAGAGCCGCTTGGAATCGGTGGCTGGAGAGGGATAGATCCCGCCCGTGGTTTCCCGCTTCCACAGGATTTCGCCGGTGGTGGGGCGAAGACAGAAGATGTCGCCCTCAACGGTTCCCACAAACAGCCTGCCCGGCGAGCAGGTGGCGCCGGCCCACGCCCAGCCAAGGGGCTTGCTCCAGATTTTCCGCCCTGTCCTCGCATCCACTGCGTAGAACTCCTTATTGCCGCCCTGCTGGCCGAAATAAACTCGGCCTTCGGCAACCAGGGGAGCGCCAGAGACTTGTCCCGAAGTTTCGAAGCGCCAGACCTCCCGGCCGCTCTTCGCATCCACGGCGTAGACGAACCGGTCCGGCGCGCCCACGTACACGGTGCCGTGCACCACGGTGGGGGACGATTGGTAATCGGCGCCGCCGGCAATCATGTCCGCAAAAATGCGGTGCCCATGGATATCCGCCGCTTCGAGCAGGCTGTCGCGCCATTGCAGCTTGCCGTCGGATAGCCGGAGGGAATACAGGTAAAGGTCGGAGCTGCTTACCAGCACGCCCGCATCATCGCCGACGAGGTCCGCCAGCGCCTGGTGCTCTCCGGTCTTCGTGCGCCAGAGTTGCTTGCCAGCCGGGTCGAACGCCTGCACTGTGCCATCCATGGAGGCAGCAATCACGTTTCGCCCGGCGACGAACGGCTTCGCGCGGATCCAGTCGGGAGTTTGCACCTGCCACAGCAGCTTCCCGTTTGCCGCATCCAGACAGTAAAGGCGACGGTTTGCCGCGCCCAGGTAGATTCGCCCATTGCCCGCTGCCGGCGTCGAGAAAAATTGGAACGCTCGCGTTTCGACGTTCTGAACCTTGTACAGCCAGTTCACCTTCCCCGTTAGCTTCTCAAGCGCATAAATCACGCCGTCATTCGCGGCGGCATAAACCGCGTTTGCAGTGACCAGGGGAGTCGCCCTGAGGGGTGCACCCGCATGGAATTGCCACGCAATACGGTCATGGCCCTGCGCATCCAGAGCGTAAAGGGTGCCGGAATCGGTACCGACATAGATGTGGCCGCCGTCCAGAACCGGATCTCCGGACATATCTCCAAGTCGCAGCGTCCAGAGGTTGCGGCCGGAATGCGTGTCTTTGACGACGAGCGTGTCCAGGTTCCACACCAGCGGCGGAATGTTCTCGATGTATTGCTCGCCGTAAGGGTAAGCAAGAAAGCGGCTGTCGCCGGCCAGCGGCGCGTAGCCGTGGCGGTAATCGAGATGGCCGATAGTTTCCTGTTTGACGATCCTGCCGCTCTCTTTATCCAGATACACAAGATTGCGCGCGATGCCGGTTTCTCCGCGGCTGCCGGTTTGGCGCAGCACCACTTTGTCACCCGCGATCACTACGCCAGAGCTGACGCGCGGCGTCTCGTAGACGAACCCACCGTTCTGGCGGGCCTTCCACACCACCTGGCCGGTGCGCTTGTCGAGGCAATACGCCATAATCATGATCCCCGGCGAAGCCACGTAGATTCTTTCCCCCTCGATCGACGGCCGTGCGTACCACGTATGGCCGATTGGAAACCGCCAAGCGAGTTTGCCCTGGCTGGGGCCGGGATCGTTCGAGAAACCGGCCTGGGACGGGCCGCCGCCGAAGCTCGGCCAATCGGTCCCCTTTCCGGGCGCCGGGCCGACCGTCCCCGTTTTGATCTCAAAGAAAGGTTTCTTTGCCTGTAATTCCTCCAGAAGCGCATAGCCCTGGTCAATGACGGGCCACTGATTCCCGTTGGGCTCGCTCGCAGATCGCGGCAGTTGCTTGCGGATGGGCTCGAACGCGATCATATCCACGCCCTGGTGCAGCAGCAGACGATACCACCCGTACAGCACGCTCAGCCGTTCCACGGCGTTTTCTCGAGTCGTGGGGGAAGCTG
>JAJYLS010000487.1 GCA_021787555.1 Acidobacteriota bacterium | reverse complement strand
AGGGGTCCTGTTCGCCATCTGGGGCATGCGATCGCTGACGTTTCTGTTCTCCAACGGGCGGGAGAACTTTACGCTGCACGCGGAATTGAACTGGCACGTGCTGGGCGTGACGGCGGAGCTCTCCGTGGTTTGCGGCCTGTTATTTGGCCTTGCTCCAGCGATTCAGGCGACGCGTCCGGACGTCATGCCCGCGCTAAAGAATGGCCGCGGGGGCGGACCGCGCCGCCGCGCGCAGGACGTTCTGGTGGTCGCCCAAATCGCGATGTCTTTTGGCATCCTGGTCGCCGCGGGTCTGTTTGTCCGGACACTCGACAAACTGCACTCCATCCAACTGGGATACGCCCGCGAGAATATCCTTCTGTTCACGTTGGATGCGCGCCAGGCCGGGCATCGCGACCCGGAGATCGCCACCTTTTACGAGAACCTGCGCCAGCACCTCGAATCGGTCCCCGGAGTGAGCGGTGCGACGCTTTCGCAATCCTCGATCGTCAGCGCCGGCGAGGCCGGGGGGACATACAGGGGAACAATGAAAATCGGCGCCGTTACCATCGAAGGCGCAGGCGTCATGGTCGCCGGACCGCGTTTCCTCACCACGATGCAGATTCCGATCCTGGCCGGGCGTGAAATTGACGACCGCGACCAACCGGGCTCCACGCCGGTTGCAGTGATCAGCGAGCGGCTGGCGCGGACTTACTTCGGGAACGAGAATCCGGTGGGCCGGCGCATCACGTTCCTGGACGAGAACCGCGATCTCCAAGTCGTTGGCGTGTCGGGTAACGTGCGGTACGGTCGCCTGAAAGAGGGGAGCCCGATGACCGTGTTCGTAGCGGACAGCCAGTTTTCTCCGGACCGGGTGACCTACGGGCTGCGCACCGCGGGTGATCCGCTGGGGTATGTCAGCAGAGTGCACGAGATCGTGCGGGAGGCAGATTCCCGCGTACCCGTCACCAACATGGTCACGCAGGCTGCGGAAATCGATCGGACGATCAGCCGGGAAGTCACGTTTGCGAAACTATGCACGGGTTTCGCGGTTCTCGCTCTCCTGATCGCGTGCGTGGGGCTCTACGGAACGATGTCGTACAACGTCGCGCGGCAAATCGGCGAGATCGGAATCCGTATGGCGCTGGGCGCGCAACGCGGCGCCGTGGTTTGGATGGTTCTGCGCCGCGTTCTAATACTCGCCGCGGTGGGGCTCGCGATCAGCGTGCCTGCCGCGTTAATCGCGTCCCGGCTTGTCAAATCGTTTCTGTTCGAGACCCAGCCCAATGATCCGGGAACCCTGGTGCTGGCCGGCGTCGTCCTCCTGAGTGCCGCGCTTCTCGCTGGCTATGCGCCGGCAAGGCGCGCGTCCCGAATCGATCCGGTGGCGGCCCTGCGGCACGAGTAAGACATGGTCCTCCGTCCCGCCACGAAGGATGAAAATGTCCATGCCCGCATACGTCCATCAAGGTAGCTGCTCGCGATAGAGGCCGAGCTACTCTGGCGCGCTGGCGGCAGCGCAAGCGGCCCAGTGGAACGTTTCCTGGGCAAGGAGCATCCCCACCCGCGCGCCTGCGGCACCTTCCCGCGCATCCTGTGCAAGTACGTCCGCGAGGAAAAGAAGCTGGCGCTCGAAGGCGCTACCCGCAAATTCTCCGCCCTCCCCGGCAAGGCGCTCCACCGCTGAGACGCCCCCAGCCGCAGGCCGGCACCCTATCCCTGACCCCCTGCCCCCGACCCCTGGTCCCCCACTGGCGGTCTTCCCCGAATCGAGCTATTTTCGGGTATAAAGGTATATCAATCCGCACGAGCCGATACGAAAGGAATGGAATGCAATTCTCAAGACGGGATTTGGGAAAAATCGCGCTGGCGTCCTTGCCGCTGAGCAGGGCCTTTGGCGCGCGGATGATCGATTCGAAAATCGATGGCGTCCAGATCGGAGCGATCACCTATAGCTTCAACCGGATCGCCAGTCCCGATCCGGAAGCCATCATACGGGCCTATGTCGAAATCGGGCTGGGCGAAGCCGAGCTCATGTCCAACCATTGCGAAGCGCTGGCCGGCGCACCCGAGCAGCCCATGTTCGCGCGTCCCGGCGGCAATCGCCGCGCCCCTGGCGCCAAAAAAGGCGGCGGCCGTCGCCCGCAGATCACCCCCGAACAGCAGGCCGAACGCCAGGCGGCCATGCAGAAGCTCACCCAGTGGCGTGCTTCCACGAATCCGGAAACCTGGAAAGCCGTCCGCAAAAAGTTCAACGATGCCGGCATCGACGTCGCCCTGCTGTGCTACAACATGCAGGACCGCATGACCGACGACGACATCGAATACGGTTTCTCCATGGCCAAGGCCCTCGGCGTGAAAGCCATCACCACCAGCACCACGCTCACCATGGCCAAGCGCATCGCCCCCATCGCCGACAAGCACAAGATGATGGTCGGCTATCACGGCCACGACGCTACCAACGATCCCAACCAGACCGCTACCCTCGAAAGCTACGCCACCCTCATGGGCTACGGCAAATACAACGGCGTCAACCTCGACATCGGCCACTTCACCGCCGCCGGCTACGACGCCGTCGCGTTCATCAAGCAGCATCACGACAAGATCACCAACCTGCACGTCAAGGATCGCAAGAAGAATCACGGCCCCAACGTCGCCGTCTGGGGCACCGGCGACACACCTATCAAGCCTGTCATGCAGCTCATGAGGGAACAGAAGTATTCCTTCCCCGCCAACCTCGAGTTGGAGTACCCCATCCCTGAAGGCTCTAACATTGTTGCGGAAGCCAAGAAGTGCTTCGCGTACGTGAAGAGCTGCTTAGCTTAGT
>JAJYLS010000486.1 GCA_021787555.1 Acidobacteriota bacterium | reverse complement strand
CAAAAGCGTGACGGCCTCACCGTGGGCGAGAGTTTATTGGCAGGCATGATCAGTCGAGCTTGCGCCCCGCGCAGCAAACGCGGACGCCACAATGTCTGCGGCCGAAGAGCGCCATTCTCTTGCCAGGTTTCAACCAGCCCACGACTATAACCGTGTCAAGCAGCAGACGCCGCTCGGTTCCTCGAGAAATCTTTGAGATTTCCTCCGCCCTCGCCACACTAATCCGTGAGAGGGGGGTTTTTCTCTGTGTCTCCAAGCCGCCCGTACCATGCCATCCGGTCTCTACCGACCCGCCCCGCCAACTTATTGATTACAAATCCACAAACCCCAAAATTGGGTCCGTTTTTCAAAAACCCTTCCTGCCAATCCCCCGGCCCCCGGCCCGCCAAATTGGGTTCGTTCCGCAACTCGGCACCGGGTCCCCAGCCCCTGGCCCCTGCGGGTGTGCCTCCCACCACCGGAGCGGCCTTCCCCGCCCCCGCTTGGGCATTCCGCTTGCTCGCTTCTGCCCCGGCGAGGAGCATGCCACGAAGCATTCTGCCGGGTAAACCCTACCCGCAAGGCGCCACTTGGGATGGAACCGGAGTGAATTTTTCGCTCTATTCCGAGAAGGCCACCGCAGTCGAATTGTGTCTTTTCGAGGATGTCGATGCGGGCAATTTCGAAATCGTTGCCTTCCGCGAGGTCTCCGGATACGTGTGGCATGGCTACCTGCCCGGCGTGCGCCTCGGGCAGCTTTACGGCTATCGCGTCCACGGTCCCCACGACCCGGAAAAGGGCGACCGCTGCAATCCCGCCAAGCTCCTTATCGATCCCTACGCCCACGCGCTCGCCGGCGCCATCAATTGGGACGCCCCGGTCTTCGGCTATAAAATCGGCGATACCGCGGAGGACCTCTCCTGCGATTCCGGCGACGACGCCTGGGGCGTGCCCAAGTGCGTCGTCACCTCCTCCCACTTCGATTGGGAGAACGATCGCCCGCCGCTCACCCTGCTCCACGACACCGTCCTTTACGAAATGCACGTCAAGGGATTCACCGCCACCCATCCGGAAATTCCCGAGGAACTCCGCGGCACCTACGCCGGCCTTGCCCACCCCGTCGCCATCGACTATCTGAAAAAGCTGGGCATCACCGCCGTCGAGCTCATGCCCGTGCACGAATTCATCGACGACAAGCTCCTGCTCGACCGCGGCTTGCGCAATTACTGGGGCTACAACTCCATCAATTTCTTCGCGCCGGAATCGCGTTACAGCGCCGCCGGCGACCGCGGCGAACAGATCGGCGAGTTCAAAGCCATGGTCAAGGCCCTCCACCGCGCCGACATCGAGGTCATCCTTGATGTGGTCTACAACCACACCGCCGAAGGCAACCAGCTCGGCCCCACCCTCAGCTTCCGCGGCATCGACAACGCCACCTACTACCGCCTCGTCCAGGACCAGCCGCGCTATTACATGGATTTCACCGGCACCGGCAACACCCTCAACGTGCGCCACCCGCAGGTGCTCAAGGTCATCATGGACAGCCTGCGCTACTGGGTGCAGGAAATGCACGTGGACGGCTTTCGCTTCGACCTCGCCTCCGCTCTCGCCCGCGAACTGCACGAGGTCGACCGCCTCTCCGCCTTCTTCGACATCATCAACCAGGACCCCGTCGTCTCCCAGGTGAAGCTCATCGCCGAGCCCTGGGACGTGGGCGAGGGCGGCTACCAGGTCGGCAAGTTTCCGCCGTTGTGGGCGGAGTGGAACGGCCGTTACCGCGACGTGGTGCGCCGCTATTGGAAAGGCGACGACGGCCAGCTCGCCGAGCTCGGCTACCGCCTCACCGGTTCGAGCGACCTGTATCAGCGCGATGGCCGCCACCCCACCGCCAGCATCAATTTCATCACCGCCCACGATGGCTTCACTCTCCACGACCTGGTCAGCTACGAGCACAAGCACAACGAGGCCAACGGCGAGGACAACCGCGACGGCTCCAACGACAACCACTCCTCGAACTACGGCGCCGAAGGGCCCACGGACGATCCTGAGATCGTCGAAACCCGCGAGCGGCAGAAGCGCAATTTTCTCCTCACCCTGCTCTTCTCCCAGGGCGTCCCCATGATCTGTGGCGGCGACGAAATCGGCCGCACCCAGCGCGGCAACAACAACGCCTATGCGCAGGATAACCCGACCGGTTGGTTCGATTGGGACCTCGACGACCGCCGCCGCGCCCTCCTGGAATTCACCCGCCGCCTCGTCGAGATGCGCCGCGGCCATCCCAACCTCCACCGCCGCAAGTTCTTTCAGGACCGCAGCATCAGCCCCGGCACTCCCGAACGCCAGGTGAACGGCCGCAGCGAGCTGGACATCACGTGGCTCCGTCCCGACGGCCACGAAATGACGCCCGAAGAGTGGAACGCCGGCTGGGTGCGCTGCATCGGATTGCAATTGAGCGGCCGCACGCTCGACGACGTCAACGGCGTGGGCGAGCCCATCCGCGACGAGACTTTCATGCTTCTCTACAATCCCCACCACGAGCCCATCAAGTTCTATATGCCGCGGCGCTACGGCTCGGCGTGGGAAATCGTCATCGATTCCGCGCAGCCCGAGCGGAAGGAAGACTTGCCGGTGATCGGCCCCGGCGAGCCCTACGAGCTGATCGCGCGCAGCACCGCGCTGCTCCGGGAGATCACCGATTGACGATCGCCCATCAAAGCCGCAACCGTAAGGAAGCGGTCCGGCGCCGTTACCCGGTGGGCGCCGAACCCCTCCCCGTCGGCGGTGTGCACTTCCGCGTCTGGGCGCCGCGTCGCCGCCGCGTCGCCGCGTGCGGGA
>JAJYLS010000151.1 GCA_021787555.1 Acidobacteriota bacterium | reverse complement strand
ATGCGCTACTCGACACGTTGCCAGTAGCCGGAAAGTGAGTTTTGAGCTATCCCTCGCCGAATCAGTGGAGTACTGCCCAGATTCCTTCGGAACTTCGGCTTAATCCGTGTCCCGATAGAAGGCGCTGTAGCGCCCCGAGTAGCGGCGTTTTTGGGAGCGTTCGTATTCCCAGCCGACAAGAGCGGCCAGGAAAACGATCAGAACTATATACCCGGTGACCACAATTTCGTATTCCATGGAATCAGACTGGACCAAAGCCCGGACAGAAACAAGTCGGCTTTAGGCAGTCGGCTTTGGCGAATTGCCAGACGATAGCGATCCAACGGTAGGGTGCCGGAATGCCGCCCCGAAAGGCGGCATTCCGGCGGGCACCCGCTCGAAGGGTTAAGTTACCAGGCTTCTTTTTTCGGCTGGATGGACCAGAGATAATCGGCGATGCGCTGGATGTCCTCCTGGCTGAGGACGGTTTTCCAGGTCGGCATGTAGAGCGGCGGTGGCGGCTTGTGCGGATCCGCCAGCGGCGGTTGCTTGCCGTCGCTGATGATGCCGATGACTTCGTCCTTGGTGTAGTCGTCGGAGACGTGGAGAAGCGAAGGCACTTCCCCGCCCTGGGCATTGGGATTGGGGACGCCGCCTTGCAGGTTGACCCCGTGGCAGCCGGCGCAGCCGAAGCGGTGGAAGTCCTGCTTGCCGGCTTCGATGGCCGCTTCTTCGGGGGTGAGCGGCTTGCCGCGCTGCGCCAGAATGGCCTGCGCGTCTTCGGCCGTGGCGTTGGACATGAAGGCGATCAGCGCCTTGCGGGCGTTGGCATCGAGGTCATAGGCCGGCATGATGCTGCCGGGATAAACCTGCTGGGGATTTACTAACTGCTCGTCGAGCCACTCGGAGGAGTGCTCTTTGGCGACGCCCAGGAGGTCCGGGCCCTCTTTCGCACCCACGCCGCCGATGCTGTGACAGGCGATGCAGTTCTTTTCGGTAAATAGCTGGCGGCCATAGCCGGAGCTGGGGATCAGGCTGGCGCTCGCATAGTAAGTGGCCATGTGCTCATTAGTAAGTGAGAGCATGTAGAAGGTTAGTGCCCGCGCCTGTTCCTTGGTGAAATGGAAATTCGGCATGGGCGAGTTCGGCGAGACGGCGTTGGGATTGAGGAAGTGGCTCTCGAGCCATTCGGGGGAGCGCTGGCTGGCGCCTTCGGCGGTGAGGTCGGGGCCGATGCTGCCGCCGGTGCCGTTGAGCTTGTGACAGCCGTGGCAACCCTGGGTTTCGAAGAGGCGGCGGCCTTCGGTCAGTTCGGGAACGCCGGGAATGTCACCTTCCTTATGGCATCGGCCGCAGGAAGCGCGCACGTAATCCTTGGGCAGCAGCGGCTCTTCCCAGAAAGCGACGTTGCCGTGGGCGTTTTCCTTGTCGGTGGCGAGGCCCTGCCCGCCATGGCAGACCGTGCAGCCGAACCTCGCCGGCGAATGGGGGGCCAGGTTCGGGTGGTAACGGTAAGGTTCGGGCGCGTCCTTCATGGTGGGATCTTCGACGCCGAGGTGGCAGGTGGTGCAGCGGTCGACGCGCTGGAGACCGGGAAGAAGCTCCTGGTGGATCTCGAGCGAAGTGTCCATGATGGCGGCCTTGGCAGCGGCGTTCGGCTCGCCTTGCGATTCCAGCTTGTAATACTCGCGTTGATACAGCTTCCAGGACGGATGGCTGGACTGCCAGATGGCGGCTAGCAGGAGCGCGAGCGCGATCAGGCTCAGGGCGAAGAAGAACTGCGGAAGCTTGCGGTCCATTATTCCGCCCCCGCTGTGACGTGCACCCATGGTGGAACGAACGACCAGCCGGGGCCGCGGAAGAAGGTTCCTACGATAATAAGCACGATATTGACGATGACGAAAACGGTAAAGATCCAGATGGCCCACTTGCGGTCCGCCGGGCGGCGGCTGGGGTTAGAGTCCAGGTAGGGGATCCCCACGAGCGCGAGCACCACGAGCGCCGGCACGATCACGCCGCCGAACAGCGCCGAGTGGCTGACCAGTTCCTGGAGGCCGAGGAAGTACCAGGGCGCTTTGGCGGGGTTGGGCGTTTTGGCGGGATTGGCCATTTCCTCGAGCGGCGCGTTCCAGAACAGCGACACGGCCATGACGGTGACCACCGTGACAACCAGCGCGATGCCCTCGCGGAAGAAGGCATAAGGGTAAGAGAAGACCGTCTCCTCGTCCTCTTCCGGAGCGACGGTCTCGAAGATCGGGCGGCCGGTGACCACCTCCATGAGGCCGTAGGTTTTATCCGGCGCGGCCGCCACGGCGGCGAGGGCCGGTTCCGGTTCGGGCTCGCCAATGTGGACCAGGTTCGCGGCCTTCTGCGGCTTCAGCTTCCAGACTGGGCGCGAGAGGCCGCCGTCCTTGCGGATGCGCCAGAAGTGGACCATGGTGAGCAGAACCAGCAGCGACGGCAGCACGGCGACGTGCAGAACATAGAAGCGGATCAGCGCCTCCTCGCCCACCATGTGGCCGCCCAGGAGCAGTTCGCGGACGCGGGCGCCCACCAGCGGAGCGTAGCTGCCGATGTTGGTGCCGACGGTGATGGCCCAGAAAGCCAATTGGTCCCAAGGGAGGAGATAGCCGGTGAAGGAGAGGCCCAAGGTCAGGAGCAGCAGGACCACGCCGATCACCCAGTTGAACTGGCGCGGGCGCTTGTACGAGCCGGTGTAGAAAACGCGGCACATGTGCAGGAAGACGCAGATCACCATGCCATGCGCGGCCCAGCGGTGCATGTTGCGCAGGAAGCCGCCCATGAAAACCACGAACTGGAGATCCTTCATGTCCTGGTAGGCCGGCTGCGGATACGGGCGGTAGTAGAACATGAGCGCGATGCCGGTGGTCACGAGGACCAGGAAGAGGAAGAAGGTGATGAAGCCGAGATACCAGGTGTGTTTGACCTTGAGGCCTTCGGGCCGGACCTTGTTGGGGTGGATGTGGAGCCAGACGTTGAGGAAGACCAGCTCGGATTTGCCCTTGTCGGTGGAGAGCGGGTCGCGGCGCGAGATGGATTGCCAGAGATCGCGGATGGGGTTCATGCCTTCACCATTAAGCGGTAGCCGGCGGCCACGGGCCGGTCTTTGTTGACGCGGAGCTGGCCGTCGCGCGTCAGGGTGATTTCGAACCACTGGAGCGGCTTGGGCGCGGGGCCATGCAGGACCTTGCCATCGGAGGCGTAAATGCTGCCGTGGCACGGGCAGTGGAAGTGGTGGTCGGTCTGGAAAAATTTCACGGTGCAACCGAGGTGCGTGCAGACCGCGCTGGCGGCGGCGAAGCCTTTTTCGCGGTCGCGGAAGATATAGATCTTCTCGTCCGCCAGGAAGGTGGGCGGGCCGTAGGGGAAATCCGCGGGGTCGCCGATTTTAAAGGACTGCGGCGGCTCGTAGAAGACGCTCGGCGTGAGGAAGCGGAGGACAGCCGCGAGGCTGACGCCCACGCCGGCGCAGAGCGAGCCGAAACCCGCGGCGCCCCAACTGAGAAAGCTTCTTCGTTTCATTGTGTATCTCCGATTTCAAAAGTGCAGCGAGCCAAGCGACCTTCCGCACCCCGGCCGCTGGCCCCTGATCCCTGGCCCCTCATTCGAACACCTCGCGTTCGCGCTGTTCGAGCGCTTCCATGGTGATGGCGTGAGTGGGACAGCGCTGCGCGCAAAGACCGCAGCGGATGCACTTCTCTTCGTTTTTGATGATGGCGGCGGCTTGGCCGCGCGGAAGCTTCGCGGCGGGAACGCCATAGCGCTTTTCGATCAACTTTTCATAGCGCTCGTCACCCTGCAGCGTAGCCAGATCCACGAGGCGCAGGCAATTCTCCGGGCAGACATCCACGCAGCCGGCGCAGAGGATGCATTTCGAGCCGTCGAAGACCGTGTTGACCTGGCACTTCAGGCAGCGGAGCGACTCGGCGCGGCCCTGCTGCTCGTCGAAACCGAGTTCCACTTCGGCGATACCGATGCGGCGGTTGAGAGGTAGCGCGGGCATCGCCTGGCGTTCGACTCCCAGATAGCCGCGCGGCATCTCCCAGTGGGGGAAGATGCGGAAACGGCGCAGGACGGTTGTTTGCGATTTTCCGTTCAGATAAAGGTGGATGGAGCGCGCGGCCTTGTGGCCGTTGGCGACGGCTTCCACCAGGACCCGCGGGCCGAAGGCCACGTCCCCGCCGGCGAAGATGCCGGGTGCGGTGGTCATGAGGTTGTCGTCGATCTTGAGGGTTCCGCGCCGGGTGACCTCCACGCCCTCGTCGCCGCTGAGGAACGAGAGGTCGGCCTGCTGGCCGATGGCCAGGATGACACTGTCGCAGGCGAGCACTTTCTCTTCATCGCTGAACGCCGGATTGAAGCGGCCCCGTTCATCGAAGACGGAAATGCAGCGGCGCAAGCGCAGGCCCTCGACCGTGCCGTTGGTGCCGACGATTTCTTTCGGTCCCCAGCCGTTATCCACGACGATGCCTTCGTGTTCGGCTTCATCGACTTCACCTTTCCAGGCGGGCATCTCCGCCCGCGATTCGAGGCTGACGAGCGAAACCTGCTCGGCGCCGGAGCGCAGGGCCAGGCGGGCGGCGTCGAGGGCGGGCTGCATGCTGTCGGCGCCCGATTCGACGGCGCCGGTGGCCAATTCCTGGACCACGCGGACGGCGGCACGGGCCACGTCGATGGCCACGTTGCCACCGCCCACCACCGCCACGCGCTTGCCCAGCGCGACCTCGTAGCCGAGATTGACGTTGATCAGGAAATCAATGCCGTTGAGGACGCCATCGCGGTGGGCGCCGGGGAGATTCAGTTCGCGGCCCTTGTTGAGACCGGTGGCGAGCAGCACTGCGTCGAATTTGGAGCGGAGCTGGGTCAGGGTAATGTCGCGGCCCAGGGTCATCCGGGTGCGCAGATTGACGCCGAGGGCCAGGATGTTCTCAACCTCCATCTTGATGATTTCCCGGGGGAGGCGGAAATGCGGGATGCCGAGGTACAGCATCCCGCCGGGGACGGGCGCGGATTCGAAGACCTCGACGGTGTATCCGAGCAAGGCGAGATCGTGCGCGCAGGTGAGGCCGCAGACCCCGGAGCCCACCACCGCGATGCGCTGCGGGCGGCTGGGCGCGGCGGGCCTGCGCTTGCGCGCCGGATCGTGGCCTAGGCCGAGGTTATGGCGGTCGGTGACGTAGCGCTTGAGCGCGCAGATGGCCACGGGCTGATCGATTTTGCCGCGCCGGCAGGCGTCCTCGCACGGATGGGCGCAGATACGGCCCAGCACGTAGGCGAACGGATTCGGGGCGCGCGCGAGGAGGTAGGCCTCCTCGTCGCGGTTCAGCCCCACGGCCTGCACATACCGGCCGCACTCGGTGTGGATGGGGCATGCGGTGCGGCACGGAATGTTGCGGTCGAAGTATTCCTGGTCCGGAACGGCAACGCGATAGCGCATGGGCTCCTCCGGTTACTGCTGGGCCGCCCTCAGCTTGGCAATCTGGTCGTCGGTGAGCGCCGGGAAGAAAGCCTTGGGATCTTTATCTTTCCGCGCGGTCTCGTCATACACGAGGAAATCGAAAATTTCCTTACCCTGTTTGTCGCTGATGCCGGAGTTGGGCTTGTGCATCATGCGTTTGACGTAGCGCTCCCATTCGTCGCGCTTCATCAGGGTGTTGAGCGGGCGCGCGGCCGTGTGGCACTTGGCGCACTTCTTCTCCAACAATTTGTAGCCGTCCTGAATGGCGGGCGGATACTTGGAGACGTCGATCTTAGCGGGTCCTTTGTCCTGCGGTAGGTTCACATTGCCGCTCTGTGCCGCCAGCGGCAGTATCGAAACGACGGCCACAAGGGCCAGTTGCATGAGACTTTTCATTTTGGAGTTCTCCTTTACCACATCAAACGCACGTCGAGCATAAACAACTTATCCACCGAGCTCCCGAGGGCCACGGGATCGCCGTTGCGCGCATGCTGATAAGTCGCGCGCACCACCACGTTGCCGCGCTCGGTCACGGCTTTTTCCGCGCCTACGCCCCAGACCTCGGTCGGAATGGTGGGCTGGCCGGTAATGTACTGGTTCATCCGGTCGTAGCGCGCCATCAAGGCGAAGCCATCCTCGACGTAGTAGTCCACCTCTCCGCGGAATCCGTTGGAGATGAAGCTTTCCGTCGGACTGTTGGCGAGGTCTTTCCAGTCGTCTCGGGCGTGCAGGTAGCCCCCCAGGACATCCAGCTTGTCGAAGAACATGTAATTGCCGAAGACGCCGTAGCGTCGTATCACGGGCTCGAAGGTGAACGCGGTGGGCCCGCCTTGGTTTTGGTCCTGGTACTTGCTGCCGTAGTAGGTCATGAACGTGACGCCGGCATCGTCTGCGTACCAGTAGTCGGCGTCCAACCAGACGTCTTTCGCGTTCTTGTTCGAATCGAACATGATCTCGCTGCCGTCGGGGTTCAGCCCGTTGGTCACTTTCGCGGATACGGCGAGGACCCGCTTGAAATAGTTCGTTGCATACGTGTAGCCGGCATCCACGCCGACCGGGTGCTGGTCCAGCGAGAAGTTGATCGGATCGATATTGGTGAGCAAGGGAGCCGGTGTGGGAAAGAGGTTATAGAACATGGCGGCGCGCGTGCCCTCACCCTCCTGCATGTGCATCTCGCCGGCTTTGACGAAGTAGCTGCTGTTGGCGCGCCCGCCGGTGTAGATCGCGTTGGCCTGCTCGAGATCGCTTTGGCCGTCCTGGAACAACTCGTATTGCGTGTAGAACGAGAAATTCGTCGTGGGAATCGCACCGGCCACGAACAAAGCTGCTTCATCGAGGTTGAAGCTGGTGGTGGACTGGGGGGTATTGGCGGTGTTCCTTTCCGCCGTGAAGCTGGTCTGCGTCACCAGCGCCATGGCGTTGGTGATGCGGAAGGGGATGTCCTTATCGAGGTCGGCGATCTTCGGCGCCGGCTTGGTTCCGTCCATATTGTCCGGCGGGAACCGATAGCCCAAGCGCTTGAAAATGTAGCCGGTTTTGTTCAACGCCGGCGGGATCGTATGACATTGGTAGCATTTGACGTTGTACTTTCTGGCGAACGCCGGAATAGCCTCCGACGGCTTTGGAGCGATCACGCACCCAAGAGCTACCAGGATCGGCGTGGCGGCCGATGCGAGGAACTTCATTCGGGAAAATTCCATGCCCGAGGTAAAGCATGTGACGAACCGAAATACCGGCCCTTATTTCTGAATCGGTTACATGCCGGCACTTCCAGAGTTGAGGAACCGATTCCACGAAGCCATCCGGCGGTTGGGGAATTTATTCCTCAGCCGAGGCTTCTCTGCCGCGCTTCAGAAGAACGTAAAACGTCTTGCGGTCCACGCCGGCCTCGCGGGCCGCGGCGCTGATGTTGCCGTCGCAGCGAGCCAGGACCGCGCGTGCGTAGGACGCTTCGAAACCGGCGAGGTACTGCTCGCGGGCTTCCTTCCAGGGCAGGTTCGACAGCACCAGAACGTCGCCGGCGCAGGGGAGATCGTCGGCCAAGTCCTCCGGCTCGAGCGTGCCTTCGGGGCGCAGCACCGCCAGTTTTTCGATGACGTTCTTGAGCTGCCGCACATTGCCCGGCCAGGGCTGGCAGAGGAGCGCTTCGTAGAACCGCGGCGAGCCGGTAAGGCTGGCGCCGTAGCGGCGCGAGAAGCGCTCCAGAAAAAAGCGCGCCAGGTGCGGGATGTCCTCGGGCCGCTCGCGCAGGGGCGGCAGTTTAACGGTCACCACGCCGAGCCGGTAGTACAGCTCCTCGCGAAAGGTTCCAGCCTTGATCTTGGCCGCGAGGTCCTGGTTGGTGGCGCACAGAATGCGGCAATCCACGCGGACGGGCGTGATCCCGCCCAGCCGCCGCAGTTCCCGCTCCTCCACGAACCGGAAGAGCCGGGTTTGCAGCTCGACACCCAGGTCGCCGATTTCGTCCAGAAAGAGCGTGCCGCCATCGGCCGCTTCGATAAGGCCCTTCTTGGTGCGGTCGGCGCCGGTGAACGCGCCGCGCTCGTAGCCGAACAGCTCGCTTTCGATCAGCGAGCCGGGCATCGCGCTGCACTCCACCGCCACATACGGCCCGCGTTTGCGGCGGCTGTGGTTGTGAATGAAGCGCGCGATTACTTCCTTGCCGGTACCGCTTTCGCCGAGGATCATGACGGTGGCATCGCTCGCCGCGGCGCGCCGGCATTTTTCGATCTGCTCGATCATGGCGGGGCTGCGGCTTTCGGCGTGATCGGTTTCGCCGAGCGCTTCGAGGCGGCCCTTGAGACGCTCGACCTCGTGCTCGAGATTGGCGTGCGAGAGGGCGCGGTTAATAGCCAGCAGCAGTTCCTCCCGCTTGAAGGGCTTCTGGATATAATCGAACGCGCCGATGCGCATGGCGGCCACGGCGCCCTCCACCGAGCCGAACGCGGTCAGAAAGATCACCGGCATTTCGGGAAGCGCTTCGTGCAGGCGGGCGAAGACTTCCTCGCCGCTCATGGCCGGCATGCGCATATCCAGCAGAACCAGGTCCGGCGGGTTGGCCAGCGCGGCGGCGACGCCTTTGGCCGGATCCTGGAACGCGGTGACCGTGAGGTCCAGCGAGCGCAGGAGGCGTTGGATATTTTCGCCGATCGCCGGCTCGTCGTCGATTACGAAAATGCGGCTCACGCGGGTTCTCCTCCCACAAACCAATGGTACGGCTGGCCCCGCAGGAAGCGCGCCGGCGGCATCTCTACGATAAAACTGGCGCCGCCGCCCTCGCGCGTTTCGTAGCGCAGCCGGCCCTCGTACATGTCGAGCAGGCGGGCAGCGAGGAACAGCCCGAGGCCCAGGTGCTCGCGCCCCGGACTCTGAGTGAGGAATGGTTCGAAGAGCCGCGCGCGCAGGTGTTCGGGCACGCCGGGGCCGTTGTCCTCGACGCGCAGCACTACTTTCGAGGCCCCCGCGCGGTAGGGATCCAGGCGCAGCCACACGCTCGCGCCCTCGCGGCCGCGCAGCGCGGCGAGCGCATTCGCGATCAATCCGCGCACCACTTCGCTGATCACGTGCTCGGGCAGGTTCACGCGCGGTACCTGGGCCATCTCGATTTCGAGGCGGACGCCCTGTTCCTCGAGGGGACGCGCCCAGGCTTGAGCGGCTTCTTCCATGGCCTTGGGCGGAGCCGAGGGCTCGAACCCCTCCGCACCGCGCTCGCGCCGCAGTGCTTCGAGCAGCGTGCGGGCGATCTTGCCCATGTATTGCGCCTCCAGGAGCATCTGCCGCACATCGGCGCAGAGCGCCTCGTCCTCCTTGCGTTCGTCGAGGAGGATTTCCAGCCGGCTGGTGACGATGCTCAGAGGATTATTGAATTCGTGCATGAACCCGGCGGTGAACTGGCCGAGGATGCTCAGTTGATGCGAGAGCCGCGCCTGGCGGTCGGCGGCGGACAGGTCCTCGCACAGCCGCGCGGTCCGGAAGCGGACGCTGTCCAGCTCGAGTTTCAGTTGCGCCGCAGTTTCGCGGGCCGCCTCCGCCTCAGCCGCCAGCCGGCGCTGGCGGCGGCCATAAAGCATCAGTCCGGGCATCGGCGCCAGCACGGAGGCCAGCACGGCGAGGCCCCAGACGGGAAGCTTCAGCGGGACGAAAAAAAGCGAAAGCAGCCACCAGAGGGGAGCGAGCAGAAGGCCGCTGACCCACGGTAAAGCGCCACTCCAGCGGTTTCGTTCCCTGGTCCCCCGTCTCTCAGGCGGCAGCATTCCGCAATTTTCCGTGTTGCGTGTATTCTAACATGCGGCTTAGCAGCCCTTCACCATCCAGCGCGCGCGGCGCGCGTGGGCCATCGCGAAGATAGCCGCGAAGCCGGTTAGCAGGCCCAGGCTGGCACCGAGGCCGATCATCGCCGGGTGAGCGGAGTGCAACCGCACGGTCAGGATCACATTAAAAAGTGGCGGGATACTGGCGGCGATCACCGCCGGCCAGGGACGATCGAGCGCGAACAGCGAGCGCGCCGTGATTTCGAGGAGGCTCCAGCCGACCAGGCTCGGGCCGAGGCCGAGAAAGACCGCCGCCACCAGCCGGGTGGACTCGGCGGTGAAGCTGCCGCGCTGAAACAGGAGGGCGATGGCGGGCGTGCGGAAGGTGAGAGCGATGGCGCAGCCCGCCACCGCGATCAGCGCCGCCAGCGCAATGGTGCGGTCGATCAGGCGGAGGGCATCGCGCATGCGGCTCAAGCTGCGCAGGCGGGCGATCTCCGGCAGTAATGAATTCGCGATCGGAGTAACCAGCAGCGCCATGGGCACCGTGATGCCGCGAAGGCAGTAATCCAGCGCCGCCGCCATCCCCGGCCCCACGTGCGTCGCCCACGCCCGGAGGAAAATCATGTTCATTCCCAGGGCGGCCGCATAAACCACAAAAAACCACGGGCGGCTGAGAATCTCGCGCCAGTGGACCTTGCACTCGGCGGCCGGCGCCGCGGCGCGGTCGGATCGCGAGGCAAAATACACGATGGCAAGCTGCACCCACGCGCCGGCCGCGTAGCCGCAGGCGAAGGCATACACGCCCAGGAACTTCCACAGGCTGAGCGCGGCGGTAATGGTACACACGTTCAGTGCAGCCTGATAGAACGCCGTGGGCAGAAAGCGGCGATCGGTGTAGAGCAGCGCGCAGTGCACCGCGGCCACCCCGGCGGCCACCACCGAAAGGGCCATGATGCGGAACAGCAGGACCGCGGTCGCAAAGTATGGAGCCGCGAGCCCCGGCGCCAGCGCTTTCATCAGCAGCGGCGCGGCCGCGATAATCACGGCGGCAAGGGCCGCGAACGCCCAGGCGAAGCAGCCGCTCAGCTTGCGAAACAACGCCATGCGCTCGCCCGCGGCGCAAGCCGCAAGCATGGGCACGAAGGCGAACAGCACGCTGTTGGTCAGCAGCCCGTTGAGCGAATCGAGCGGACCCATGGCCACCGCCAGCGAATCGGCGCGGCTGTGCGTGCCCAGCAGGTAGGCGGTGATCGCCACACGCACGAACCCCAGCACATTGCCGGCGAGGACACCGGCGATCAGGGTAAGCCCGCCGCGGACCAGGGGGTGGTCTACCGCGCGCGAAAACCGCTCCGCGGCGAAGACAGGGAATGAATCGTTCGAGCTCAGTCGAACCTCTTGTGCGGCTGCGGCGCGTGGGTGCGCGCACGCAGGGGGCGCTGCGCTACACCGCTAGGCTGTGGCCGCCGCCGCGCTGCGGGCCGCCGCCAGCGCGGTCTCGTAGTTGGGATGATCGGCCACTTCCTTCACGTACTCGACGTGCCGGATGGTGTTGTGGCGATCCAGCACGAAAATGGCGCGGCTCTCGATGCGCAGTTCCTTGATGAGCGTGCCGTAATGCGTGCCGAAATCGGCGCCCTTATGATCCGAAAGCATCTTCACCCGGTCCACGCCGAAGGCCCCGCACCAGCGCTTCTGCGCGAACGGCAGGTCCATGCTGACCGTCAGAATATCCACGTTGGGAAGCCTGGCGGCCTCCTCATTGAACCGCTTGGTCTGCGCGTCGCAGACGGGCGTATCGAGCGACGGCACCACGCTGATGATCCGGACGTTGCCGCCGGTCTCGGCCAGGGTCACGGTCTTGAGATTGTTGTCGACGGCCGTGAAATTCGGGGCGGCATCGCCGGCCTTCAGCTCGGGGCCGATTAGGGTGAGGGGGTTACCCTTGAGAGTAGTCGCTCCTGGTCTTTCCATTGCTCCTCCTAGGCTGAAAGCACTCATTGTAGCAATTCGGCGAACTTTTCAGCCTCGGAAACCGGCAGCTCGCAGGCGTAATTGCGGCAGACGTAGGCGGCGGCGCGGCTATCGGCCGGCGCCATAGACTCGATCTCCGGAATCGCGGCGGACAGCCGGCGCCGGGTCTCGGCGGAGTCCACAAGAAGCGCGACGCGGTTGGGCATAAAGCGCGCATGCAGCGTGCGCAGCAGTGCCGCGGTATCCGCGCCGTTCCGTGCACCCGCCACGACGACCTGGCGCGGCGGGGCCAGGAAAAATTCGCAGGCAACCAGCATCTGCGGCAGCGCCACCGGCGCGGCGGCGAGGCGCGGAGCAAAGGCGCCGAGGGCGCGTTCGGCGGAACTGCGGAAATCGGCGCGGTTGAGCAATTGGCCGAGCCGAAGCAGATTCAGGACCGCGACGGAATTGCCGGATGGCTCCGCGCCGTCGTAATCCTCTTTGATGCGGACCACCAGCGTGCCGTCGCCGGCCGCGGTGCTGAAAAACCCGCCGCCCTCGCGGTCCTCGAACACTTCGCCCTGTTTTTCGGCGATCCGCGCGGCCAGTTCCAGGTGGCGCAGGTCGAATTGCGCGTCGTAGAGATCCAGCAGCGCCTGGACGAACAGCGCGTAGTCGTCCAGGAACCCCGGAATGGCGGCCTGCCCCTGGCGATAGCGCCGCAGCAAAACGCCTGTTGCGGGATCGTACAGCCGGCCAAGTACGAATTCGGCGGCGCGGCGCGCGGCATCGGCATAGCGCGGCTCGTCGAGCACGGCCCCCGCGAGCGCCAATGCCGAAATCATGAGGCCGTTCCAGGAGGTGAGGATTTTGTCGTCGAGATGCGGCCGGACGCGCTGACTTCGCGCTTCCAGCAAAATGCGCCCGGCCTGGAGCACGCCGGCGCGGACCTCTTCCACCGGGCGCCCGAATTTCTCCGCCGTCTCCTCCACCGTGTGCGCCTCGTAGAGAATGTTCCGCGCCGTGAATTCGCCGTGCACATCGTTCTGCACGTTGCCGCGATCCTCGACGCCGTAGCGGTAGCAGAACCAATCCGCGGCGGGGTTTTCCGCCAGCCGCCGGATCTCCTCGGCGCTCCAGATGTAGTACGCGCCTTCGCCCTTGACCTCGGGCCGCGCGCGGTCGATCGCGCTATCGGCATCCTCCGCGGAATAGAAGCCGCCTTCCGGACCGGTCATGTCGCGCAGCACGTAATCCAGCGTCTTGCGCGCGGTCTCGGCATACTGCCGGTCGCGCGTAATCTGAAAGGCTTCGAGGTAGGAAATCGCGAGCTGCGCCTGGTCGTAGAGCATCTTCTCGAAGTGCGGCACGAACCAGCGGTCGTCCACGGAGTAGCGGTGGAAGCCGCCGCCGAGCTGATCGTTCATGCCGCCCTTGGCCATCTCGCGCAGCGTCAGCAGGACCATATCCAGCGCTTCCTCGTTCCGCGTGCGCGCGTAGTAGCGCAGCAGGAAATTGTGCACCGAGGGCCGCGGGAATTTCGGCGCGCCGCCGAAGCCGGCATGATGCCTGTCGAAGCCGCGGCGAAACACGAAAAAGCCGCTGTCGAGCAGCGCGGAGTCAATTGCAGGCGCGCCCGGGCGAGCCGAGGCGAAAGCCGCCTGCTCTTGAAGCTGCGCCACCACGTCGCGCGCCGAATCGACGATCTGCTCGCGCTCCGTGCGCCACGCCGCGGCGATCTGTTCCAGCACCGAGGCGAAGCCCGGCTGCCCGAAGCGCGTCTCCGGCGGAAAATACGTGCCGCCGAAAAACGGCTGCAATTCGGGCGTGAGAAAAACCGACATCGGCCAGCCGCCGCTGCCCGTGGTGGCCTGCACGAACGTCATGTAGATGCGGTCGATATCCGGCCGCTCTTCACGATCCACTTTAATCGCCACGTAATCGCGGTTGAGCAGTTCCGCAATCTTCGGATTTTCGAACGACTCGCGCTCCATGACGTGGCACCAGTGGCAAGTCGAGTAGCCGATGGAAAGAAAGACGGGCTTCTCCTCGGCGCGCGCTTTGGCGAACGCCTCCTCACCCCAAGGATACCAATCCACCGGGTTGTGCGCGTGCTGGAGTAAATATGGGCTCTGCTCGCGGGCGAGGCGGTTGCTCACGAAACCACCGCGCTGGCGGTTCGCGCGAGGTAGCCCGCGGCTTTCAACTTCGCCACCACCACCGCCACCTTCTCGCGCGCGCTCTGCGGCATGGGGCCGATGGGCTTGCGGCAGGCGCCCACGGGGATGCCCGCCATGTTCATGGCTTCCTTCATGGC
>JAJYLS010000150.1 GCA_021787555.1 Acidobacteriota bacterium | reverse complement strand
CCCGCATCGCCCAGCTTCAGGACGAGCTGCGTCGCGACCAGGAGCAGTCCCGCAGAGTCGTCGCAGCCTATGAAGCCAAAGTGGCTGAGCTCGAACAGGACGTTCAGGCCAAAATCCAATGGGCCCACGAAATCGAAGCGCGCCTGAACGCCGAAGTCGAGAAGCAGACAGCCGACCTGGTGAAAGCCGTCGAAGCCCTGCACCGCACCGAGCACGAGCTCGAAGAGCGCACCGCCTGGGCGCTGCGCCTGAAAGAGGAAGCCGAAACCCTCGGCCACCAGCTCGCCTTGGTCCGCGCCTCGCGCTGGATGCGCCTCGGCCGAAAAGTGGGCCTGGGTCCGGAGTTGCCGGCCGGCTGACATGCATTTCCTCAAGCGCCTCCTCCGCAACCTGCCGTTGCTGATCCTCTCCCCGTTCCTCCTCGCGATCGGCGCCCTGGCCCTCTTCCTCACCGACCTCGCCAAAAAGGGGACAGACGCATTTTTCCGCCGTCCCCCAGCCACTGACCCCCAACCCCCAGCCCCTGCTGCGAGCGTCGTCATCCCCAATTGGAACGGCCGCGACCTCCTCGAAAAATATCTCCCCTCCGTTATCGCCGCCCATCCCGATGAAATCATCGTCGTTGACAACGGCTCCACCGATGGCAGCGCCGGCTTCGTCCGCGCCACCTTCCCCCAGGTCACCCTCCTCGCCCTCGACCGCAATCTCGGCTTCGGCGGCGGCTCCAACGCCGGATTCCGCGCCGCCCGAAACGACATCGTCGTCCTGCTCAACAGCGACATGCGCGTCGATCCCGGCTTCCTCCCGCCGCTCCTCGAAGGCTTCCGCGATCCCGAGGTCTTCGCCGTCTCCTGCCAGATCTTCTTCAGCGATCCCGCCAAGCCGCGCGAGGAGAGCGGCCTCACCCAGGGCTGGTGGCAGGAAGGCTGTCTGCGCGTCCGCCACCGTATCGATCCCGCCGTCGACGATCTATTCCCCTGCTTCTACGGCGGCGGCGGTTCCTGCGCCTTCGACCGCCGCAAATTTCTCGAGCTCGGTGGCTTCGACCATCTCCTCGCGCCCTTCTACCTCGAAGACACCGATCTCGGCTACCTCGCCTGGAAGCGCGGCTGGAAAGTCCTCTACCAGCCGCGCAGCATCGTCTGGCACGAGCACCGCGGAACCATCGGCAAACGCTTCCGCGAAGACCAGATCCAGGCCGTCCTCAAGAAAAACTACCTCCTCTTCTGCTGGAAGAATATCCACGAGTGGCGCCGCCTCGCCGTTCACTTTGCCTTCACCTCGGCCGGCGCCGTGCTGGCAGTCGTGTTCGGCGATATCCCGCTCCGCCCCAATCCAGCGGCCGTCTGGCACGCCTTCCGCCAGCTTCCCCAGGCCATGCGCTCCCGCTGGCGCGCCCGCTCGCTCGCCTGCATCACGGACACCGAAGCCTTCCGCCGCCCCCTCGGCGGCTATTTCCGCGACCGCTTCGCTCCAATCGCCCCCGCGTCCGGTCCCCTCCGCGTCCTCTTCGTTTCGCCCTATCCCATCTGCCCGCCCGTGCACGGCGGCGGCGTCTTCATGTACCAGACGCTCTGCGAACTCGCCAAACTGGCCGAAGTGCACGTCGTCGAGCTTCTCGATTGGCCCTCGGAGCAGGAAGCCAACGCCGCCCTGCGCCAGATCTGCGCCTCGGTCGAATGGCTCGTCCGCCCCAGCGGCGCGCCCAAAGGCTACGGCTCGCTCGTGCCCCACGCCGTGCGCGAATTCGCCAACCCGGATCTCGAATGGCTGATCCATCGCGAGCTCTACCGCTACCGGATCGATGTCCTCCAGCTCGAATACACGCCGATGGCGCAATACCGCCGCGGCTACCGCCACATCGCCGAGGTCCTGTTCGAACACGACGTCTATTTCCAGTCCATCGCCCGCGGGCTGGGGCATCACGTGAAACTCATCCACGAGCTGAAGGCGCGCATGGAATATCTCCGCGCCCTGCGCTACGAGCTGCGCGCGCTCCCGCGATTCGATCACGTGCAGGTCTGCACGCCCGCCAACCGCGATTACCTGCTCGGCTTCCTTCCCGATCTCGCGCCCAAACTCCGCGCCGGTCTGCGCGCCGGCATCGATACTTCGCGCTACGAATTCCGTCCGGCCGGTCGTGAGCCGTTGACCATGCTCTTCATCGGAAGCTTCCGCCACGACCCCAACCGCGTGGCCATGGATTGGTTTGTCCGCCAGGTGCTGCCGCTCATCCTCGCCAAAGAGCCGCGGGCCCGCGTCGTGCTCGCCGGCAGCGACCCGCCGCCCGCCTATGCTTATGAAGGCGGCGGCGCCATCGAAATGCTCGGCTTCGTCGACGATGTTCGCGCCCTGTTCGCCCGCTACGCTCTTTTCATCTGCCCCATCCGCAGCGGTTCGGGCGTGCGCGTGAAATTGCTGGAAGCTTTCGCCGCCGGCATCCCGGTGGTCTCGACCGTCGTCGGCGCCGAAGGTCTTGCCCAAAAAGACGGCGAATTCTGCGCCCTGGCCGACGATCCCGCCGGTTTCGCCGCCCGCGTCCTCGCGCTTTTCTCCGATCCCGACGCCGCCGCCGAAATGGCCGTCCGCGCCCGCGCCGAAGTCGAGCAAAACTGGGACATGAAATTGCTCACCCGCCGCCTGGCGGGGTCGTACCGCGAAATAATCGAGGCAAAGCGAAAAACGAATTCACCACAGAGACACGGAGGCACGGAGAACACCCCATGAAATGCTTTTCTCCGTGTCTCCGTGTCTCCGTGGTGAAAAAGAATCCCGGCCCCTACTTCTCCTTCGGGTTCAGGTCTTTCTTGAGGCTGGCTACAATGTCCGATGCGGTCCGATCCATGTCTTTGCTGGAGGAACTCTTGGGCGGGTCGTATATCGACCACACCACTTCCCGCGATTTCGCCCAGACCAGGAAAATCGTGCCCTTGCCCCGCCCGAACGACGAACTCAGCGCCGCATTCACCGCGTCGCTCTGCTTCTCGGTGTCGGCGAACATCGCCGCGGGGTTATTGTCGCTGGACTTTTGGTCGCCTTTGTCCGCCGACTTGTCATCGGCTTTCTCCGCCGCCTTGGCTGGTTTGGCCGGCTTGGGCGGTTCGGGCGGCGGAGAAATCTTCTCCAACTGGATCTCGAACGCCTGCCCGATGCGGTCCGTCAAAATGGCATCGGCCCGCTTGGGATCGGTCACCACCTGGAAGATGTGGCCATTGGTGATCCGGTTGGCGATGTATTGGTCGAAACCGCGGCTCATCGGCATCACATATACCGAACGCACGTTAGCTAGGTCCGCGGCACACGCCAGGGCCGCGGATCCGCACAGAAGGAGCGCAAACCGCTTCATGGCTTCCATGATAACCAGACGCGCGCCAAGTTCAAAAAGACGGCGGCATGTATAAAAGCACCTCCGTCACCGTCATTATCCCCTGCCTCAACGAAGAGCAGGGCATCGAGCAGATGCTCCGCGCTATGCCCGACTTCGTCGACGAGGTGATCGTCGTGGATAATGCCTCCACCGACCACACCTCCGAAGTGGCCCAAAGCCTAGGCGCCAAAGTCATCCGCGAGGCGGTCCGCGGCTACGGCCGCGCCTACAAGCGCGGCTTCGCCAATGCCACCGGCGATCTCATCGTCACCCTCGATGGCGACCACAGCTACCCCGTCGATGCCCTCTCCTACCTGCTCGAAGCCTTCCTCCACCTCCGCGCCGATTTCCTGAACGCTTCGCGCTTCCCCGTCCGCGACGCCCAGGCCATGAGTTTCAAAAACAAGTTCGGCAACCTCGTCCTCTCGCTCTTCCTCTCGCTGCTCTATTTCCGCTGGGTGCGCGATTCACAATCCGGCATGTGGGTCTTCCGCCGCTCGATTCTCAAGCACATGAAGCTGGTCTCCGACGGCATGGCCTTTTCCGAGGAGATCAAGATCGAGGCGCTGCGCAGCTCCCAAATCCGCTTCGCCGAAATCTCCGTGATGTATTCCTCGCGCCTGGGCGAAACCAAGCTCAAGCCCTGGCGCGACGGTTTTCAGAACCTGGTCTTCATGGCCAGGAAGCGCTTCTTCCGATGAGCATCGGCGCCATCGTGCCGGTGTGGAACGGCCGCGAGTTTCTGGCGCGCCTCCTCGATTCGCTCGACGCGCAAACCCAACCCGCCGCCGAACTGCTGGCCATCGACAATGGTTCCACCGATGGCGCGCCCGAACTCGCCCGCGCCCGCGGCGCGCGCGTCATTCCCATGGGCCGCAATGCCGGTTTCGCCGCCGCGGTGAATCGCGGAATCCGCGAAGCCACGGGCGATTGGATCGCCGTGCTCAACAGCGATGTCGAACTCGCCCCCGATTATTTCGCCATCCTCACGGCGACTGGCGCCCCGTTCGCCACGGGCAAAATTCTGAGCGCACGCAATCCCCAATTCATCGACGCCACCTTCGACCTGCGCACCCGCTCCGGCCTGGCCTGGCGCGCCGGCCACGGCCTCCCCGATAGCCCGTGCTTTTCCAAACCGCGCCCCATCTTCTCCGCGCCCTGGACCGCCGCGCTCTTCCGCGCCGGTCTCTTCCGCAAAATCGGTCTCCTCGAAGAGTCTTTCGGATCGTATCTCGAAGATGTCGATTTCGGCCTGCGCTGCGCCCGCGCCGGCATCTCTGGAATCTACGAGCCGCGCGCCGTGGCGCGCCACTACGGCAGCGCCGCGCTCGGCCGCTGGCATCCGGAAATGGTGCGGCTCATCTCGCGCAACCAGGTTTTGCTCCTCGCGCGCCATTATCCGCGCGAATTGCTCGCGCGCCATTGGTGGCGCATTGTCGCCGGCCAGCTTCGCTGGGGCGCCGCCGCCGCGCGCCACGGAGCCGCCTTGTCCTGGCTCCGCGGCAAGTGGCAGGGCGCGCGCCAATTCTCCGCTGCTCGCGACCAATGTAAATTTTTCGATCCAGAACTACTGGAACAATTTCTGCGGGAGAACGAGGAGTTGCTCCGCTCCACCGGTGAGGCAAAGTGACACAGATCGGCATCGTGATCGTCACCTACAACTCGCAGTCCGAAATCGGGCCGTGCCTCGATTCCGCACGTGCAACCGATGCCGAAATCGTCGTCATCGACAACGCCTCGCGCGATGCCACCGTCGCCGAAGCCACGCGCCGCGGTGTCCGCGTCATCGCCAATGCCACCAACCGCGGATTCGCCGCCGCGGCAAATCAAGGTTTTGCGGTATTGCAGCAACCCTACGTCCTGCTATTAAATCCGGATACGGTGGTCGTGAGCGATCTGGAACCGTTGCGCGCGGCTTGCAATCTGCCCGGCGCGGCTGGTGCCGGCGGCTGCCTTCTGGACGCCAAGGGCCATCCGCAAATCGGCTTCATGGTGCGGCGGCTGCCCACGCCCGCGAGCCTCTGTTTGGAAGCTCTCTTGCTTAACCGTCTTTTTCCGAATCAGCCGGTGAACCGCCGCTACCGGGCGCTGGATCTCGATTACGGCGTCCGCCAGCCGGTGGAGCAGCCCGCCGGCGCGTTCCTGATGATTCGCCGCGCGGTTTGGGAGGAATTGGGCGGCTTCGATGAAGGTTTCGCTCCGCTCTGGTTTGAAGATGTCGATTTCTGCCGCCGCGCCCTGGATCGAGGTTATAGTCTGTACTATGCCCCTGACGCTGTCGCAAAACACACAGGAGGGCACTCGATTCCCCGCATTCCAGTAGGCATGCGGCCGATTTATTGGTATGGTAATCTTCTGAGATATTCAGCCAGGCACTTCCGTCCGCTGCCATTTCGGATGGTTTGCCTGGCGGTTGTAACGGGCTCCTTCCTGCGCCTGGCGGAGGAAGTGGTTGTGCATGGGAGCCTGAAGTCACTAGCAGCGCATGGGAAGGTTCTGCGGCTCGCCGGCCGATGCCTCGTTGCCGGCTGGCACGAGTAGCGGCTTTCCCCGGTCCCGGAAATTTAGGAATACGGTTGTATGGAACGCTCGGATACTCAGGTTCTTTTTCATGGCGCACAACGACTTCGTCTCCGTCACGATAGTTACCTACAATAGCGGCCGTTTCATTAAACGGTGTCTCGAATCGGTGCTCGACCAAAAGTATCCGAACAAGGAAGTCATCGTCATCGACAATGCCTCGACCGACGGCACCATCGACATCCTGGAGCAGTTCGACGAACGCTGCCGCATTTATTACAACGAGGAAAACATCGGCTTCGCCGCGGCGCAGAACCAGGCTATCCAGCTTTCCGGCGGCGATTGGGTCCTGACCCTCAATCCCGACGTCCTGCTGCTGCCCAATTTCATTCAGGCGCTGGTGGATGCCGGGCATCTCGACCGTCGCATCGGCACGGTCTGCGGCAAACTGCTCACCATGACCGCGCATTTCGAGATTCCCGAAAAGCCGGTAGTGGATTCCACGGGCATCTATTTCAATCCCATGCTGCGCCACCTGGACCGCGGCAGCCAGGAAGTCGATAACGGTCACTACCTGCACTACGAATACGTGTTCGGCGCCACCGCCGCCGCCGCGCTGTACCGCCGCGCCATGATCGAAGACGTTTCGCTCGACGGCGAATTCTTCGATACCGATTTCTTCGTCTACCGCGAGGATGCCGATGTCGCCTGGCGCGCGCAGTTGCTCGGCTGGACGTGCCTCTACGCGCCCTACGCCTGCGGCTATCACGTGCGTAAGGTGCTGCCCGGCAACCGCCGCGCGCTGCCGCCCGAAATCAACATGCACTCGGTGAAGAACCGCTTCCTGATGCGCATCAAGAACATTTCGCCGGCCCTCTACCGCCGCAACTGGTTTTCCATCACCGCGCGCGACATCACGGTGGTGGCCTGCTGCCTGCTCTGGGAGCATACCTCCCTCAAGGCCTTCTGGTTCCTGGCGAAGAACGGGAAGCGCGTCTGGGCCAAGCGCCGCGCCATCCGGGCCAGCCAGCGCGTGGACGACGACTACATGGCAAGCTGGTTCCACTACGCCCCCGTCAGCAAGCGCGCCCCGAAAAAAATGGTGCGCCTGCTCCAGCGATCCGAGGCCGCAAAGACCTGACTCACCACAGAGCCACAGAGAACGCAGAGGAAGCACAGAGAAGATCCTTGGTTTTTTTCTGTGAAGACTCTGTGTTCTCTGTGCCTCTGTGGTGAAAATAGAGTTGATGAATGTAGCCATCCTCGGCACGCGCGGCATCCCGGCCCATTACGGCGGATTCGAGACGTTTGCCGAAGAGCTTTCCACCCGGCTCGCGGCGCGCGGGCACCGGGTGACGGTCTATTGCCGCGAGCGGTTTTCTGAGCCGGTGTATCGCGGCGTAAGGCTGGCTTATCTCCCGACCCTCCGCCACAAATATTTCGATACCCTGGCCCACACGTTCGTCTCCACGCTGCACCTGCTGTTGCATCGCGCCGATGCCGCGCTCTATTGCAACGGCGCCAATGCCGTTTTCACCATCCTGCCGCGCATCTTCGGCATGCCCGCGGCGCTCAACGTGGACGGCATCGAGCGCAAGCGCAAAAAGTGGAACCGGCTGGCCAAGGCGTGGTATTTCGCCTCCGAATGGCTGGCCACCTTCTGCCCCACGGCGGTCGTCACCGACGCGCGCAATATCCAGGATTACTACCGCGACCGCTGGCGCAAGGCCAGCGAATTCATCCCCTACGGCGCCGAGGTGGGCAAAGCCGAAGGCACCGGTGCGCTGGAAAAACTGGGGCTCGCACCCGGCCAATATTTCCTCTACGTGAGCCGCATGGAGCCGGAGAACCGCGCGCTCGAAGTGCGGCAGGCGTTCGAGCAGATCGAGACGCCCATGAAACTGGCGCTCGTCGGCGATGCGCCTTATGCCCAGGAATACATCCGCAAGGTGCGCGACACGCGCGATCCGCGCCTCGTCATGCCCGGTGCGATTTACGGCGAAGGCTATCGCGAACTGGGCTCGCATTGCTTCGCCTACATCCACGCCACCGAGGTGGGCGGCACGCATCCCGCGCTTATAGAAGCCATGGGCCGCGGCGCTCTGGTGCTCTATCGCAACACGCCCGAAAATGCGGAAGCGGCGGGCGATGCCGGCATCCCCTTCGAGCCGGAAGATCTCGCCGCGAAATTGAAACTGGCGCTCGCCATGCCCGAAGCGGAGCGCGCCGCGCTGCGGCAAAAGGGCATGGAACGCGTGCGCGCCCGCTACTCGTGGGACGCGGTCACGGATGCCTACGAGCGCTTGCTGACCGCTATTTCACGGTGAACGGAGCGGTGGCCACGTATTCCGCCCATTCCATCGTGAGGTCGCCTTTTTCCGGGCCGGTTTTGGTGAGGCTGATCTTGAAGGTCTCGATGGGCGCCTCCGGCTTGCTCATATTCATGGGCACGCGGCCGAGGTCCATCGACTTGTTGTAAGCCAGGCCCCACTGGCCGGTTTGTTTGTTGACGATGAGTTCCCACTTGCCCTCGTCCGGTACGATGAACAGCGTGTAATCGCCCGCGGGCACGTTCAGACCGTTGATGTCCAGATCGGCATCGGTGTGCAGCGTGGTGGCAGCATTAGCGCCCGCCCGCCACACCGGATACGTCGGATCCTTGCGGATCGGTCCGTTCGGTCCGAAGACGTCGCGCCCGTGCAGAGATGGCGCGTGGTATTTGATGGCGATCCTCTTGCCGTTGAAATCGGCGGAAGTTTCGGCGGCCGGGCTGGTGTACCGCTGCGCCAACCCGGCTCCGGCCACGAGGAGAAGCGAACATAGTACGCGTTTCATATGCTCTTGAATATACCTAATTTGGGGACAGGCTACGAAACCCCCACGGTTTGGGCGGAAATTGCGTCTCCTTTTCAGGCGTAGACCAGCGGCTTACCGTGTTCCGGCTGGACGTAGCGCACATCGGGCGCGCGCAGCTTGAGGGCGGCGCGGAACTGGCGCGGGTCGGCGGCGTTGTCGGGGAACATGTCGTAGTGGCAGGGGATGGCCGCCTTCGGCCGGATGGCGCCGGCGAGGCGCGCAGCCTGGTCGTGCGACAGGTTCTTGAAGCCGCCGTTGATGCAGGTGATCATGAGCTGCGGTTGGTGGCGGCGCGCGGATTCGAGCAGTTCGCATTCGGCCGTGTCGCCGGTCATGTAGATGCGCGGGGCACTGCCGAATTGCAGGATGTAGCCGAGGTGGTTGAGGTCGCTCGCGTCGGTCGGCAGGGCGAAAGTGCCGCGGATACGGGTGTCGCGCAGATCGAGCTCGTGGTCCGCCCAGATGGGCAGGATGCGGCCGGGCTCCACGCCCTTCTGCCGGAACACGTCGCAACTGGGATGCGGCCCGACGAATTGCTGCGTGTCCTTGTGGCGGAGCCGCTCGATGGTTTCGGGGTCGGTGTGGTCCTGGTGGTTGTGCGTGCAGACGAAGTAATCGACATCCAGCTCTTCGGGCGGGATGAGAATGGGGACGCGGCGGCTGAGGTCCATGCCATCCGGCGCGAGGCCGGCGCAACTGTCGGTGAGGTAGAGGTCGATGCCCACCAGCGTGCCCTCGTGCGATTTGAAGATGAACCCGTTCTGCCCGAGCCACCACAGCGCCACGGCGCCACGGTCCACGGGGAACTCCCGAATTTCGCGCATGAGACTCATGCCGTCATTGTGGCAAACTTTAGGTGATGCCGATTGAGTTTTTTCGGGGCGTGCTCGGGGCTGCGTGCGTTTTCTTCGCGTACATGGCCGGGCGGGTCCTTCCGGCTTTCCGCAAAGGCGAAGTGAAGCGGTCGCGCTTCTACGGGTGGCTGCTGCGCACGGTCGTGTGTGCGCTGGCGGTGCTGCTCCGGGCCGGGGCGGACGCGATGGCCATCGGGGTCTGGGTGCTGGCCGCGGCGGCGTTTGCGCTGGCTTATCGGACCCGGTCGCATGAGAAGCCGCCCGAGGACCTGACGCACCAGATCTTTCCGGAGTAGCGCCTCAGATCATTTCGGTGAGCAGTTCGGGGCGGGGATGCGGGATCACCACCTTGTTCACGAGCATGCCCTTCTGGGCGACGACCTGCGCGCCGGCATCCACGGCGCTCTGGACCGCGGCCACGTTGCCGGTGAGGGTGACGAAGGCCTTGCCGCCGAGCGCCATGGCGAGGCGGATTTCAATCAACTGAATATTGGCGGCTTTGACCGCGGCATCGGCGCCTTCGATGAGCGAGGCCACGGAGAACGATTCCACGATGCCGAGGGCTTCGAGCGTTTCCACCTTGTTCGAGCCGGCGATGGCGGGGAAGACGGATTCGTGGAGGTTCGGGATGACGAAGGAATCGATGACGGAGAAGCGCGTGCCGGCGATGCCGGCAGCCACCGAAGCCTGGACCGCGGCCACCTCGCCGCGCACCATCACCATGTACTTGCCGGAGCAGATGGAGCGTGAGAGGACGAGGTCCACGTCCGCCGCCTTCAGCATGGCATCGCAGGCGAGGAAGCCGGAGGCGATGCTGGTGAGCTCGATCAATCCGATGGAATTTTTTGCCATTGCTTATGCCACAATCTCCACGTAATCCGGGTTGACGGCGCGCACTTTGCCGTCGATGCTGGCGTGGACGGGCGCGCCGAGCTTGCCGTCTTCGATGCGGCCGACCACCTGTCCCTTTTTCACGCGCTTGCCTTCGGCCACGGCGGGCGTGGCCGGCTGGCCGGCGTGCTGGCGCATCCTGATGCGCACGGAAGCGGGGCGCCAATTCAGTTGCTTGTAGGGCGCTTCGCGCTCGTACTCTTCGACCTGGAGCCGCTTGCGCAATTGCGCCAGCGGGACGCGGCGGTACTCCTTCATGGGGTGCGGCTCGACCGGCTTCTGCTGGACGAATTTGAGGCCGGCGGCGCGCCGGTCGCGCTTGCCCCGGTCGCAGGCTTCCTTGGGATAGAGGTCTTCGGGGCAGGCGTAGAGCGTGCAGATGCCGCAGGCGCAGCAGAGCTCGGCCCACTGGTTCCAGATCTCCTCGCCGGTGGTGGTGAAGGCGAGGCTGCGCATGACCTTGTGCGGCATGACCTCGTAGCCGAGCAGGTAGCGGGGGCAGAATTCGGTGCAGTAGCTGCACTGGTCGCAGGCGGATTTGCCGATATGGTGCATTTCCTGCTGCGAGCGGGTGCGGCGGGTCATGAGGTAATGGTCGCGCGGAAGAATGATGAGGCCGCCGGTGGTTTTGGTGACGACGTCGTCGAGGTCGAAGGTGAGGGTGCCCATCATGATGCCGCTGATGAAGATGCCGTAATCGGGAACGGTGGCACCGCCGGCGAGGTTAATGAGATCGCGGAACGAGGTGCCGACGGGCACCCAGAAGGATTGCGGCTCCTTGACGGCGCCGCAGACGGAGAGGAATTTCTGGGTGACGGGCGCGCCGGTTTGGGCGAGGTTCACGTTATAGAGCGTCTCGACGTTGTTGACCACGCAGCCGACCTGGAGCGGGATGCCGGCGGGCGGGATGAGGCGGCCGGTGGCGGAGTAGACGAGCTCGTACTCGTCGCCGGAGGGATAGAAATCGCCGAGGAGGACGAATTCGATGCGATCGGATTTGAGGCTGCGCTGGAGGGCTTCGATGGAGGCGGCGTTTTTGGTTTTGACGCCGAATTTGCCGGTTTTGGCGCCGGTGGCGTCCATCATGGCGGTCATGCCGGCGAGGATTTCGGCGGGGAAGTGGAGCATGAGCTCCGCATCCTTGTGGATGAGGGGCTCGCATTCGGCGCCGTTGGCGATGAGGTACTCGACCTGGGACTGCGCCTTGACGTAGGTGGGGAAACCGGCCCCACCGGCGCCGACGACACCGGATTCGCGGAGTTGCTCGGAGAGCATAAACATATAAGCTATCAGCTTTCGGCTATCGGCTATCAGCTTCGTGTTACAACGGACGTCGGACGGCGCGGTGACGCGGGCATAAGCGGAACCGCTTGTGCGCAAGCGGCGGTTTGTTGCAAACAAAGGAGATCACTGGATAAAGCCGATTGCGCGCAAGCGGTATTCCAGCTCCTTGACCTGCTCGCGGTGGTATTTCACGATGGCCCGCATCTCTTGCGCGTCGTAAGCTGAGTTGAGCTGCGGAAAGAGCAGGAAGAATTCCGCGAATAAGGCCTTGAGGCGGCGCCGGATGCTGCGGAAGGCGGCATCCTTGCCGAAATCGCCGGAGGGCGCTCTGCGCTTGCGCAGTTCGGCGATGGCGGCGCGGATCGCGGGGGCGTTTTCGGGGGTCAGGGCGAGGATTTTGCCGTTGCCGAGGTCGACGGTTTCGCCGTCGACGCTGGGGTCGATCTGCCGATAGGTTTGAGGCGAGATGGGAACGATCTCGGCCAGCCGGAAATAGGATTCACCGAACTCCCGGGCATTTTGAATGATGGCATCGGCGCGCGCGCGGCTCAGGCCGACGTGCTGCGAGCAGAATTCCTCCCAAGTTAAGCCGAGTGCCTGGTGCGCGTTGGACTCCTTCAATTTGCGCAGGCACTCGGCTTGAGCGAAGGAGCATTGATTGGCCATGGCGGCGACGACCTGGGCGCGTCCGAGCCAGCATCCGGCTTCGAAGCGGTCTGAATTTTCGTTTTCGGCGTGCATTTGCAGCCTCCAGTACCATGTCAACATGCGAGGAGGGCGAAAACCGGCAGCTCTGGAGCTAAGGAGCTGAAAATGAAGGAAATATAAGGTCGAAAATGAAACACTAAGAAATCTTAAAGTAGGGTGCCGATCGCCCTTAAACCGTCCATCACAAGCAATACGGGTACGGCGACGGACATCCAAATAGTCAAAGGCTGCTTGGATATGGTGAAGGTTGACGCGATGCGCCAGCTCGGCGCAACCTCCCCTACGAATGTGCGCTGCGCGCGAGGGGATGTCAAGGGCGCTAAGCTGAAATTTGACGCCCCCCAAATTCGAGACGCTGCGGCCGCGGTGGATGCGGTTCCGGCCTACCCTACGCTACCTGGCGCAGACGGAGGCGCACGTGTATGCGCTGGCGATCTCAGCTTCTGTGCTGCTGGCGTTCTATCCGTTTTGCCTGGTGATGATCGGGCTTTGCCGGAACGTGCTGCACTGGCAGGCGGCGGAACGCGCGATCTATATCGGGATCGGCGATTTTTTCGCGGGGAGCGCGGGGCAGTATATCGCGGAAAAGCTACAGAACTGGTTCAAAGTTTATAATGTGCAGACCACGTCGATGGTGCTGCTGCTGATCACGGCGAACGGGATCTTCGAGCCACTGGAGGTGGCGCTGAACCGGGCTTGGGGCGTGGCGGAGAACCGGAGCTATTTGAAGAACCAGCTCGTGAGCCTGGGGCTGATTTTTGCGTGCGGAGGACTGGCGCTGCTGTCGCTGATGTTCACGGGGCTGAATTCGCAGTGGATGGCGGAAGTCGGTTTGAGCAACAAGCTGCTGGTGTGGGCCAATCTGCTGGTGTTCAAGGCGGCGGCCATTCCGCTGTCGATTTTTGCGCTGTTCCTGGTGTATTGGCTGTTGCCCAACCGGAAGGTGGATCCGAGGCGCGTGCTGCCGGTGGCCATCGTAGTGGGGCTGGCGCTGGAGGTGCTGAAGTACATCAACCTGCTGGTGTGGCCGCTGCTCAAGAGCAAGCTGGAGCGGGAGTACGAGATTTTTCAGTACTCGGTGACCATATTGCTGTGGAGCTTCGCGGCGGCGATGATCGTGCTGGGCGGGGCGTATTGGACGGCGCGGCGGGATGGGGAGTTGGGGGTGGAGGAATCAGGAGTTGAGGAATTGAGGAGTTAGGAGTCGGAATGAAGGATTGGAAGGCGATCGCTAGAGCACAAGGGTTCGAGATCGGCGACACGGCGCCGCTGGAGGGCCTGGAGAAGGCGTTCCGGCCGCTGGTGGCGGACCTTTCGGTGGAACTAGAGCCGGACATCACGTTCGATCCGAGGGAGGGTGCGGAGTGACGATTGAGGAAGCGGGGCGGACGCTGCGCGGCGGTGGGGTGTCGTCGGTCGAACTGACCAAGGCGGCGCTGGGGCGCGTCGAGCGGCTGAACGGCGCGCTGAACGCGTTCATCACGGTGACGGGCGAAACCGCCATGGAGGAAGCGCGGACAGCGGACG
>JAJYLS010000485.1 GCA_021787555.1 Acidobacteriota bacterium | reverse complement strand
GCACTGGAGGGCCGCCGGCGGCTTCTCTTGCGGTGTAACGATCATGATCTGAAATGCTCTGGATCGCGCGTCCGCACTCGGTGGGGGAGAAGGCAGGATCTGGAGGGATTGAGCCCGAAGCGGCACAAAAGCGAGAACCACGGGAAGAAGCTTCAACAAGGCTGGACCCATTTTAACAATTCCGTCCTTAATGAATTATCTCCTCCGATCCGGAAATTATTCCGGCCGCCGTTGAAGCGGAGGCGGGCTCCAGCTGACCGGGAATTACCGCACCGCGCTTATTGAACGCGGGCCGTCGGCTGCGGGCGACGGTCCACGCACCGATGCGCAAGAGAAGGAGAACGCCGACCAGCGCGCCATAGAAGAGAGGCTTTCTCACGTCCGATTTTACCTGCCAATAGTAATGGACCACCGCGGCGATGCCGGTGAAGTAAATAAGCCGGTGCAGCGCCTGCCAGCGCTTGCCGCCGAGCCGGCGGATGGCACCTCTGGTTGAAGTGAGGGCCAGCGGCACCATCGAAACGAAAGCTGCGAATCCGACCGTGATGAACGGGCGCTTACCGACGTCTTTGATCATCTCGTGAAGATCGAACAGCTTATCCAGCCAGAGATAGCTCAGGAAATGGAGGCAGCCGTAGAAGAAAGCGAACAGCCCGATCGTGCGGCGGAAGCGGATCAGGTCGGGCAGGCGCAGCAGTTTGCGCAGGGGCGTAACGGCGAGCGTGACGACAATCAGCCGGATGGTCCAATCGCCGGTGAAATGCTGGATGAACTCGGCGGGATTGGCAGTCAGGTCCTGCTGGTAGATGCGCCAGCCCAGGGCACCCAGCGGTGCCAGGCCAAGCAGGAATGCGTCCGCTTTAGCCCAGCGGCTCCTCAGCATCAGAAATACTTCCTGAGGTCCATGCCGCTATAGAGGCTGGCAACCTGGTCGTAGCCATTGAACATGAGGGTAGGGTGATTGGAGAACAAGCCCGGCAGGCGGCGCTCGTGGGCCTGGCTCCAGCGGGGATGGTCAACGTGGGGGTTGACGTTCGAATAGAAGCCGTACTCGTGCGCGTTTTCCAGGTTCCAGGTGGCGGGCGGCTGCTTGTCCACCAGGCGAATTTTCACGATGGATTTGATGCTCTTGAAGCCGTATTTCCAGGGCACCACCAGGCGCACAGGCGCGCCGTCCTGCGGCGGTAGCGTTTCGCCGTACATGCCGACGCACAAAAGCGCCAGCGGATGCATGGCCTCATCCAGGCGCAGGCCCTCGACGTAGGGGAACTCGATTCCCGCGATGTTGGGGCGCGCCAGCGGCATCTGGCGGAGGTTCCAGTAGCTCTGGAAGGCCACGAAGTGCGCCTTCGGCAGTGGCTCGACCTGTTTCAACAGCGTGCTGAGCGAATAGCCCGCCCAAGGCACGACGATGGACCAGGCTTCCACGCAGCGGTGCCGGTAGACGCGATCCTCGATGGGCGCGAGTTTCAGGATCTCCTCAATGGAGAACTTGCGCGGCTTCGCGGCCAGTCCTTCCACGGAGACGGTCCACGGCTCGGTTTTAAAATTGCGCGCGTTCTTCGCGGGGTCGCTCTTGGCGGTGCCGAACTCGTAGAAGTTGTTGTAGTGCGTGACCAGGTCGTAGGTGTTCTGCTTCTCGGTGGTGCTGAACGGGCTCTTCGCCAGGTTCGGCAGTTTGGCGGCGCGCGCCACCCGCGCGCCCAGGAACACGGCCGGAACTCCCGCAAGAAATTTCCGGCGGTTCAGATGAACGGATTTGGGGGTAATCTCTGAGTAGCGGAAATCGGGGCCCTTCTTGATCAGCATCTATTGCCAATTCTACCTGCTGTGTTGGATGCATGCGCGGGCCGGCCGGGTCCGCTTTCTATGGGTGTGGCTCGGATGGCCCCGGCCGCGCGGCAGATGGAGTTGGGTTCTTTCTTGCAGACCGCCGCCTGTTAATGCTAACTTAGTCGTACCTGAAGTGCGGGAAGGCTAGAATGGCGCTACACCTCGTTGGCGAAACGATCGACAAGACGCGCAGCCACTACCGGTCGGGGACCGGGAAGCTCGTCCAGCTCATGCGCGGCATATACGTCGATGCCGGAGACGACATCGAAGCCACCGTCCTCCGGCACGCCGTCCGTATCGCCAAATATCTGTACCCCCGAGCTTACCTGTCGGCCGCGAGCGCCGTCCTGCTCGGGCCAACCCCGGACGGACGTCTCTTTCTGAGCGCCAGGCGCAAGCAACGCACCCGCATCCGTGCACTGGAGATCATCCAGAACGAGGCCCCCTCGCATCCATCCGTCGGCGAAGGCGTCATCGACGATGGCATGGGCGAGTTCCGGATTGCCGTCTCATCAATCCGTCAGCGCTTCCTTGAGGCATTCCGTCTGCGCAGTGAGCACGCGGCATCGATCAACGACGACATGCGGGTCTCGATTGCTGCGCGCCTGATCGAGGAATATGGCTCGGCACAGGGCGCGGCCGATGCGGTCTGGACACTGGCCCGCGAAAACGAGTGGTATCGCGAGGGGGAGGCGGCGGAGCGCTACCTCCTGCGACGGCCGAGCGCTGCGCCCGCAAAGAACGAGGCGGCGCTGGATCTGATCGTCGCCTGGCACGGCGTGCCTCTGGGGCGCCTGATTCACGACGGGTTCGAGTGGCGCTGGAAGCCGGGCGAGGGCGACGGGCCGCCGCTCATTCGGCAGACGACGCCCGGCAGGCTGCCCCCGTTCATCGTCTCGCTGCTGCCGGAAGGCTGGCTGGAGCAGGTTCTCCAGGACAAGGACGAGCGCGCGCTGCTGCGGTCTGGGAAGCGCTACACGTCCAATATCACGATTGTTGAACAGGAGGCGGA